>JAFWWK010000270.1 GCA_017523615.1 Clostridia bacterium
CCAGGAGATGTTCACCATCGGCAAGCAGATCGCCAATTCCCAGTCCAGCTTCGTCCCGTTCCTTGTGGCCGGCGCGTTCTATTATGTGTTCAACCTCGTCGTGGACTTTGTGATGGGCCGGGCGGAAAAGGCCATGAATTACTACAGGTAAGGAGGGGCAGCCATGGAAAACCTGCTTGAGATCAACCACATCCGCAAAAGCTTCGGCGGCCTGGAGGTGCTGACAGACCTGAACCTCAGCGTCAGGAAAAGCCAGGTGCTGTCCATCATCGGGCCCAGCGGCAGCGGAAAATCGACCCTTCTGCGCTGCGCCACGCTTCTTGAAAAAATGGACGGCGGGGACCTGATCTACGACGGCGTCTACGCCGCCCGGGATGTGAACGGCAAGGCTGTCTACGAGCCGCCGGAGAATATCCGGAAGGTCCGGAACATGTTCGGCCTGGTGTTCCAGAATTTCAACCTGTTCCCCCATTACTCGGTCCTTAAAAACGTGATGGAAGCGCCGATGCTGGTGCAGAAGCGCGGAAAGGAAGAAGTAAAAAAGGAAGCCCTGGACCTGCTTGAACAGATGGGGCTCCAGGACAAGGCGGACGCATACCCCTGTCAGCTTTCCGGCGGACAGCAGCAGCGGGTATCCATCGCCCGGGCACTGGCGATGAACCCCAAGATCCTCTTTTTCGACGAACCCACCTCGGCCCTGGACCCGGAGCTGACCGGCGAGATCCTGAAGGTGATCCGGAGACTGGCCGAAAAAAAGATGACGATGGTCATCGTGACCCACGAGATGGCCTTCGCCCGGGACGTGTCGGATTACGTGGTGTTCATGGACGGCGGGGTCATCGTGGAGGAGGGCGACCCGAAGGAGGTCATCGACCGCCCCACCAAGGAAAGGACCATCCAGTTCCTCAGGAGGATGCGGGAGCAATGAATAAATTCCGGTATGTCCTTCTGGACCCCACCGGCAACCTGACCTGCCTTGTGACAGACCCGGTGCCCGAGGGTACGCGGCGCGCCGTGACGGATCTTTTGATGAACCACTGCGAGCAGGTGGGTTACCTGACGCTCACCGGTGAAGTTCCCCGGCTTGAAATGATGGGCGGGGAATTCTGTGGCAACGCCGCCATGGCCTGCGCGGCGTACCTGGCGGAAAAAGCCGGCGCCAAAGGGGAAATGGCTGTCCCGTTATCGGTCTCCGGTGCGGAAAGCACCGTGAAATGCACTGTCCGCTCCCTGTCGCCCGGCCTCTGGATGGGCAGGGTGATGATGCCCCCCGTCCACGGGTACCGCCCCATGGACCTCGGCGGCAGGAAAGCTGTGCTGGTATCCATGGAAGGCATCGCCCATTTGATCACGGAAGGCCCGCCCCTTGAAAAAGCGGAAGCCGAAGCGCTGCTTGTAAAGACCGCCCCCGCCCTCCCCGAGGAGGCCGTGGGGCTTTTGCAGTGGGACGGGGATTTTATGCGTCCCCTGGTCCTGGTCAAAAACAGCGGCACCCTGGTGTGGGAAAACGGCTGCGGCAGCGGCTCGACCGCCCTGTGCGCATACCTGGCCCTTTCCCGGGGCGAAAAGCGCGTCGCCGTCCGTCAGCCCGGCGGAACGATCCTGGCTGAGGCCGAGGCCGCCTCCGGCGGACCTGTGCGCGTTACCATCACCGGCAGCATCCGCTTCCGGGGGGAAGGCGGCGTCTCCCTGCCCTGAGCACGGCCAAAACTCCTTGCCTTGCGGCGTGCGATGAGATATACTTAATCTGCCGGGCGTGAGGTTTTCCCGGCTCCCCGGCTCGACCGCGCCGCCATCGGCCGTTTTGGCAGGCCCGATTTTCACTTCAGGAGGTAAGTCCATGAAAAGATACGTTGCCCTGCTGCTGCTTTTCTGTTTGATCCTTGCGGTCCCGGGTTCGTTTGCTGAAAGCGCCGTCCCGGAATACAACGCCCCGGTCCAGGAGATCCCCGATAACGAGGCCATGGCCTTCCTGAGGAAAATGGGCATCGGATGGAACCTTGGCAACACCTTCGACGCCAATAACTGCACATGGCTCAAAAACCACATGGAATATGAAAAAGGCTGGACCGGCTACTACACCACCCGGGAGCTCATCCAAAGCGTCGCCGACGCCGGCTTCGGGTTCATCCGCATCCCGGTCTCCTGGCACGACCATGTGGACAAGGATTTCAACGTCTCCAAGGACTGGATGGACCGGGTGCAGGAGGTGGTGGACTGGGCCCTGGACAGCGGCCTGATCGTTATCGTCAACACCCACCACGACAACGACGCCAAATGGTATTATCCCGACAGCGCGCACTTCGATCAGTCCGTCAAATTCCTGACCGCCGTATGGACCCAGATGGCCGAGCGCTTCCGCGACTATGACGACCGGGTGATCCTGGAGGCCCTCAACGAGCCCCGCCTGGTGGGGACCGCGAACGAATGGAACTTCCAGGCCGGCAGCGCGGCGTGCACGGACGCCGCCGACGTCATCAACCGCTTCAACCAGATCTTTGTGGACACCGTGCGCGCCACCGGCGGGAACAACGCCGCCCGCTACCTGTGCGTCACCGGCTATGCCGCCTCCCCCGCCAACCTGGTCCCCGGCCGTTTTGTGATGCCTTCCGATTCCGCGGACAACCGCATCATCGTGTTTGCCCACGCCTACACTCCCTATGACTTCGCCCTGAACACCAAAGGCGGAAAAGCGTTCGCCCGCGGCAACCTGTCCCAGAGGAACGACATCGTCGGCAACATCTCCGTCCTCTACAAAAACTTCATCTCCCGGGGCATTCCCGCCATCATGGACGAGTGCGGCTGCCTTGACAAGAACAACCTGGACGCCCGCCTGGAGTGGTGCATGACCTACGTCAGCATCGCCACCTCCTACGGCGTGCCCGTCGCCTGGTGGGACAACGGATCTTTCAACGGCAACGGTGAAAACTTCGGCCTCTTTTCCCGCGCCACCGGAGAAGCGGTGTTCCCGGAGATCATCAAAATCCTGGTCGCCCGCGCGATGACCGAGACTGTTCCCGCCGAATGACATGGGTCAAGTGAACGCATGATCTGATACTCATCCCACAGGATGAAAACGCCGGCCGGGCAGTGCTGCTGCCCGGCCGGCGGAATACACACATCAGATCGTATCAGGGCACGATCCCCAGACATGTGATCGTAAATTTCTTATCCTTTGTCGCTTCGGTCATCCTGATCTCCACGGTATGCTCTTCGGCAACGGCCTCGTTCAGGCACAGGACCACCTCGCTCTGGCCCCATTTGTCGTTCCCGCCGCCGACGACGGCCCGCACTTTTCCGTCGACCAGGATCTCGGCGCGGCCCCAGTCGCTGCCGCGGGCGGCTTTGAAGGCCACCAGGAGCTTTTTGAACTTCCCGGTCACGGTCAGGGGGTCGTCCGGGTCCCCGGCGCTGTGGAAAAAGTTTTCCCCGCAGACCCGGCCCACGGGCGTATTGGTGTAGGACGAGTGGTCGTCATGGGCAAAGCCGCCTCGAGAGACGGTGACCCCCTCCGTTTCCCTTCCGGCATAGACCGTCCGGAGCCCCACCCAGTCCGCGCCGAACACGGGCCCGGCCGAAATGTCGGCATCGTTTTCGGAAGGCTCGGCATCGTCCGCGGCGCCGATGGCCCTCAGCAGGCAATCCGACATGATCGCGTGGCCCAGGGACGTGGGATGGTACTCGTCATAAAAGAACTCCTCCGCCGTCAAGTGGACCCCCACTTCGGGGTACACGCCGTCCCGGATGGAGACCATCGGCAAACCGTAGGCGTCCCCGATCCTCCTGAGTTCGTCCTGCAGGTTGAAGCCGTTTTTGAACACGGCGAACAGCAGGATCACCGCCGGGTCGTTTGGCTGGGCCAGGGCGGTGCGGACCAGGGCCTCGAAGCAGCGGTGCCCCGTCGGTTCCCCCCAGTCGTTCACAGAGAATTCGATGATCACGATGTCGGGCAGGCCGTCCGGGTCCGTCACACGTTCCACCACGTCCCTCTGATACCGCATCAGCCCGAAGGTAGACGGAGTCCCGCCCACGCCGGCGTTGACCAGCTTTACGTTTTTCCCCCCGTTCGTGCCGAAGAGCCGGCCGAACCGCCGCGCCGTAAGGGACGCCCAGCAGTCCTGGTACCTGGCGGCCCCGGCCCCCTCGGTGATAGAGCCGCCGATGACCGCGATGGTGATCTCTTCCCCCGCCCGGGCCCGGGCGATCACGTTTTTGAGCCGCAGATTGCTGCCCGGGGACACAAGGGAGCGCGCAAGGACCTCACGGTACCATTCCTCTCCCCCTTTTTCGTACATCGGATTTACCTCAGCCATACCCGCCCCCGTTCCCGCCAGCATCAAAGCCAGCGCCAGAGAAAACAGTTTTTTCAGGAAGCTTTTCATTTTATCCCCCTCCCCGGGCCTCAGGGCGGCTCCTATTTACCGCCGCGGCCCGCTTTGTACCAGACGAGTTTATCAACTTTTACCACGGATTTCAATAAGGAGATTGTTATGATTATCGGTGAACTGTGCGAATCCTTCCCCCCGAACTGCGACGGCGTAGGCCGCGTAGTCATGGAATACTGCCACTTGCTCGGACAGCGTGGGCATACTATGTATTACATCTCGCCCATGGACGACGCCCATACCCAACGGGAGGGCCTCAACTGCCTTTTCTACAAATCCTTCCACATTCCCGGGCAGAACTACCAGTTCGGCATGCCCCTGGAGGACAGGCAATTCGTCGCCCGGCTGGATGAGATCCCCTTCGACCTTCTGCACCTGCACTCCCCATTCCGTAGCTGGAGCGTGGCAAAGCACATCCTGAAGACCCGGCACATACCCATTATAACCACCTTCCACAGCAAGTATTACGATGATTTTCTCAAGGCGACCCATTCCAAATTGATCGCCAAGGCCGTGGTCCGCAAGATCGTGAACGTCTACCGGCAATGCGACGAGGTGTGGACCGGCAACAATTCCACCGCCGACGTGCTGCACGAATACGGCTTTGACGGACCGATCTCCGTGGTATATAACGGAACGGACCTGGTGTCGGCGGGAGAGGCCGAAACGGACGCTGTCAGGCAGAAATTCGGCATTCGCGAAGGATGTCCCGTCTTCCTGTACGTGGGGCAGATCGACTGCAAGAAAAACATTCCGATGACCCTGGATGCCTGTGCGCTGCTGAAGGAACGGGGACAGGATTTTGAGCTCCTCCTGGCGGGCAAGGGTCCCGATATGGAGATATTGAAAAAGCAGAGCGCCAGCCTGGGGATCGAAAAGCAGGTCCATTTCCTGGGCTTCATCAACGACGACACCCTGCTCCGGGGCCTGTACTCCCTGGCGGATCTTTTTGTCTTTCCCTCACTGTACGACACCTACGGCCTGGTCGTCCGGGAAGCGGCGGCAGCCGGCACGCCGGCGCTGATGGTCCGGGGCAGCTGCTGCGCCGAAGGCATCAGGGACGGGGTGGACGGTTTTTTGTGCGAAAACACTCCCGCTTCCCTCGCCGACAGGATCGTTTCCGCCCTGCCCCTAAGTCAGGAGGTGGGCCTGGAGGCTTCCCGGTCCCAGGTCGTCACCTGGAAGCAGGCCATAGATGAGATCGAAAGCCGCTACATCGCTCTCTATCAAAGTTTCAAAGGGAAGGACCCGGCGCAGCGCACAGCAAGGAGATGACGTTATGGCCGACGACAGGGCCATGGCCCGCCGGATCGCCCTGAAGGTGAGCGAACTCGGCGGACGCGTATATTATGTGGGCGGCCTGGTCCGTGACGAAGCCCTCGGACGGGAAAGCAAGGATGTGGATATCGAGGTCCACGGCATCACCCCCCGGCAGCTGGAAGAAGTGCTGGATTCCATCGGTACCCGGCTGTCCATGGGGGCGTCCTTCGGCATCCTCTCCCTAAGGGGCTGTCATCTGGACATCTCCATGCCCCGAAGATCCCCGGAGGAAGACGACGGAGATTTCGCCTCCGGGGCCGATCCCTTCATCGGCGTCACCGAAGCCGCCCGCCGGCGGGACTTTACGATGAACGCGATGATGCGGGACGTGCTGACAGGCTCCCTGGAGGATCCCTTCGGCGGGCTGGAAGACATAAAATCAGGCCTGATCCGCCATGTGGACAGCCGCACCTTTGTCCGGGACCGCCTGCGCGTGCTGCGGGCCGCCCAGTTCGCGGCGCGTTTTTCTTTTGCTGTCGCCCCGGAGACCCGGGCCCTCTGCGCTTCCCTCGACATCGGGGACCTGCCTTTCGAGCGGGTGGGCGAGGAAGTGCGCAAGGCCCTTCTCCGCGCCCCCAGGCCTTCGGTCTTTTTCCGCGAGATCATGGCCATGGGGCACATGTCCCCCTGGTTCAAAGAACTGGACGGCCCCGGACGGGAGGAAAGCCTGGCCTTTGCGGACGCCGCGGCGGCGCTTCGCGGCGAAGCGGAGCAGGAAGAGGACATGATGTTCTTTTCCATCGTTTCCTTCCTGCCGGAAAAGGCCGGGGAAACGCTTCTTTCCCGCCTGACCCACAATGTGAGGACGCTGAAATACGCCATGGACATGCGCCGCCTGGCGGACCCCCTGGACGCCCTCGTCCAAAGGAACGCTTCCAGGGACGAATTCGCTCTTCTCCTTGACACCTCCCTGTGCCCGGGGGACCTGGTCCTGGCTGAAAAAATCCGTCTCCTCGCCCGTGGCGGGGACGAAAAGGCCGCGTCCCTCGCCCAGACCCGGCTGGACGAATACCGCGATCTCATATCCCGGCCCGGGGTCACCGGGAACGACCTGCAGCTGCGCGGCATTGCCCCGGGACCTCAGTTGGGGCTCGCCCTGAAATACGCAAGGCGCCTTATGCTGACGGGCATACCCAAAGAGCAGGCGCTGGAAGAAACGGTCGCCTGGGCCAAACACGGAAGCTGAAAGATTAGAGTTGAGAGTTGAGAGTTGAGAGTTGAGATGAAAATGGTTTGCGCCGTAAACTGATGAACGCCGCCTTCGTTTTGCGTATGTTAAGGGGTGTCAGCCACAGGCTGACACCCCTTAACATTTTTCTTAGAGGGCGGACGCGGGTCCGCGTCGCGGACCGCCTCCATCTCAACTCTCAACTCTTATTTACTTCCGCCAGTATCACGCACCCGTCCATATCCTCCAGCCCCGTGACCACCCATTCCTCCCCGGCGGGAAAGACACGGATGCCGGGGCGGCACAGCGCGGCCCGCAGGGAGAAACCGCGCCCGACGGGGATCCTCACGGTGCCGGGAGCACCGGAGAAAGTGTGAAGGACCGCCAGCGTCTGTCCCCCGTCCCGGCGCACCACACACTGCCAGCCCTCGGGATGCCTCCAGGACGCACTGCCGCCGTAAGCCTCGCTCACCCCGTCCCGGATGACCCCGGCAGCGGCCCGGTACAGGTCCAGCGTTCTGCGGACCAGGCCGCGGGTCTTTTCGTCCATCCCGATAACGTCGCCGGACAGGCAGAGCCGGCCGAGGAACCCGGCCGTCAGGCGGTAAAGCGCCTGTTTTTCGTCCATGCCCTTGCGAAGGACCGCCCAGATCTGGCTCTGCCGGGGCAGAAACAGCCTTTGGGACGCCGCGGCGATCAAAGGGATCTCCGCACATTCGTGGGCGTCGGAGAAGGAACACATGGACGCCCTCTCCATAAAGGAGGGAACGGTCCGGCTGCCCCCCGAGGAACAGACCTCGATCACCAGGTCCGGAAATTCCCGGCGCATTTCGTCAAAAAAGCTTTGGACAGCCAGGATGTGCTTCCTGAGCCCCTCGCCCAGGCTCACGTCCCCGTCGCACCCGATGCCCAGGGTCTCGTTGTAATCGATCTTGACATAGCCGATCCCCGCATCCCGGATCAGAGCGAAGACCGTGGCGCGCAGGTAATCCCGGACCGCCTCCAGGCGGAAGTCCAGGAAGCGCTTGGTCCCCACGGTCAGGACCTCGCCGTCCCTGTGGAGCAGCCACTCGTCCCTGTGGTACAGCGGGCTGCCCATCCCCACGCTTTCGGGCTCGAACCAGATGCCGGGGATCATGCCCCGGGCGCGGATCCTGTCCGCCACAGGGCCGATGCCCTCGGGAAACAGCTCCCTGTTCACCTCCCAGGTGCCCACGCAGTCCCACCAAGGCCATTCACCCCGGCGGTACCAGCCGCAGTCGATGACAAAGTACCTGATCCCCAGGTCCTGTATTTCGTCCGCCGCAACTTCCGCCAGGCCGGAGGAGGGATTGCCCCAGGTGGTGCAGTATTCGTTGAAGATCGGGGGCAGCTCCTCCTCGGAGGCGGGCACTTTGAGCCGGTCCGCCGCGTATCCCGTCAGCCGCTGCGCCGCGTCCTCCGCCCTCCCCTGGGCCGCGGTCAGGATGGCTTCGGGCGCCTCGAAGGTCTCCCCGGGAAGGACATCGGCCCGCCAGTGACCGAATTCCCGATCCGCCAGGCCCCCGTCCATGCTGAGCCCGTCGTCAGTGCGCCCCACCTGCATCTGCCAGGAGGAACCGTGGGTCAGCATGGCGGCCCAGACCGTGCCGAAAAGCACGTCCTCCACTGCCAGGAAGGGGAAAAACGTCCTGACCGGCATGCTCCCCACCTGGCCGAACCGCTCAAAAACGGCATTATGCTTCAGCCAGGAGGGCTCCAGGTGCATCTCCTCGGCCCCTTCCCGGGTGAAATACCCCTCCGCCGCCCAGTTGGCCCGCACACGGCAGACCTTCAGCCTGCCCGGCGCGTCGTCCCGGGCAAAGGGCGTCAGGCCGCCCAGGGTGAAGGACGTAAGATATTCCAGGGTCACCTTTTCCTCCCCGGCGGTCACGGCGGCGGACAGGGTCAGGTACCCGGCCCCCTCCCGCCAGGCGGCGGTATGCCGCCACAAGGTGCCCCGCGGGCCGGAAAAACGGGTGATGACCGTCGTTTTATCCCCGTCCTTCTCCGTATCCTGGCCCAGGTATCCCAGCTGCCCGTCGGAGCAGCCCCGCATGGTCCGCCCATGGGCATACCCGCCGGGCCAGGGCATGGAGGACAGCCTGAAGCGGATCAGCGGCTCGATGCGGCAGTCCTTTTCTTCCTCCGCCTCCTTCAGGACCGCAGGCAGCAGAAGCATACCGACCTCCCCGGTCTCCTTCCCCTGCCGATAGATCAGCTTCATATCCCCCACGGTCCATTCCGACAGCGTCAAACGCTCCTCCATATCCGCTCCTCCTTTATATTCCCGATCGGAAAAAAGTATACCATACGCCGCGTTCTTTTGCCACACCGGCATTGACGCCGCAGCTCCAGGCGGGCAGGGCTTACGCAAAAACCCAAAGAACGCGAATCAAACTTTCTCCGAGGGGGGTTATCAGGGGGAACACCCCCTGATTAAAATCCGAAGGAGCGGCGTGTACGTGACTGAGGCCAAATTGCGTAGCAATTTGTTCCTTACGGATTTGCCGCCCGGG
>JAFWWK010000271.1 GCA_017523615.1 Clostridia bacterium
ATAAACAGCGCCATGGCAAAGTATTCCTCCCCGTCCGGGGCGGGACCTTCGGCGTTGTGTCTGCCGTCCAGCTGCACAGACCAGGCGAAATAGCCTTTGTATATCCCGTCCGCGTGATACATGTACCGCATGGCAAACCGCCACAGCTTATCAAATAAATCTTTGCGATTCATTTGCACGCACATCATCATGCCGTAGCTCATGCCCTCGGTGCGGGCGTCGATGTTGCCGGTATCCACCATGCAGCTGCTGTCTGCGTCCACATCCTGATAGATTTTCTCCTCGGGGTCAAAAAAGAGGGTATCAAAGCAGCGCTCCACCCGTTCCCGCACTTCCTCGTCGCTTACCCCAATGAGGGAAAACTGATTGGGATATGTCCGTTCCATTGTCCTGACCTCCTAAAAAACCGTTTGAACGAGAACCATATAAAGAAGCGTTCCCGCAAGGATGCTCAGCAGGGAATTTCGTTTCCACGCCTGGAGCAGCGCCACGGCAGCCCCGGCAATCAGTTCGGGAAGGCCGTGTGGCGCGGAAGCGATCTGAACATCCTTCAGGCAGTATACCACCAGCATCCCGATGAGAGCGGCCGGAAGAACCTTTCCGAGATAGACGACAAACGGCGGCGTCTTTTTCGCAAATAACAGAAAGGGCAGGAACCGGAGCGCTGCCGTTGTCAGCGCCATGGCTGCCACAAGGATCACAGCGTTCATGACCTTTCCTCCTGCCCTTTCAGGAGGGACAGCGTCAGCGTCATCAGAATCATGGCCGGAATCAAAAACCGTTCAGAGCCAAACAGGAGCAGGCAAACAAAAGTGCTCAGCAATCCTATCAGCGCGGGGATATGATCGTGGGTACTCATCCATTGCTCCGTAAACGAAGCAATGAACAGCGCCGTCATGGAGAATTCGATCCCGGCAGTGGAAAACGGCAGCACTGCCCCCAGCAGGCTGCCCAGGACGCTTCCCGTCATCCAGTAGCAATGATTGAAAAGCGTTACCAGGAACCGATACCGGTTTGCGTCGCAGCCTTCGGGCGCTGTCCCGTCGCACAGGAGCGAGTATGTCTCGTCTGTCAGGCTAAAGATCATGTACGGCTTGTATTTCCCCGCATCCTTGTACGTCTCGATTATCGATATGCTGTAGAACAGATGACGGGCGTTGACCATAACTGTCGTAAGGATGGCGGACAGCACCGAAGCGCCGCCTGCAAGCAATCCCACGCCGACATACTGCATAGAACCGGCATAGATGAAAAGGCTCATGGCCAACGCGTAGCCCACTTGAAAACCGGCATTGCGCAGCAGGATACCAAAGCCAATGCCCAGTACGATATATCCGGCCATCACCGGCAGCGTCTTAACAAACGCCTTTTTCAGAAGCTCTGATTTCATTTGCATATGATCCCATAACGCTCAGGGTCTTGCCTTTCGGGTGCCGCCGAGACGCATAACCGCCTCTTTTGGTCGGTTCGATCGTTTTTTGCCTCATCCAATCAGTCAGTATGGACCAGGGGATTTTCTTCGTTGCATTCGGCAGTTCATCCTGCAGGACTTCCTTACCCTTGATAATGTTGATCTGATCGGAGATTGCTTGATAGTAACTGTGCCTCGGCGGAACGAATACGATGCCGGGGCATTTCTTTTTGGCCTGCCACACCGTATCGGTGGTTTTCACGCCGCGCTTTTTTGCCAGTTCATTCTTCGCCACCACCACGCCCAGCCGGTTTTCCGGGCCGCCCGCCACAGCCATGGGAACGTCCCTTAACTCCGGCCGTTCTAATATTTCGCAGGACGCAAAGAAGTTGTTGCAGTCGCAATGGAAAATAAGTCGAGGTTTTTTCTCCATCACAATCATCTCCTTTGCTGTTCCA
>JAFWWK010000272.1 GCA_017523615.1 Clostridia bacterium
ATTTGAGCATGAAAGCACTCTCCCGTGGGTCCTTCAACGTCGCCTTCAAAGTGTCTGAGACGATCTTCTCAACGCCTCTGGCAATGTGCTCTTCCAGATTGATCTTTTCAGCCATAGCGGATCCTCCTAACCGAAGTTTTAACGGAACATAAATTTTCTGACCGCGTTGCTCCCGAGCTGATAGGGCAGCGGGCGCAGCGCCCTGTCCGCTTCCTTCAGCTTCTCCCGGATCGGGAGATTCTGCGGACAGTGCTGCTCGCATTTGCCGCAGCCGATACACTGGGTGGCAAACGCGGGTTCCTTCGTCAGCCCGACGGTCTGCGCGTATTGAAACCTCCCCTGCCGCTTCGACTCGATAAACATCGCGTTGTAGCAGCGGAACGCGCCAGGAATATCGACGCCCTTGGGGCAGGGCATACAGTAGCGACAGCCGGTGCAGCCCACCTTTTCCTTTTCCCGAATCTTAGCCGAGACCGCCACCAGCGTCTGAAGATCCCGCCCGGTGAGTTCCCCTGCCTTCGTTTCATCCGCTACCCGGCAGTTCTCACACACCATCTCAAGGGAGTTCATCCCGGAGAGTACGACCGTGACCTCCGGTTGGTTGTAGAGCCAGCGGAAGCCCCATTCAGCGCTCGACCAGCCTCTGCCGCTGTCCCGCAGGAGCTTCTCCGCGGCCTGGGGCAGATTGACCAGCTTCCCCCCGCGCAGCGGCTCCCTAAAAATGACAATCCCGACCTGCTCTTGAACTGGAGCAAGCCGGGATTCTTTTCGTCGTGACAGATCGTCCGCTCCATTCCTCAAAGGTGTATGTATGAATGCCCTTCATCAATACCCTGACGGTATTTCGGTGCATAGATGGGCGAGAATGCCGCAATCTCACACGCTGATGCGGTCATCCATGCAGACTGAATCAAGTTGACTTTATGGAAAAGATTCTTTTCAGGGAATCGCCCAAATGCTGGTGATGTACTTTCCTCGCATCAAACCGTACCGTACGGAAAGCAAGCTGCATAACGGGACCGGTGCCAAACGCGCAGATCAGCGTACCGATTCCGATCGGCCCACCCAAAATCCAGCCGATCAGCGTGGCACAGCCCAGCAGCGCAATGCTGACCGCCCCGATCGGCAGCTTCCCTGCGCGTTTTGCCAGACCCACCAGCAGGGTGTCACGGGGACCGCATCCCAATGAAGCGATCATATATGTGTATTGTGTGTACGCCAGGATGATGAGTCCCAGAATCATCACAGGGATCCCGGTCGTCAGCGATCCGCAGGCGGGAACTGCATGGATCGTGTTGAAAAAATCCACCGCTTTTCCGACGACCAGCGCGTCAATGAACATCGCGATGCCAATGGGTTCCCGCAGAAGGACATCCAGCACAAGAATGGTTACGGACACGGCAATCGACGCTGTCCCATAGAGGACGCCGAGACTTTTTGAGAGGCCAAGATTGAGAACATCCCACGGCCCCGCGCCAATGTTCGCCTGAATCGTAAGATAAACGCCGAAGCCATTTACAAACAGGCTGCACGCGGCCAGCAGCATATGCAGGAAGATCTCCCCGGCAGTATGGTTGTCACAAAAGTTTTTCCGCATCATTTTACCAGCAGAGCGATTCTAAACAGATACGAGTACATAAGATATTTTCCAACATTTCGTGACCTAAAAACGGTTATTGTTGGTTGAAAGTCGCATAAATCCGGCTGTTGTTTTTCGGGTTTTCACTTGAAACGCAATTTGGTATAAGGTCGCGTCAACTTATAATTTCTACCTTTTAACGATACCTTTTTAGAGGGTATCTGAATAGTCACAGTCTCTTTTGTAATCTCGGTAAACGGCATTTTCTTACTCCTTTGTGACATTGGTCAATACTTTGAAAATCAGGCGGTACAGGGTCTCCGCCTCGTGTTCGCTCAAACCGAGACACGCACCCATTTCCTTTGGAACAAAAAGAGCGGCGTCCTTCAGTTGTTTCCCCGCCTCTGTGAGCGCCAGGATCAGGCTGCGCGCATCCTCAGCAGACCGCCGCCGTGTGATATAACCCTTGGCTTCCAGCATGCGATAAGATGCGTCAACATAATTCTTTGTTGGCAAGTAAGCATAAGCTTACTTTATCGAGCCTGCCTTGATTTCCG
>JAFWWK010000030.1 GCA_017523615.1 Clostridia bacterium
ACTGTCCCTGAGGACCATGGCCGTCTCCGCCACCGCGGCGGCAAAGCGCAGGTTGTCGGTGGGGGGCAGGGCCGCGGCTTCGGCGGTCAGGGGATAGGTGTACAGGTCGCTTTCCTCCCTGTCCGGAGCCTTGCAGCGGATGCTGACGGTGAGCCATTCGCCGTTTTCATTTCCGGGCATGCCCTCGCTGTAGCGGCTCTCCGCCGACCCCACGTCGAAATCGCTTCCCGCGGGCACGATCTCGTACAGGGCGGTGACCCGGTGGCCGCTGCCGATCTCCCCGCCGTCCACGCTGTCGTCGGCAAAGTCCTCGGGGGCCAGCAGCCGGTCCTCATAGCCGATCAGCCTGTAGCCCTTGACATAGGCCGGATTGAAGTCCACCTGCAGCTTTACGTCTTTCGCCACGGTCACAAACCGGCCGCCGGCTTCGGTGACCAGCGCCCGGCGGGCTTCGTGGATGGTGTCGATGTACCAGTAGGTCCCGTCGCCGTAGAGGGCCAGGGCTTCCATTTTGTTGTCCTTGTAATTGCCGTAGCCGAAGCCCATCACTGTCAGGGTGACGCCGTTTTGCTTTTTGTCCATGACCAGGCGGGCCAGGTCGCCCTCCGAGGTGACGCCCACGTTCAGGTCGCCGTCGGTGGCAAGGATGATGCGGTTGACGCCGCCGGGGATCAGGTATTTTTCCGCGATCTCATAGGCCCGGGTGATGCCCGCCCCGCCGTTGGTGGAGCCATGGGCGCGCAGGTCCGAGATCGCCTCCATGATGCGGGTCTTTTCCCCGCCGCTGGTCCCCTCCAGGACCACCCGGTCGCCGGAGGCGTAGGTGACGATGGATACGGTGTCCTCGGGGCCCAGGGTGTCAAGGAGCAGGAGGAAGGCCCGCTTCACCAGGTCCAGCCGGTCCGCGCCTTCCATGCTGCCCGAGGTGTCGATCAGGAAGACCAGGTTCTGTCCCTGGCCCTCGGGGATCTGCACTTGTGCGGCTTTGAGGCCGATGAGGAGCAGCTGTGTCTGGCTGTTCCAGGGGCAGGGACCGACCTCCATGGTGACTCCGAAGGGCTCGTCCGCCGAGGGAGAAGCGTAATCATAGGAGAAGTAATTCAGCATCTCCTCCACCCGCACCGCGTCGGGAGAGGGAACGCGGCCTTCCAGCACGAGGCGGCGGAACTGGGCGTAGGACGCCGTGTCCACTTCCGCCGCGAAGGTGGAGAGGGGAGCGGCCGAGACGGCTCTGAAACGGTTGTCAGAAAAAGCGCTGTATTCGTTGGTCTCAAAATATCCGCCGCTCGGGGCCATCATACCCGAGTCCGGGGAACCGGTAGCCATGATGCCGTTCCAGGCGCTTTCTTCGAATATATCGGGTTCGTAGAAGCGGGATTCCAGGGGGCGGAATTCGGGATTCACCTCCGCGTACTCGCTGAACAGGGTTTCGATGGTCATGCGGTCGGCCATGCCTGTCCGCATGAGGCCGGAAGCCTTCTGGAACTTCATGACCGCTTCCGCGGTTCCCGGGCCGTAGGTCCCGTCCGTTTCGGTATCCCTGTAATCCAGTTCTTTCAGGCGCTGCTGGAGGGCTGTCACGGCGTCGCCGCTGTCCCCCTCCTTCAGGAGGATGATGCCCGCAAGGACTTCCGGAACGCCGCCCGCGTTTTCCGCCGATGCCGAAAGCAACAGGAATGCCATCATTCCCGCAAGCAGCGCGCACAGCCATCTGGTGGTCTTTTTCATTTTTCTTTTCTCCCTTCTTCTTCCCTGTCGATAAGATGCGGCATGGGGACGAACGCCCCTCTTGATCCGCAAACGCCGGTGGGACCGTGACGGACCTTGTTTTCGGGTCTCACATATATGAACGGCGGTCCTGCGCTTTTTATTCCGTTCCGTGATTTGATGATTTTTATTTTACATTTTCCGCGTTCGCCAGTGGACCCCGATCGCTCCCAGCCCGTTCGGGACCGAAGCATGCTTCCTTGTGCCGCCGGAGGATCCCGGAACGTTCCATTTCAAGGAGGCGGGCTTTCCTGTCCGTGCCGCCGGCGTAGCCCGTCAGATCCCCGCCGCTGCCCACGACCCGGTGGCAGGGGATGATCAGGGATATGGGGTTGTGTCCCACCGCGCCGCCCACCGCCCGTGGGGACGCGGAGCCCATAAGCCGCGCTGTCTGGGCGTAAGTTACGGTGCTGCCATAGGGGATCGTCAGAAGGATGTCCCATACAGCACGGCGGAAAGGCGTACCGCGGGGACGGAGCGGGGGGGTGAAGTTCGGCTGTTTTCCGGAAAAATAAATATCCAGCCAGAGTCCGGCGTCCCTGAAGACCGGGAGAAAACGTTCCTCATGGACCGCGGAAAGCGTTTCGGCGAAGTGTTTCTGTCCGTCGAACCAGAGTCCCGTCAGCGCGTCCCCGTCCCCTGAAAGGGTGATGCCGCCCAGGGGGGATAGGTAGTGATGCGTATATTCCATGGCGGCGCCTCCTTTACGGGCTGTTGATAACATGATATCATCATTCCGGGAGGCGGTCAAACGTGCCGTGGCCGGGACAGCGTCCGGGCCCGGGTATTTTCCGGAAGGAGGATGGCAATGACTGATTTTTCCATCGTCACAGCCTGCGGCGAATGCTGCGCCGAATGCCGCAAGAGATCGGACGGCAGGTGCCCGGGATGCATTGAGGCGGACGGGTATGTCCCGGAATGGGCCGATTCGGGCAGGTGCAGGATCCATGCCTGCGCAAGGGAACACGGCGTCCGTTTCTGCGGCCTGTGCGCGGAATTTCCCTGCAGCCGCATCCCGTCGCTGGTTCCCTGGGATCCGGAGTTTGTCGTTCACATGACCGCCCTCAGGGACGAATACGCCGCTTCGGTCCGCGGTAATGCCCATGAGGGGGGAACGCATGAAGCGGGGTGAAAGGAGATGGGTCAATGCCCGACCTGGAAAGGATCAGTGAAATGGAAAACAGCCTGAACGAGTGTGACGAGGCCGTCCGTTCGCTTCGGGAGCAGCTTGACCGGCTGAACGGGCTGCGTGAAAAGGCGGCGCGGCTGTATGCGTATTACGGGAGCGGGGACTGGTATGCGGACCGGGAAGGCGAACTGCCGGAGGGCTTCCGGGCGGGGGTCTTGTCGGAGGACGCGGTGTACGACAGTATCGCGGAGCTGAGGGAAACGGCGTTCCGTCTGCTGGAGACCGGGACGGACGTACTGAAAAACTGGATATGAACGCCTATAGACCCGGGGCCGGTCCCCTGCGCAGACACCGCGCAGGGGACCGGCCCCGGGCCTGATATATTTCAGCCTTCCTGCTTTTTGAAACGTGCCCGCATCATGGGCTTGATGCCGCCTGCCTCCAGGATCTTCATCGCCTGTTCGCCCAGCTGTTCGCAGGGGAGAGCCTCCCCGGTCTCCGTTACGGTGACGGTACCCGCTTCCAGATCCAGCGTCAGGGTCTGCCCGTCGTGCACGTGATGGCTGATCCCCTTGCAGATCACGGGAAGAAGGCCCAGGTTGACCGCGTTGCGGAAAAAAATGCGGGCGAAGGAATCCGCCAGGACGGCGGAGGCGCCCATGTTCAAAAGGGCGATGGGGGCATGCTCCCGGCTGGAGCCGCATCCGAAATTGCGGCCGGCGACCACGATGCCCCCTTTGGGGAAATTGGGGGCGATATCCTCGCTGACCCCGCACAGGCAGTGGCTGCCGATCTCCGTGGGGTCGGTAATGGCCAGAAAGCGTCCGGGATAGATCTGGTCGGTATCGATGTTGTCGCCGACCACGATGACCTTGCCGGTGATCCTCGTATTCATGCTTGTTTCCTCCTGATAGTAAAGTCGGGCTTGAAAATGCTGGGACGCTGATGACGCATGAGCGCCCGTGAAGGAAAACAACGTCAGTCCAGATAGGGCCGCGGATCGGTGATCGTGCCGTTGAGCATGCTGGCGGCCACCGTGGCGGGACTGGCAAGATACATCAGCGCCTCGGTGGAGCCCATGCGGCCCGGGAAATTGCGGTTGGTGCTGGTGATGCACACTTCGCCGGGGGCCAGGATGCCTTCATGCGCTCCCAGACACGCGCCGCATCCGGGGGTCGTGAAGGTAGCCCCGGCATCCATCAGGTCCCGGATGTATCCTTTTTCCATGCACTCACGCATCACGTCCCTTGAAGCCGGAACGACCACCAGGCGGGTGTAGGCGGGGATGTGCCTGCCCCTGAGGATCTTTGCGGCGATCGCGATGTCTTCGGTGCGGCCTCCGGTGCAGGATCCGATATATCCCTGATCCAGTCTTACGGGGCCGGAAGCGGTCACTTCTGACAGGGGATGCACATTTTCGACGCTGCTGGGGCAGGCCAGTTCCGGTTCCAGCTTCGATACGTCAAACACATGGGTCTCGGCGTACCGGTAGCCCGGATCGGTGAACTGGACTTCATAGGGGCGCACCGCCCGCGCGGCCACATAGTCCAATACGTCCCTGTTGGGCTGCATGTAGGCCGTTTTCGCACCCATTTCCACAGCCATGTTGCAGATGGTCATGCGGCCGGCTACGTTCAGGTTTTCCACGTAGCTGCCGGTGAAGTCGATGGCCTTGTATACAGCCCCGTCCGCGCGGATGCGGCCCAGCACGGCCAGCACCACGTCCTTGGGATATACTCCCTTGGGCGCTTCCCCTTCCAGGCGGACCTCGATGATCTCCGGCACCCGGAACCAGAGCTCGCCGGTCATAAGGATGGTGGCCATGTCCGTCGCGCCGCAGCCCGTCCCCATGGCTCCGAAGGCCCCGTGGGTGGTGGTGTGGCTGTCAGTAGCCACCACGATCATGCCGGGATAGATCACACCCGCCTCCGGCATCACCTGGTGGCACACGCCGCAGTCGGTGTCGAAATGGAATTTGAGGCCGTTCTTCTTTGCAAATTCCCGCATTTCCCGGTGGTTGGACGCGCTTTTGATGTCGGGGCAGGGGGCATAGTGATCAAAGACGAAGGCGCAGCGGGTATTGTCCCACACTTTTTCGCCGCCCATCTCATAAAAAGAATACACCGTCTGAAGGTACAGGTCGTTGATCTCGGCGAAATCCACTTTGGCGGTGATGATCTCCCCGGTGCGGACGCCGCTGCGTCCGCTGTTCCTGGCCAGGATCTTTTCGATGGCGTGCATAAGCCTTCCTCCTCATATGGCGAAATCGTATATTGAATATCGTATACGATATTCAACCTGACATAAAGATACCACATGGCCAAGCAAAAATCAAGGGTTTTCCGCGGGATGAGCGGTTGATTTATACTGTTTTTTTAAATATAATATTTTGTATACGATATACGGGAGGAAAGCGCTTTGGAAACCTTGGAAATGATGCCCGTACGGATCCGGATCGCGGCCATTCTTCGAAAAGCGATCTATTCCGGCGAATACAAAAGCGGCGACGAACTGAGCCTGACGGACGTCGCCGCGCAGCTCGGTGTCAGCCGCACGCCTGTGAGGGAGGCTTTTCAGGTGCTTGAGGGCGAGGGCCTGATCACCCTGCGGATGAATAAAGGGGCCATCGTGAACAACATCGACCGCAAATTTATCCGGGACATTTTTGAAATGCGTATCCTGCTGGAGGCCGAAGCGGCCCGCAGGGCGGCGGAAAACGGGATGGACGGAAAAATACTGGAAAGCCTTTTGGACCGGCTGTACGCCCTGAGGGACCATATCGACACTGTGGACACAGCGGAGTACGCGGCGCTGAACCGGGCGGTCCACCAGGCGATCTGGCAGGCCGCCGGCAACCACCAGCTGACCGGTTACCTGCTTCAGATGTGGAACGGCCCCAGCGTCGGCAGGGGACAGGACGCCGCCGCGAACCATTACATGAACTCCACTGACGAACATATTTCCATCCTTGAATTCATACGGGACGGGAAGGCCGAAGAAGCAAAAAACGCCATGCTCCGGCATATCGGACGGAGCATGGAAAATATGCTTGCGTATTATCCCGAAGAGTGAGCACACGCGTGAAAACGGGGAACGGACGGGAAAAAAGACATGACGGAATACGGAAGGATCGGCCCTGCGCATATGGATGGGCTGTGGGATCTGCACAGGGCCTATAAGGCGGCGATCGGCGAGGACACGCCCGGCGCAGAGGAACTCAAGCGCCTTTCCCTTGCCGTAAAACAGGAGCGGATCCTGTTTTACGGCGCCTGGGAGGGCAGCAGTCTTGTCGGCTGCTGCTCCGTGACGGTGGGGTTTTCCACCTTCAATTACAGGCCCTGCGGCGTGTTTGAGGATTTCTATATCATCCCGGAATGCAGGCACCGCGGCATTGCCGGGGAACTGGTAAGGTACGCCTACCGGGAAAGCGGCGTCGCCTCGCTTACGGTGGGCTGCGCGGAATGCGACGCGCAAATGTACCGGGCCCTCGGGTTTTCCGTTCCGCTGGGAAACCTGCTGGCCTATGAATAACCACGGGCGATAGGGGGTGTGCGCATGAACGGGAAAGGGAGCCTCACGGGTCCAACACCGGCAGGACGCCGCGGGGGGCGGTCCTTTGGCAGAACCGCTTTATTTGCCATGCTGATCGGGCTGACCGCCTGTGCCCTGCTGCTTGCGGGAATGATCTCCCGCGCAGCGGCGCAGGAGACCACCGGGTCCGGCATCCCCGTCATTACGGCGGAAAGCGCCGGAAAGACCTTTGAAAACGGCTGCAAGGCGAGCGTGAACGGCGTATGCGTCGTCAGCCTGTATGGGACCTGGTACGAGATGGGACGGCAGTACGGCGCGCTGATGAAAGACGAACTGACGGAAGTCCATGATTTCGTTGAGACGATCATCGAATACAGCATCGGCAACGCCGAGAAGGCGGACAGCATCGTCGCGGTCCAGACGGCGCAGACGCCCTTCAGGATCTGCGAGTTTTTCAGGGGCGCCTCCGAAACCTGCGGGCTTACCGTAGAGCAGTTGCAGGCCGTGAACGCCGTGGAGCGCATCGGCGGCCTTCCGAACTGCAGCGCTGCCTTCTGCTGGGGCAGCTACTCGGCCGGGCCCCTGGTGGTCGGCAGGAACTATGACTATTCAGAAGCCTTTGCCCTGCTCAGGGACGACGTGGCCGTGACGGTGTACCACCCCGCCGACGGGTCCCTTGCGGTCGCGACCATAGGTTATGCGGGGGAGATCTACGCGGTGAACGGGCTCAATGAAAAGGGCATCTTCATGGAGCTGAACAATGGGAAGCCTTCCGCCAACATCAAATCGCCGGATACCCGGATCACCGGGACCACCATGCTCTTTTTCGCCCTGTTCGAGATCGACGAACTGGACGACTGGGAACTGTTTTTCAGGACGGTGAACTGCAGTTCTTCCTATATCATCAACGTGGCGGACAAAACCGAGGCCCGCTCCTACGAATGGTGCCCTGTCGGCTTCAAACCCGGCGGCACCGATCTGCCCGAGGGTCTTTTGGTATCCACAAATCACTATGTCAACCCGGACTGGCTTTTTGCCGTGCCCTCCGACAGCGCCGCGTTCATGGGCATGACACGACGGGCAAACCTGATCGCGCTCTGCGAGGCCGCCGGGGGGAAGATCGACGCCGGCAGGATGCTGGAGATCATCGAAACGCCGCTGGAGGAAGGCGGCGCGACGATGGACCTGACGGTATTCCAGATGGTGGTGGTCCCCGAAACGAGGACGGTCTGGCTTCGGGTCATCGGCGGATCCGGATGGACGCGGATCGAACTGACGGGGTTCTTTGGACAGTGAAGTTCGCATGAACGGGAGGATGAACAATGGCAAAGATCTTTTTTATCTCCGGTGCCTGCGGGTGCGGGAAAACGACTTTCGCGGACGCGTATGCCGCGCATTTGGTCCGGACGCAGAAAAAAACGGTGTATATGATCCACGGGGATCATTTTCAGGATGGTTTTGTCAAGCCGGAGACAGGTTTTTTTGACGGGAGCCGGGCAGCGGACCCGGTCCTTTGGAGGGATGTTTTGCGCTTCAACTGGGACTGCATCGTTTATGCGGCGGGACGGGCGCTTGAAATGGGCCTGGATGTGGTCGTCGACTATGTCGTGGAGGACGAGCTTCCCCGTGTGCGGGAGCTGGCCGCGGCCCATCACGCCGATCTGTATTATATCGTTATGACGGCCGCTTCGCGGGAGATCGAGCGGCGCATCCGCGAGCGCGGCGACGTTCAATTGATCGAAAGGGCGCTGTTCCTGAAACGGAAGCTGGAAGCCATGCCGGAAAACCGGGGACGCCTGTACGACACCACCGGCAAGACGACGGAAGAGATGCTCCGGGAGATCGATATGGACAGATACGCCCTGAAGGAGCCTGTGTGATCCCGGCCGTTTCTTGAATGGGAACAAAATGAAAGGGAAGGGACCGGAAAAATGAAAGTGATCCTCATCAACGGCCCCATGGGCGTCGGAAAGACCGCGGCGGGGAAGCGCGCCGCGGACAGAGCACCGGGGACCGCGTTTATCGACGGCGACTGGTGCATGGATATCCATCCCTTCGTCGGAAACCGTGAAACGAAGGCCATGGCTGTGGACAATATCCTGCACATGATCGGCAATTACATGAAATGCTCCGAATGCCGCATGGCCGTCATATCCTGGCTGATGGACGACGCCTGGGTACTGCGAAGCCTCCTGGACGGGATCGCTTCCCTGGGGGCGGAGGCAAGGAGCGTTACGCTGCTCTGCGACCGGGAGACCCTTTCCGAACGCTGGGAAAAAGACAGGGAATGCCCCTGGCGGACGGAGGAGTGGCTTAAGGCGAGCCTTTCCTCGCTGCCGTATTTCGCAGCGCTGGGGAATGTGATCGACACCACCTGGCTGTCTGTCGGCCGGACGGCGGATATGATCCTCATGGACGAAAGGAACATATTTGAAACGGAAAGGCTGATCCTGCGGCCGTGGCATGTTTCCGACGCGGAGGAATGCTACCGCTACGCAAAGGATCCCCGGGTCGGTCCCATTGCCGGATGGCCCGCGCATACATGCGTGGAAAATACCCGGGAGATCATCCGGGGCGGCCTTTCGGCGGAGGAGACCTATGCGATCGTACTGAAAAAAACGGGACTTCCCGTCGGGAGCATCGGCCTGCATAACAACGACCTGGCGGAAGAAGAGGACGAAAAGGAGCTGGGCTACTGGCTGGGCGTTCCTTTCTGGGGACTGGGGATCGTCCCGGAGGCCGCGGGGGAGGTCCTTCGGCACGCCTTTGAGGACCTTAAGCTGGACCGCGTCTGGTGCGGCTATTACGACGGAAATCATAAGTCGAGGCGCGTGCAGGAAAAGCTCGGCTTCAAATATCAGTGGACGTCGGAGAACGTGCCCGTCCCGCAGATGGGGGAAACCAGGAAAGGCCACGTCAGCCTCCTGACAAAAGAAGACTGGCTTGAACACAGGGGACGGTTCTCTGTTTTCAATGAAACAGAGAACCGTCCCCTGTATTCCACAAATGCCGCTTTTATCTGGGACCTGGACGGAACGCTTCTGGATTCCTACGGGGCCATCGTGGAAGCGGCGGCGGAAACGGCGGCGGAAGCGGGCCTGCATGACAGCGCCGGGGAGGTGCTGAAAGCGGTCAAGCGGGGGTCGGTCAGGGAGTACCTTATGGACGTCAGCGCCCGGAGCGGGCGGCCGGTCGGGGAACTGCTTGACAGGTACCGGCATTTTACCCACAGTCTGGACGGCAGCATCACGCTGATCCCCGGCGCGAAGGAGGCCCTGGAGGAGCTCCGGCGCGAGGGGGCGGTCCATTTTGTATATACCCACCGGGGCGATTCCTCCGGACCGATCCTGGAGAGGCTCGGGATCAGGGGCTTTTTCCGGGAGATCGTGACTTCGGGCCATGCATTCAGGCCCAAGCCCTCGGGGGAAGGCGTAAGATACCTGGCGGAAAAGTACGGCCTGGACCCCGCGCGGACCTGGTATGTGGGAGACCGGACGCTGGACGTGATGTGCGCGAAAGACGCCGGGGTCAGGGCGCTTTTGTACCTGCCGCCGGATTCGTGCGTTTCCCCGACGGGACAGGAGGACCTGATCGTCCGGGACCTGAGGGAGATAAGGGACGGGACGGAATAAGCGGTCCGCCGGGAAATACGGATAAACGATCCCCGGTCCGACAGGGCATGCGGCGGCATCCGGCCGACCGCAGGATCCGGGAAAACGAAAAAACGATCCTCTGGGCCGGGGATCGTTTTTCATGGGACAAGGCACGTTTTTTTGCTGGAAGCGACCGCGCTTATGCAGGAGTCGGACCTGCTCCTGAATACGTGAAAGGTATTTGCATGGTATTGCTGTCCGTGCCTTTGGTGCGCCTTGAAGGGTTTGAACCCACGGCCTTCGGATTAAGGGTCCGCCGCTCTGCCGACTGAGCTAAAGGCGCAAATGGCGCGCTCTGCAGGGATCGGACCTGCGACGTACGGATTAACAGTCCGCCGCTCTGCCAACTGAGCTAAGAACGCGTAAGGTGCGTCTTCGGAGATTCGAACTCCGGACGTCCGCATTAAAAGTGCGGTGTTCTGCCGTCTGAACTAAAGACGCATGCGCCGGCCGAAGGGCCGGCCAGGGAACAAAGCGCATTTTTCACCGTTCTGCCTCTGAACTACGGCGCCTTTCGGCGCCGGCGGGATTCGGACCCGCGTTTGTGCCGTGAATGGAAGTCATTGCTGTCAGCGCTTTTTGCCTTTCGGCAATGTTAAGATACCACACTCCCTTCGGCGTTTCCCGGTAAAAAAGTTGCGAACGTAAAAACAAGCGAAACCCGGCCGGGAAAAGTGCCCCGGCCGGGTGAAAAAAGGGGAGCGCCCGCCGGCGTTCCCCGCGGCTGCGCGGTTCATTCCGTGATATCCTGTGAAAACGCCGCGAGGCGCTTCTGTTTTTCGATCCGTTCCTTTATCAGGCCGATAAAGCTCTCCGGCTCCGCCACCCGGATCGCGGAGCCGAAGGACAGGATGCGGATCACCATCTCGGGCGTGTCATGGCGGTCGTACTTAAGGGTCACCCGGTATCTGCGCTCGTCCAATCGCATGGTTTCCTTTTCCAGGTGGGAAAAATGCAAAAGCACACGCTCCAGGGCGTTGCGGCGGTCCTCCAGTTCAAAGACAACGGTTTCCGTCTCCGCCGCCTTCAAACGGGCATTCCTGTTTTCATATGCGAAGGCGCATTCGTTGATCCTTGACAGGTTGACGGTCCAGCGCCGCTTCCGGTCCGCCGCGACCAGCCTGAAGCGGTCGTCCTTCTCGGAGTATTCCAGGTAATAGGGGGTCAGGACCAGCTTCGGCTGCGCATGCTTCAGCGACTCGAAGGATATGTACAGGTCGCGGTTTTCCCTCAGGGCCTGCAAAATGGTGCGGAAATGGGCGACGTATCCGGGATCCCGGTAATCGTCCCCGTCCGAATAGCGGTCGTAATATACGGTCATGTCCGGGGTGAACAGCGGCTCCACGTCTTCAAGGCCTGTCATGTCCGGATCGAACAAGCGGATCCGCGGGTCCATCAGCAGCGCTTTCATCCAGCGCTTTTCAAGCGTCGTCAGGGGCATGGAAGGCTCGTTTTCCAGCGGGGTGGAAAGGTCTTTGTGCATAAGACGCCATCTTTCGCCCTTCAGGCCGTCCGGGATGGTCATCAGGCTTTCCCCGAACGCGTGCTCCAATACGAGGGACTGGAGCTCCCTGCCCGTCAGCTTCCCGCGCACCGCTTCCTTAAGGATGGCGGCGGCGGCATGGTAATAGCTGCCGTAGATCTCATGAAACAGCATCGCTTTTGCCTCCGTACATCTGCGCCAGCGTGTCAAAATCGCCGCGGAAACGGGCGATGACGCGCTTGTCCGTGCATTCCAGGGCGGATATGCGGCCCGTGAACGTCCTCAGCCAGGGCAGCATCTCACACGCGTCGTATACGTCCGCGGAAAAACGCCAGTGGGTATCGTCCGTCCGCTCCACGGTGCCGCATCGCTTTTCCCTTTTGAGCCGGTTGACGACATGCTCTTCGCCCGGCCCCGCGAAAACCGTCATCTCGATATGGTCCAGGCGCCGGCAGTTGTTGCCTGTCACGCCCCAGACCCGGGACCGGAATTCCTCCATCCGGGCCATGAGGTCCGCCGGATATTCGGGGACGCCGCCCGTTTCCATGCTGTCGATCCGGTCGGTCCTGATAAAAGAGAAACGGTCGCGCGCCGGTGACCAGGCCAGCAGGTACTGCCGTCCGGTCTGGGTGCCGATATATATCTTCAGGGGCAGGACGGTCCTGCGCTGCCCGTGGAAAGCAAGGATGACCAGGCGCCCCTCACCGATCGCCGAAAAAAGACCGCACAGGACTTCACTGTCCAGCGCGTTCAGGATATAATGGTGCTTGAAACGGAACTGGCCGAATTTTTCCGGCAGGCGGTCCTGGATATAGGAGCCGATCACGCCCAGCGGCGCGGCTTCCGAGAAAAAAGCCGCCGCGGCGTCCCAGGAGGAAATGTCGGCATGGTCTTCGCTGAGCACATAGAAGGTCTCCCGGTCCCGCTTCTCCGTTTTCAGGAGCCCCAGGGCGGCATACTCGCGGAGCTTTTTCCTGACCGTGGATTCGTCCGGCATTTCGTCCGTATCAAACTCCGACAGCCTGTCCGAAATCTCGTCCATCATCCCGGTGACGGAAAGTCCGCCCACGGCCTTCAGGAGGTCCAGGATATGGAAATGCAGCATGATGTCCCGATCGGTAAAGGATTTGGCCCGGAACGCGCGGTAGAGAGGGTTTTCCGGGATGGCGCGGCTGTCCACCGACAGGAATACGCGGCGTCCGTCCGCGTCCTGCCGGAACGACATGTGGTCGCCGAGCCAGCTGTCTATGCGGCGCCGCTCGTTGTCGTAACTCCGGGCGCTCTTTTCGGTAAATTCGTCCCGGTGCCGGAACCCGTATACGTAAAAGGACCGGAGATAGGCGCGGATGCGGCCGAAGGATTTGATCAGTTCACTGTAAGCCATAATTCACCTTAAGGATATGCGTTAAATGGTATTAAATACATTCAAGGGACCGCTTAGCGGAGGAAAGGAGCCATGATATGATCACGGACGCGTTTGACGATCGGTCTCCCGCCATCATCACCCCCCGCAGGAGGGAAGGCGCGCCGAAGGCGGACGCCTGCATCGTCACCTTTTCACATGAGATCGAAAAGCACGTGGCCGAAAATTATGCCCATGGGGAATTGGCCTCCCTGTGGTGCGCCACCGGAAGGACCCCGGTGTACCTGATCGACAGGGGCGAAAAACGGTTTGCGTTTTACAAAACGTACGTCGGCGCGCCGATCACCGTGGGGCTGATGGAGGACGCCGCCGCGGAACTGGACTGCCGCAGGTTCATCCTGTTCGGCGGGGCGGGGTGCCTTGACAGGGAGATCGCCCACGGAAGGGTGATGATCCCCACCGCCGCCTACCGGGACGAGGGCACATCGTACCATTACGCGCCGGCCGCGGACTATATCGCCGTCAGGAACGCGGACGCCGTCGAAAAATGCATGAAGAAAAACGGCGTTCCCTACGCGCTGGGGAAGACCTGGACGACGGATTCCTTCTACCGCGAGACCAGGAACAATTTTGAAAAGCGCAGGGCGGAGGGATGTATCTCCGTGGAGATGGAATGCGCCGCCGTCCAGGCCATGTGCGATTTCAGGGGACTGGAGCTGTACGCTTTTTTCACCGGGGGCGATCTGCTGGACGCGCCGGAATGGGACGAGCGCGGCAAGAATTACGCGAGCGGGGGCCAGCATGACGTGGGGCATTTCAGCATTGCCCTGGCGCTGGCGGACGGCGTAACGTGAAAGGCGGCGGATGCGGATACGGGGAAAACCGTGATCGTGTGGGGAGGACGAAAAAAGATGAGGAAGGTTGAAATATTCGGAGCGAACCGCTTCGAAACCTTTACGAAAACCCGGGAGGGCAGCCGGGCGGTGGTCGTGCGGGACGGGATGATCCTTCTGAGCCATGAGACCGTGTCCGGCTGGTGGCTGGTGCCCGGCGGCGGTATGGAGGAGGGCGAAACGCCGGAGGAATGCTGCGTGAGGGAAACGGAGGAGGAGACCGGCGTGATCGTACGGCCCCTGGAGCTTTTCCTGACGCTTTATGAATACTATGAGGAATACCGCTATATCAGCCATTATTTTATCTGCGGGAAAACGGGGGAGGGGCGGATGCTTTTGACCGACGCGGAAAGGCGCCGCGGGGCAAGGCCGGAGTGGCTCCCGCTGGAGGAGGCTGTGGAGATCTTTTCGCGCCACCAGTCCTATGCCGCCGTCAGCGAGGAAAAACGGGGCGCGTACCTCAGGGAATACACCGCCCTGAAGGAATATCTGTCCCGGGAATGACATCGCGCCCGGGAGCTGTTTGAACCAGGATGCTTTTCCGTTTTTCCGCGCCGGGCAAAAGGCTGCGGCCAACGGCCGGCCGATCCCCTTTATTGTATCACGAATGTTTTCCAAAAGCTTCAGCGGCGGAAAATTCCGTGCAAAAAAACAAGATCGGTAAGGATCGTCAAGTATCCCGCCGTATGGTATCCTTGTCCGGAAAAGGATCCTTATAACGACGCGGCCGCGGACAGAACAATGCCCGCGGTCGTCCGGCAAACCGGAAGGAAGGAGCGCAGCAGCATGGATCAGCAGGCCCTTGAACAGGCGGCGGACAACAGGATCGGGGAATCCCACAGACTCGCCGGCGGCATATATAAACGCTGTAAGCTGGGAGCGATCCTGCCTGAAGAGATCCGCGATAAACTGTATAGCGACGCCCTGCAGGCAATAAAAGACATATTTGAACCGTTCGGACTCAGTTATAAGATCGATAAAGCGAATTATGACGCGTTTGCGGATGAGTATGACCGATATAAACGGCAGGGTCCGTTTGAGGGCAAAGGTGATAAGGAATGGCTGCGTTATGATCGTTATGAGGATACAGTCATAAAAGGAGCGAAAACAGAGGCGGATTTTCAGCGGACCGGCGCGCCATGCCGGGCAAAAGCGGTTTTTTTCAAAGTTCTGGACGAATACCGGTTTCCTGTTGAATATTTTTTGCCTCTTCCCGATGAAATACCGGATCCCCACGCGTACTGCGTTCATACCTATGCTCACTCTTTTGACTATCTGATCCGGTTTGAATGCGCTGACGGCGGCGCTTTTTTTGACGATCCGGACCCTTCGGGAAAGGAATTCCGCTTAACGGACCGGAATGGGCTGAAGGCCGGCTTTTTTATTGACCGTGTCTTTCTTCCGGGGGATAAAGTCCCGTTCAGGAACGGATTTGTCGAAAAAAGGCCCGGCTGCATGGCCGCGACGGGCACGGTCGAAGGATATACCACAGAGGAAAAGCACGAATTTGAGATCGAAAAGGAGGGGAACGATACCCTGAGGATACACATCCGCCTGAGCATGGAAGATGTAAATCTGTTTTTGCGGTTCCCGTTATGGAAACCGTACTTTAATTGGGAGCGAAAGAAAGCCGGGCTGCTGGAGAACAGCGTATTCGGGCATTTTAAGGAAGAATTCTTTCCCTGACCGTCAGTAACTGAACGCCCCCTCGAAAACCATGACCGTCTCCCCGGTGAGGGTCATCTGCCCGTCCGCTTCATGGACGGTCAGGTCCCCGCCGGGGAGTTTGACGAGGATGTCCTTTCCGCCGTCGCAGCGGCCCGTACGGATGGCCGCCGCCGCCGCGGCGCAGGCGCCGGTGCCGCAGGCCATGGTCTCGCCGATGCCGCGTTCCCAGACCCGCAGCCGGAGGGTGGTGCGGTTGATGACGCGGACGAATTCCGTGTTGGTCCCGTCCGGGAAGCAGTCCGCGCGTTCGTACAGCGGTCCGACGGATGCCAGGTCGAGCCCTTCCAGGGCGTCGGTAAAGATGACGCAGTGGGGATTGCCCATGGATACGCAGGTGACCCGGTCACACCTTCCGCCGACGGCGAGGGGGATGTCCACCGCCTCCTTCAGCCCCAGTGAGACCGGGACCCGGGAAGCGTCGAAGGAGGCGCGGCCCATTTCCGCGCAGACGGAGGAGACCTGCCCGTCCCTTAAGTAGACCCGCAGGCGATGGACCTGTCCGGCCATCTCCACGGTCATCAACTCGCTGCGCACATAGCCCCTGTCGTAGAGGTACTTGGCGGCGCAGCGCAAATTGTTGCCCGCCATGCGGCCTTCGCTTCCGTCCCTGTTGAAGGAACGGATGCTGACGTCCGCCTTTGAGGAGCGTTCGAAAAGTACGATCCCGTCGCCGCCGATGCCAAAGTGCCGGTCGCAGAGCTGGACGCACAGGGATTCCGGGCAGGCGATGCCGCCGTCGAAGTTTTCGATAAAGATATAGTCGTTCCCGCAGGAGTGCATTTTTACGAAAGGCACCCGCTGCCGCCAGGCGCGCATATGGTTGAGGTCCACAAGCTCGGTATTGGAGGCACGGAAGCCTCCGGCCATCATATCCGCCAGCGCCCCCGCCGTGTCCGGGGACGTCAGGCAGGGGATCCCCAATTGCATGGCGCGGCGGTGCAGGGCGATATAATCCCCGACGGTGGCGTCCCTCACCGCGCCGGTGTAAACGATGCAGCGAAGTCTGCCGTTTTCCATCAGCCGGGCGATACCGCTGTTTTCCGCGGCGCCGGAGACGGAGGTGACGGGGATGCCGATGCCTGCGATGGCCCGGGCTGTCCCCTCTGTGGCGTAAAGCCGGAGCCCAAGGTCAAAAAAACGCCTGGCCAGGGACAGGATCTCCCCGTCCCCGTTTTCCTCCGCGCTGATCAGGATGCCGCTGCCCTTCCCGGCCGCCGGCGCGCCGAGGCCCGCCGCCGTCAGGCCCTTGAACAGCGCCTCCGGCAGCGTACGGCCGATCCCGAGCACCTCGCCGGTGGATTTCATCTCCGGCCCTAAAATGCTGTCGGCGTCGTTCAGCTTTTCGAAGGAGAACACCGGCACCTTCACGGCCGCATAGGGGGGCATCCGGTAAAGCCCGGTCCCGTAGCCCAGGTCCCTCAGCTTCGCGCCCAGCATGACCTTCGAGGCCAGCTCCGCCATCGGCACCTTCGCCACCTTGCTGATATAGGGCACGGTGCGGCTGGCCCTGGGGTTCACCTCGATGACAAAAAGCTCGCCGTGCCAGATCAGGTACTGGATATTCACAAGGCCCCGTGTGCCCAGCGCCAGGGCCAGTTTTTCGCTGCTTTCGCAGATGACCTTCGTGGATCTGTCGTTCAGGTTGTAGGGGGGATAAACGGCGATGGAATCCCCGGAATGGACCCCCGCCCGTTCGATGTGCTCCATGATGCCGGGGATCAGCACGTCCTCCCCGTCGGAGATCACGTCCACCTCCAGCTCGATCCCCGGCAGGTACTGGTCGATCAGCACCGGGTTTTCGATCCCCCCGGAGAGGATCTTTTCCATGTAGGCCCGCACCTGCTCCGCGTCCCGGGCGATGGTCATGTTCTGCCCGCCGATCACGTAGGATGGCCTGAGCAGCACCGGGTAGCCCAGCGTTTCCGCGGCCCGGGCCGCTTCTTCCACCGTGCGGACGGCCATGCCCTTCGGGCGGCGGATGCCGAACTTTTCAAGAAGCGCGTCGAACCGCTCCCTGTCCTCCGCGATGTCGATGGATTCCGCGCTGGTGCCGAGGATGCGCACCCCGTTTTCATCCAGGTACCGGGTCAGCCGGATGGCGGTCTGCCCACCAAAGGCCACCACCACCCCCACGGGCTGTTCCACCCGGATGATGTTCATCACGTCTTCGGGCGTCAGGGGTTCAAAATAAAGGCGGTCGGCGGTGTCATAGTCGGTGGAGACCGTTTCCGGGTTGTTGTTGACAATGACGGTGTCATAGCCCATTTCCCTGAGGGTCCTGACGCAGTGGACGGAGCTGTAGTCAAATTCGATGCCCTGTCCGATGCGGATGGGACCGCTGCCCAGGACCAGCACCACCGGCTTTCCGCTGCGCCGGAGCGTCCGGGATTCGCAGGCGCTGTCCGTGCAGGAATAGAAATAGGGGGTCTGCGCGGCGAACTCGGCCCCGCAGGTGTCCACCATCTTATAGCTGAAGGCCCATCCGGGCAGATCCTTTGACCCGCACAGGCGGGATATGGCGGTGTCCGGATATCCCAGGCGCTTAAGGAGGGCGTAGTCGCCCTCCCTCAGGCCGCTTTGCATGATCCGGTTTTCCATATCCGCCATGTCCTTCAGCTTATAAAGAAAAAATAGGTCGATCCCGGTGACGGCGTGGATCTCCTCCGCTGTCATGCCCGCCTTCAGCGCTTCGAACACGGTAAAGATCCGCCGGTCGTCCCGGGCGGAAAGCCGCTCCCGGAGGGGGGCGGCGGAAAGGGGCGGCGCGTCGAGACTGTCCAGGCCGATCTCCGCGCCGCGCACAGCTTTCATCAGGGCTTCCTCAAAGCGCTGGCCGATGGCCATGACCTCGCCGGTGGCCTTCATCTGGGTGCCGAGCTTCCTGGAGGAGCCCCGGAACTTGTCGAAGGGCCACTTGGGAAATTTGACCGCCACATAGTCCAGGGCCGGCTCAAAGCAGGCGCAGGTCCTGCCGGTGATGTCGTTTGTGATCTCGTCCAGGGTATAGCCCAGGGCGATGCGGGTGGAGATCTTGGCGATGGGATAGCCGGTGGCCTTGCTGGCCAGGGCGGAGGAGCGGGAGACCCGCGGATTGACTTCGATCACCGCGTATCCGAAGGAATCCGGGTCCAGGGCGAACTGACAGTTGCAGCCTCCCACGATGCCCAGGGCCTCGACCATCCGGAGGGAAGCCGAACGGAGCATCTGGTATTCCCGGTCCGTGAGCGTCAGCGCCGGGGCAGCGACGATGCTGTCCCCCGTGTGGATGCCCACGGGGTCCACGTTTTCCATGGAGCAGACGGCCACCGCATTGCCCGCCGCGTCCCGCATGACCTCAAACTCGATCTCCTTCCACCCGGAGACGCATTTTTCCACCAGGATCTGGCGGATCGGGGACGCGTCCAGGCCGCCCCGGGCGATCCTTTTAAGTTCTTCCTCGTTTGCGGCGATGCCCCCTCCGCTGCCGCCCAGGGTGTAGGCGGGCCGGACGATCACCGGATAACCGATGGCGGCGGCGGCACGGAGGGCGTCCTCCGGCGTTTCCGCGATCTCGGAGGGAACGCAGGGCTGCCCGATGGCGCGCATGGTGTCCCGGAATTTTTCCCGGTCCTCGGCCCGCTCGATGGCTTCGATGGGGGAGCCCAGCAGCCGGACCCCGTATTCGGCCAGGGTCCCGCTGCGGCTCAGCTGCATGGCGAGGGTCAGCGCGGTCTGCCCCCCAAGCCCGGCCAGCAGCCCGTCCGGGCGGACCTTTGCGATGATGCGGCGAAGGGTTTCATGGTTCAGGGGTTCCAGGTAGATCTCGTCCGCCATGTGCTTATCGGTCATGATGGTGGCGGGATTGGAATTCACCAGCGCCACATTTACGCCCTCCGCCCGCAATACGCGGCAGGCCTGGGCCCCGGCGTAATCGAACTCGGCCGCCTGGCCGATGACGATGGGGCCGGAGCCGATGACCAGCACTTTCCGGATCGACGCGTCCTTAGGCATGCTTTTTCTCCTCCATCATGGCGATGAAACGGTCAAAAATAAACGCCGTGTCCTGCGGTCCGGGACAGGCCTCCGGGTGGAACTGCACGGTGATGCAGCCAAGGTCCGGATATTCCATGCCCTCGCAGCTAAGATCGTTGGCGTTGACGAAGGTCTCCCTCCCGATCCCCGCGAGGCTTTCGGATACGACGGCGTAGCCGTGGTTCTGGCTGGTGATACGCATCCTGCCGTTTTTCAGGTCCCGGACGGGCTGGTTGCCGCCCCGGTGGCCGTATTTCAGCCTGACGGTGTCCCCGCCCAGGGCCAGGGCGGTCAGCTGGTGCCCGAGGCAGATGCCGAGGATCGGCTTTTTTCCCAGCATGGCGCGGATCTCCTCAATGCATCCGGGGTTGTCTTTGGGGTCTCCGGGGCCGTTGGACAGAACGATGCCGTCCGGATCATCCCGGAGCACCTGCTCCGCCGTCGCCGCGGACGGCCATGCGGTCACGGCGCAGCCGCGCATTTGCAGCGAGCGGACGATGTTCCGCTTGACGCCGTAATCCATCAGCGCCACGCGCCATTTTTCCTTTTTCTCCGCGGGAAGGACGGTTTTTTCCCTCCGGGAGACGCTTTCCACGGCCTTTTCCGCCCGGAAGGCCCGGATGGGGCCCAAGTCCTCCGGAACGGCGTCGCAGATCAGGGCGTTCATGACGCCCTCCTCCCGGGTGATGCGCACGATCTCCCGGGTGTCCACCCCGCACAGGCCGGGGATGCCGCGGGCCTTCAGCCACACATTGAGCAGGCCATGGCTTCTGAAGTTGGAAGGATGGGGGCAAAGCTCCCGGACAACATAGCCAAAGAGCGAGCCTTCTCCCTCAAAGTCCTCCGGGATCAGCCCGGCGTTCCCGATCATTGGGAAGGAATGGGTGACGATCTGTCCGTAAAAACTGGGGTCGGTCAGGGTCTCCAGGTATCCGGTCATGCCGGTGGTGAAGACCAGTTCCCCCAGCCGGTCGCAGGGGGCCCCGATGCGGAGCCCTTCAAAGATCCTGCCGTTGCCGAGCACCAGGTACGCCATGTCTGTTTACCTCCAGCGCCGCTTTGATGAACCCCACGAACAGGGGATGCGGCTTGTTTGGGCGGCTCTTGAATTCCGGGTGGAACTGGACGCCCACAAAGAACCTTTCGCCCGGGATCTCCACGGTCTCCACCAGGCGCCCGTCCGGGGACAGGCCGGAAAGGCACAGACCCGCTTTTTCCAGCTTGTCCCGGTAGGCGTTTGCGAACTCATAGCGGTGGCGGTGGCGCTCGCTGATCTCCGTCTTCCCGTAGCAGGAGGCGATCCGGGTGCCCTCGCGCAGGACGCAGGGGTATCTGCCAAGGCGCAGGGTGCCGCCCTTGTCCACTTCGTCGTTCTGGCCCGGCATGAAGGCGATGACCTGATGGGGCGCGTTTTCGTCGAACTCGTGGGAATTGGCGCCTTCCAGCCCCGCGGCGTGCCGGGCGAATTCGATCACGGCGGTCTGCATGCCAAGGCAGATGCCGAAATACGGGACGTGCTCCCTCCGGGCATACTGTGCGGCGAGGATCATCCCCTCGATGCCCCGGCTGCCGAAGCCCCCGGGAACGATGATCCCGTCCGCGCCGGACAGGGCCGTGTCCAGAGTTTCTTCCGTCAGGGTCTCCGAGTCGATCCAGTCGATCTCCGCTTTGGTGTCCAGGGCGTAGCCCGCGTGGCGCAGGGCCTCCGCAACGGAAAGATAGGCGTCATGCAGCTGTACGTATTTGCCTACCAGGGCGATTTTGACCCTGCGGTTCTGGTGGCGAACACGCTCCACCATCTGCCGCCAATCCTCAAGGTCCGGTTCGGGGGTCTTAAGCCCCAGCTCCCGGCAGACGATGCCGGAAAAATGGGCCTCCTCCAGCATCAGCGGGGCCTCATAGAGGATGGGCAGGGTCAGGTTCTGGATGACGCAGTCCGGCTTTACGTTGCAGAAATGGGCGATCTTTGAAAAAATGCCGCTGTCCGTGATGGGCTCGTCCGCACGCAGCACGATGATATTGGGACTGATGCCCATGCCCTGCAGCTCCTTGACCGAGTGCTGGGTGGGCTTGGATTTATGCTCCCCGCCGGCCTTCAGGTAGGGCACCAGGGTCACGTGGATATACAGCGCGTTCTCCCGGCCCGCTTCCAGGCCTACCTGCCGGATGGCCTCGCCCGGAAGGCCGCTGCGCCGGGGTATCCGCGCAGATACCAGAGTGCGTGTTTCCTGGCCTCCCGCATGGCGAGTGCCTCCGACTTCCCGCTCGTGCCGAGGATCATACGGATGTGCCGCAGCATCTCCCGCAGCCGTTCTGCGACGGGTGGCGCTTTAAATGGTTCCCCGCGGACGGCGGCAGCGATTTCCTCGAAAATCCAGGGGTTTCCGTAGGTCGCACGCCCGACCATGACGAGGTCGCAGCCGGTCTCCTCATACATCCGCACCGCGTCTGCGCCGCAGGTGACATCGCCGTTTCCGATGACCGGCACGGAGACGGCCGCCTTGACTGCCGCAATCGGCTTCCAGTCGGCTTCTCCGGCATAAAACTGCATCCGCGTTCTGCCGTGTACCGTGATCGCCGCCGCGCCGGCCGCTTCCATGCGCTTTGCGAACTCGACGGCGTTGATGCTGGCGCTGTCCCAGCCGATCCGCATTTTCACGGTGACGGGAACGCTGCCCGCCGCGCTGTTCACGGCCGCGGACAGCACCTGTTCGGCGATATCCGGTGTTTTCATCAGCGCACTGCCCGCGCCCTGCGAGACGACCTTCGGCACGGGGCATCCCATGTTGATGTCAATCCAGTCCGGAGAAAAGGGCAGCATTTTCTGCACCGCCTCCGCGATGAATTCCGGCTCTGCGCCGAAGAGCTGAAGTCCCATCGGGCGCTCCGCATCCGTGATGCGGCAAAGCTCGGCGCTGCCGCGGCTGCCGTAGCAGAGTCCTTTTGCCGAGACGAGCTCGCCGGTCGTCATGCAGGCACCGTGCTGTACGCAGAGCGTGCGGTATGCACTGTCCGCGACCGACGCCATCGGCGCCAGCGCGGCCGTCTGCGGGACGGTCTGCCCCGCGATCAAAACTGTTTTCATAGGTCTGATTCCTCGGTTCCGGCAGAGCCGGATGATGTGCCGCGGTCTGTCATGCTCCGGCGAGCAGCCGTTCCGCGTTTGCGTGCGTGATGAGACTGAGCTCTTGTTCCGTCAGGTCCAGCGACTGCAAAAAGCGGAGCGTGTCGGCGGGGTTCTCCCACGGGGAATCCGAGCCGAACAGAATCTTCTCCGCAC
>JAFWWK010000273.1 GCA_017523615.1 Clostridia bacterium
GCCATCAGGCGGTGCATGGTCATCGGGTCGTCGCCCTCCACAAAGTAGGGCTCCCAGCCGCAGCCGTGGAAGAAGTCCACGATTTCCTGATGGCTCATGCGGGCGAACACCGTGGGATTGGCGATCTTGTAGCCGTTCAGGTGCAGGATGGGCAGCACCGCGCCGTCGGAAACGGGATTCAGGAATTTGTTCGACTGCCAGGAAGTGGCCAGGGGGCCGGTCTCGGCCTCGCCGTCGCCGACGGTGACCGCCGCGATCAGATCGGGATTGTCGAACACCGCGCCGAAGGCGTGGGCGATGCCGTAGCCAAGTTCGCCGCCCTCATTGATGGAGCCGGGGGTCTCGGGCGCGCAGTGGGAGGGCACGCCGCCGGGGAAGGAGAACTGCTTGAACAGCTTGGCCATGCCGGCCTCGTCTTCGGAGATGTTGGGATAGACCTCGGAATAGGTGCCGTCCAGATAGTCGTTGGCGATAAAGAAGTTGCCGCCGTGGCCCGGGCCGGAGAGCAGGATCAGGTCCAGGTCATACCGCTTGATGGCGCGGTTCATATGCAGGAAGACGAAGTTCTGCCCGGGTACCGTGCCCCAATGGCCAACGATCTTTTTCTTGATCATGCTGAGGGTCAGGGGCTTGCGCAGGAGGGGGTTTTCCAGCAGGTAAAGCTGTCCCGCGGACAGGTAATTGGCCGCGCGGAACCATTTGTCCATACGTTCGAGCAGTTCCTCGGTGATGGGTCCTTTCTCAGGGCATTGATTCATATCGCTCATGACCAGGCTCCTTCCGTTTATACAGATGGTTTTATTGGGCGTAACGCCCATATCTGTGTATATAATACTAAAATGAGTTAAAAAAGGCAAGAAAAACGCAAGCCTGTCACTTCCCGGAGGGGCGTTCCGTTTCCTGCGGGCCGGGATCTTTTTCCAGCACTTTTTTATAGGGCCCGATCATGCCCTCGGTGATCTTTCCGCCCATCTTTTTGCGCAGCTTCGGGCTGTTCATCATCGCGCCTGGCAGGTACATCGCCAGCATGTTCAAGCGTTTTTTCTGCGGGAAATCATAGAATCCGTGGGCCTTGTAGAATCTGTGGTCCGCCCGCATCAGCCCCTGCATCTGCCAGATGAGGTCGCGGAAGATCTTCAGCCCGCCCACACCGTAAAAATTTTTCGGCGGCTGGTAGTTTTCGGTGATCGCATAGCAAAGGGTCTCCGCCAATCGGTCCACGGCCCGGTCCGGTTCGCGCTGGTTGCAGGCGATCCCGGCCAGGGTGTTGCCGCCTACCTGCGCCCGGGCTTCCATCAGCATGGTCAGGTTGGGTTCAGCGTCCAGGCACCCGTCCACCAGGTATCCCACCGGTTTGCCCATGGTGACCGTCCGGTGGCCGTTGCAGAACTGCCGGTCATCGAACAGCTTGAACCGGTATCCCATGCCGTGGTCCCTTATGGTATAGGCGTAGACAAGCCCGTCCGCGGACTGGATATTGTTCCGCAGGTAATCGGCGAAGCCGTCCTTATAGACGCACTGTCCGTCGGCGGCGCAGCGGAAGCACCCCAGGCACCCGCCGGCAAAGGGGAATTTCCCGATGTCCGCGATCTCCGTTTCGCAGGGCAGACGGTTCCTGAGCCTTTCGCACATTTCCCTGAGGCGTCCGTCCTTTGCGTTCGAAAAATCCGCCACGATGACCACGCGCCCCGGCGCGGGGACAGACAGCTTTTCCGCCCCGGCGGCGGTGCGCTCCCCGCCGCGGACGGGTACGCGGGCGGGGACCGGCTCAAAGTATCCCCGTTCCATATTCCACAATACATAGCGGAAGAAGGCCAGCGCTTCGCGCTGCCCTTTTGCCTGCGTCAGGTCTTCCATATCTGCCGACAGCCCCCGGACGTACCTCAGACCCAGGTCCCCGCAGTTGTCCCGGATGTACTGATGGGCCGTTACGTCATAGAAATGCTTGGAGGTGGTGACCTGCGTGGCGTATTTCCCCGAAAGATCGATCCCGCTCTCCTTGATCAGTTCGATGAAACGATGGAGCTGCGCCGGCGCCAGGAAGGTGTAGACCGGATAGCAGAAAACGATCAGGTCGGCTTTTTCGAGCGCCTCATGCCAGGCGTCCGGGTCCTTTTCCATTGCCCTGATTTTTTGGCCCACGTGAAGGACCTCGTAATGATGCTCCGGGAATTTTTTTTGGATATACAGCATGGTAAACAGCGTGATGCTGTCCTTGCCCGCGGGCGAGCCGTTGAGGATAAGGATGTTCATACGGACAGTTCCTCCCTTCGCGGAATTGACGACGCGGCTCCGGGCCGGGTGACGCTGACGGCCGCGGCGCGGCTGGCCAGGGCCATGCATTTTTGAAGGGGCAAACCTTCTGTCAGGGCGGCAATGAAATAGCCCGTATACGTGTCCCCGGCGCCGGTGGTGTCCGCGGCGCGGACCCTGAAAGCGTCCTGCCATATCCTTTTGCCGTTTTCGCCCCCGGTGAAGCACACGCTGCCTTTATCGCCCAGGGTGAAGAGCACCGAGAGACGCGGATACTTTGCGTGAAGACGATGCCAGGCCCCGTCGGGATCCCCTGTGCCGGTCATCTGCTCTGACTCCACCTCGTTGACCAGCAGCCAGGAGACTTTTCCGAGGTCCGTTTCTTCGACGGCGGGGCCGAAGGGGGAGGGATTCAGGACGACGGTCATCCCGCGTTTGTATCCTTCCTCCGCGATGAAGGGCAGCAGGCTGATCTCGTTCTGCAAAAGCAGCCAATCCCCCGGGCCGAAAAGGGCCAGGGAGGAGGATACCTGCTCCTTTGTGACGCACAGGTTGGAACCGCCGAAGAGCAGGATGCAGTTTTCCCCGTCCGGGGCTACCTGGATGACGGTGTGGCCCTGGGCCTGGCTCACCTGCCTGAGGAGCGAGGTGTCCGCTCCGCTGTCCTCGAGCAGCTTTATGAGTTCCCCGCCGCCCTCCCCGACGCAGCCCGCGTGGCACACCATGCATCCGGCCCGGGCGAGGGCGACGGACTGGTTCAGGCCCTTCCCGCCGGGCATCACGCTGCGGCTTTCAGCGGCCAGGGTCTCTCCCGGGCGCACAAAATGCGGAACGGCATACACATAATCCAGGTTCAGCGAACCGAAATTCAGAACGCGCACGCATATCCCCCCTTTTGTCTGTCAGGTTCATTATATTGACCCGGAGACGGGACGTCAATCCATGGCGCGGATACAAAAAAACCCGGAAGCGCTTTCCGGGGCTTGACCTGAGTGCTATGATGGGTTTATCGGATAATAAAAACGCGGTTTTCCGGCGTATTTTTTCGTCATGCCGCGGGAGGAGAATCGTATGAGCGACGCGGGTCCGGGAATGCCGGACGCCGAACGGGACCGGATCATTTTCAGGACCGGCCTCACGGGGATCCTGGCAAACCTGCTTCTTTCGGCTTTCAAGGCGGCCGTCGGCTTGCTTTCACATTCCATCGCCGTCGTCCTGGATGCGGTGAACAATCTGTCCGACGCCCTTTCGTCGGTCATCACCATCGTCGGTACCAAACTGGCGGGAAGGCGGCCGGACCGGGAGCATCCCCTGGGCCACGGGAGGATCGAATACCTCAGCGCAATGATCGTTTCCGGGCTGGTGCTCTATGCCGGCATCACGTTCCTTGTGGAATCGGTAAAGAAGATCATCCGTCCGGAAAAGCCGGATTACAGCGTCCTTTCCCTGGCAATCATCGCGGCCGCGGTCCTTGTCAAGATCGTGCTGGACCGGTATGTGACGGCACAGGGGAAAAGGGTCAATTCGGCGTCGCTTTCCGCGGCGGGGGCGGACGCCCTGTTCGACGCGGTCCTTTCCGCATCGGTCCTGGCCACCGCGGTCGTTTTCATGCTCACCGGCGTTTCCATGGAGGCGTACGTCGGCGCGCTGATCTCCGTGTTTATCATTCGGTCCGGCCTCAGGATGATGGCCGGAACGCTGAACGAGATCCTCGGAAAACGGGCGGACAAGGAGACCACCGCCCGGATCATGGAGATCCTTACGGAGGACGAGACGGTGCGGGGAGCCTACGACCTGATCCTGTAATTACGGCCCCAGCAAAAACTACGCATCTGTCCACCTGGAACTGCCGGATACCATGACGGTCCGGGAGGTGGATAAACTCACCAGGAAGCTGGAGGGCAGGGTCTACCGGGAAACGGGCGTGATCATGGCCGGGGTGGGCCTTTATTCCTACGATACGGGCAACGACGAGGCCGCAAGGATCAGGAACGACGTGCGGGAAAGGGTGCTGAAGTACGACTGGGCCCTGCAGTTCCACGGCTTCAGCCTGGATATCGAGGATAAGGAAATGGCTTTTGACGTGGTGATGAGCTTTGACATCCGTCCGGACGAGGGCCTGAGGATCCTGTACGGGGAAATGCGCCGGGTCTATCCGGATTACAGGATCGCCATCTCCCCGGACGTGGATGTGTCGGTCACGGACTGAGTTTTGCCTTATGCCGCGCTCTCCCCGGCCTGGGCGGTGTACAGCTGCCAGTAGAGGCTGCGCTTTGCCATCAGTTCCTCGTGGGTGCCCATTTCGGCGATGCCCTTATTGCTGATGTACAGGATGCGGTCGCAGTTTTTGATGGTGCTGAGCCGGTGGGCCACGATGACGCTGGTGCGGCCTTTGAGCATCTCGCTGATGCCCTCCTGCAGGAGCCTCTCGGTCTGGGTGTCGATGGAAGAGGTGGCCTCGTCCAATATCAGGATGGCGGGGTCGGATAAGAGGGTGCGCGCAAAGGCGACCAGCTGCTTTTCGCCCTGGCTCAGGTTGCTGCCCCTCTCCCGGACCTCGGTCTGATAACCGTCGGGCAGCTTTGAAATGAATTCGTCGGCCCGCACCCGCCGCGCGGCCTCCCGGACCTGGGCGTCGGTGGCGTCCAGGTTGCCGTAGCGGATGTTGTCCATCAGCGTGCCGGAAAAGATGAAGCTGTCCTGCAGCATGATGCCCAGCTGCGTCCGGAGGGAATGGAGGGTCACGCGGCTTATGTCGTGGGCGGAGCCGTCCTTGCCGTGCAGCACGATCCTTCCCCCGTTCAGGTTGTAAAAGCGGCACAAAAGGTTGATGACGGTGCTTTTTCCGGCGCCGGTGGGCCCCACCAGGGCGATGCTTTCCCCGGCTTTGATGTGCAGGTCCATGTGCTCAAGGACGTTGACGCCCTCTTCGTAGGCGAAGGTCACGTCCTCGAAGTCCACCTCGCCCGTGATCTCCGGGAGCTGCCCGGCGTCCGGCGCGTCGTCCACCGTCACAGGCTCGTCCATGGTCTCGAAGATGCGCTCCAGGTAGGCGATGTTGTTGATAAAGGAGTTATAGATGTTGGCAAGGTTCGTGATGGGCTGCCAGAAGCGCATCACGTACTGGCCCATGGCCAGGATCACGCCGAAGGATACCATTTTGCCGCCTCCCAGCCAGTAGACGCCGGCGATGTACAGGAAAGC
>JAFWWK010000274.1 GCA_017523615.1 Clostridia bacterium
GAGACCGGCACGGTGACCTCTTTCCCGTCCCTCAGGAGCACCGCCGTCCGGGGGGAGAGCTTCATCAGGCTCTTGAGCGCGTCGGTGGTGCGACCCTTGGCCCGGGCTTCCAGCATTTTGCCCACCGTGATCAGCGCCAGGATCATCGCCGAGGACTCAAAATAGAATTCCTCCATCAGGGCCATGGCGCCCATGTGGTCCCCGTCCGATACCCGCCGGGTGATCAGGAACAGGATGACCGTGGAATAGACAAAGCCCGCCGCGCTGCCCAGGGCGATCAGGGAATCCATGTTGGGGGAGCGGCGCCACAGGCTTTTGAAGCCGGACGTAAAGAAGCGGCGGTTGATGATCATCACCGCGGCGCACAAAAGCAGCTCCAGGAGCCCCACGGCCGCGCAGTTGTCCTCAAAAAAAGCGGGCAGGGGCATTGAAAACATCATATGCCCCATGGATACGTACATCAGCGCGGCCAGGAACCCCAGTGACAGCGCCAGCCGTTTTTTCAGCCGCGGCGTTTCCCTGTCCCGCAGGGCTTCCTCCTCCTCCTTTAACCGGTCGGAAGGGGTCCGGGCGCTGTCCGCGCCCCTGAGGGACGCCCCGTAGCCGGCGTTTTCAACCGCGCGGATGATCTCCCCGGCCGGGGCGGTGCCCTCCACGCCCAGGGAATTGGTCAGCAGGCTGACCGAGCAGGACGTGACGCCCGGCACGGCGCTCACCGCTTTTTCCACCCGCGCCTGGCAGGCGGCGCAGCTCATTCCCGTTACTGTGTACTGTTCCATTATGCTGTCACCCTGTGTTTCCTGTCGTTTGTTGATCGCTGCTGCCCCGCGGCGTCATTTCATCAGCTTCCGGAGCGTATCCACCAGTTCTTCCACCGCGCCTTCCCGTCCGCCGCGGATGTCCTCGGCCACGCAGGTGCGGATATGGCTTGATACCAGCTCCCTGTTGAAGGCGTTGAGGGCCTGGGCCGCCGCCGCGGACTGGGTCAGGATGTCGGGGCAGTAAGCGTTTTCCTCCACCATGCGCCTGATCCCCCGGATCTGCCCTTCGATGCGGCTGAGGCGGTTGAGAAGGTCCCTGCATTCTTTTTCGGGCCGCTTTTTGACCCGGCCAACACATCCGCATCCCGCGCCCGGCAGATCAGTGTCCATGTCCTGTCCCTCCCGTGTGATCCATACGGGCTGATTATATACCCCAGGGGGGTATATGTCAAGGCCGCATGAGGGCGGGATAGATAAAAACAAGGGGATCTTTTGTTTTGGGGATATTCCGGGGACATGTAAATTCCCGTGAGATCTATCCGGCCGTTCCTGATCGGTATCCCAATGAACAGATCGGGGAGATCAAAGGGGGTTGAACTGTACGATTTCCTTGTGACCGGCGATGCGGCGGATCAGCCGGCATACTCCCCGGAGGGCCTTCCGGAAGCAGATCACTCCATGGACAAGTTTGACATCCCGCTTTTGATCGCCAAAGAACTTTGCGGACGGGGACGACAGATATTATTTTTTTCGTTCGCAACTTTTTTACCGGGAAACGCGGCCGTGAATGTGTTACAGTATCCTTGCCCGAAGGGAAAAGCCCCAAGGAAAGGGAAACCGAGCCGGCGAAAAAACGCTGTCCGGACACTGAAGGCAAAACCCGCATCCGCAGCTCAAACGGCCGAGCGGCGGTCCCTTAAACCGACGGTTGCAGGTCCGAATCCTGCCGGATGCACCAAAAGCACGGACAGCAATTACAGTTACCATTTTAAGGCGCAGTTGCGGGTCCGAATCCCGCCGGCAGGAATGCCGTAGCTAAATTGGCATAGCAGCGAAAAAAACGACCAACCGTGCTTTGCATTTGACCCTGTAGTTCAATGGCAGAATGCCGGACTGTCGATCCGGGGATGTGAGTTCGATTCTCATCAGGGCCGTTAAAGAGACTTTGCACACCCATAATTCAGAGGGACAGGACATCCGCTTCCTGAGCGGGAAACCTGGGAGGAAAGCGTTCTTTGGGCATAAAGAGCGCTTTCCTCCGTTTTGCCGTCCCGTAAAGGGGCCCTGGGTCCAAAGTCCTTGACGCTTGCGAATCAAGAACCTATAATAAGCACACAGAAAGGCAATGACCGCGCCTCATGCGTTTATAAGGACAGAAAGAGAGGGGATGGGCATGCCCGGAAAAATCGGATTGATCGCCATGGAATCGGCGAAAAAGGATCGGTTCGCGGATCGACCGCATTCTTTCGGAGTGGAGGGACGGGGAACACTTCCTGATCCCGCTGGAATGTCCGCGTTTCAGCAGCGGCGAAGGAAAATGCATGCTGAAGGAGTCCGTGCGGGACATGGACGTATATATCCTGGTGGACGTGTGCAACACGTCGCTGACCTATCAAATGTACGGGGAAACCAACCGCATGTCCCCGGACGACCATTACCAGGACCTGAAACGGATCATCGCGGCATGCAACGGAAAAGCGGAGAGGATCAACGTGATCATGCCGTTCCTGTACGAGGGCCGGCAGCACCGCAAAACGTGCAGGGAGTCCCTGGACTGCGCCGTGATGCTGCGCGAACTGGAGGCGATGGGGGTGCACAGCCTGATCACATTCGACGCACACGACCCCAGGGTGCAGAACGTGGTCCCGCTGATGAGCCTCGAGAACGTGTCTCCCGCCCTGCAGTTCACCCAGGCGTTCCTTACGGAATACGACGATATGAAGCTTGACAGCGGGCACATGATGTTTATCGCGCCGGACGAAGGGGCCACGGGACGGGTGGTCTTCCTGGCTTCGGTCTTCGGGGTGAACATCGGCATGTTCTATAAAAGGCGGGACTATTCCCGGATCGTGAACGGGACCAATCCCATCATCGCCCACGACTTCTGCGGTTCGTCGGTGGAGGGCATGGACGTGATCGTCGTCGACGATATGATCGCCTCCGGCGGCAGCATGCTGGATACCGCCAGGCAGCTGAAGGACATGGGTGCGAAACGCGTGTTCGTGTTCTCCACCTTCGGCCTGTTCACCTCCGGGTTTGACCGGTTTGACAAAGCCTGGGAAGAGGGATGGTTCGACCGGGTGTTCACCACCGACCTGGTGTACCAGAAGAGGGAACTTCTGGAGAAAAAATGGTACATGACCGTGAATATGGAGCGATATATCGCCGCGCTGATCGATACGGTGAACAATGGAGGCACGCTGATCAACCTGGTGAAGCCCGAGAGAAGGATCAGGCAGGTGCTTGATGCATATAAAGGGAACGGATAAAACAGGGCCTTTTCCGGGGGGGGCCGCGTTCGGGGATCCGATACGGCAAATACAAAAAGGCTGCCTTACGTTTGCTTCGTAAGACAGCCTCCTTGTTTTCTCCGGGGCGGTATCGGCTTTAGGCGTCTTCATGCCCGGATGCCGCGCCGCGGCGCTTTATGCCGCCGGATCCTTAGGAGCGTTCCATATGGCTTCCAGCCCCGCCGTGGGCAGTTCGATCACCTGCATGTCTTCCGCCTGGGTCCCCCCGGTCAGAAGATCCGCCGCCAGGTCCAGAGCCAGCGTCCCAAGCGGTTCGAGCAGCGCTTCGATCTGCGCGGCCTGTTCATCGGACAGGTCCTGTGTTTCTTCATCCGCTGCCGGCAGCGCGGATATCAGGCTGATCAGGTCGATCCACTTATCTCCCACCAGCACCGCCATGCCGCCGAAGGCTTCCGCTGCCGTCTCGGGATCCTCGTCGGGATCCATATCCGTGTCCGCCTCCGGATCCATGTCCGGATCCTCTTCCATCATATCATTCGCAGCCAGCAGCAGGTAGACGGTCGGACGATTTCGCAGCACCATGGAGGCTGTGCGGCCGTCCGTCTGCCGCCATGTGCTGGATTCGGTCAGCAGACCCTGCAGGGAGCCCAGCGCCACATCCATCACCTGGTCCGGGTCTCCGCTGAGCAGCGCGTCCGTCAGCGCCTCCATGTCCATCCGGGACAGGAAGTCCTTCCATGCCTCAAAAAGGCCGGACCAGCTGCCGCTTCGGATCGTGTTCCACGCGGTTTGCAGGAAGCCGCCCACCGCCTTCAGCCGGGCGATGATCTCTTCGCTGTCCAGCTGCAGCGCAATCAGCATGAGGCTGTCTGACCCGTCCGTTTCAGGCAGGGTCAGCCGTACCAGGCGGGTGCCTTCGGGCAGGGTCTCCGGCTCCTGGGTGGAAGCGGTCATGCGGGCGTCCGCCACGCAGGAGCGCAGCGCCTGAGTGAAACGCTCGCCGCCGGAGGCATTCAGCGCCCATTCCAGGAGCGCCGGCATCCGGAAATAATTCGTCCGGGGCGTCATGCCGCAGGCCGCTGTGATCCAGAAGTTCGCGGCTTCTGTCAGGCTCATGCCATACTCCACGCACAGGCGCGCGGCGACCCGGTTCAGGATCGAGGAGTTGGAATGCACGCCGCCCATGTCGTTGAGTTCCTCGGGCATAAAGGCGTTAGGCGCGTAATAAAGGTCCCAAACATATTCCGGCTGGCCGAACGCGTGAGGATCCAGCATATTCCGCATCGCAAAACCGGTATCCTCGCCCACCAGCCAGTCCGGCGTACCTTCTTTCGCGCAGATCGCTTCGCACAAGTTGCCTAAAATGTCCGACATGGCTTCGTTGATCGCGCCGTAATCATCCTGGTACAGGTTGGCCCCCATCGCGGTTTCCGTGACGCAGTGGGTGAACTCGTGGGCTATCACATCCAGTCCCTGGCCCAGGTAGCTGTCCTCGCCCCAGGCAAAGCACTGCCATCCGTCTCCCTCTCCCAGGTACGCGGCGTTGAAAATGGGCGTCCCGTATTCGTCGCACATATTCCGCAGCAGCAGCATCGGCGTGCCGTGTCCGTCCGGTCCTATCCAGCCCATGGACGCGAAGAAATCCCACGCCCTGATCGCGTTGGCATAGGTGATCAGGTCTTCGTCGTTCCAGTCCCCGTTCTGATCCCGGTGGGTCAAAAGCACCCGCTCCTCTTCGTAAGCCATCGAGGCAAAATCGCCCACGGCGATCCTGCGCTCCGGATCGCCCAGGTACCAGACCCCGGTCCGTCCGTCACGCATCACCGGTACGGTCAGGGCCTGCTCCGTTCCGTCCGCGCCGGTGACCGTACCGCTCCATTCAAGACGTTCCATGTATTCAAAGGTCTGCTCCGGCGGATAAACGATCCGCTGCGCGTCCTCTTCCGGGCCGTATTCTTCCGGGCCGGCCGGATCCTGATCCGCTTCGGTCTCTTCCGGCAGATCCTCATCCGGGAATTCAGGCCGCTCGGGGCTCAGGGAGCTGAACACCGCCGTCGGCTGTCCCAGGGCATCGACCGCGATTTTCAGCACCCGGTCTTCGGTCAGGCCGTCCGCGCCTTCAAACTGCTGCCGGAACAGATACACCGTGGCGTTCTCCCCGGCCTCGAGTACATTTGTCAAAACCAGGGCCGCTTCATCCGTTCCGCCCGCCAGGGCATCTATCCGTCCCGCGGCTTTGCATGCATCCTCCGGACCGCGGATATTCCCCAGCCCTTTCACGCCGCGGATCATATACACGCCTTCGTTTTCCCGCAGGATCTCCGCTTCCGGGTTTTCCGATCGCAGCATCGTTTCTGTCAGCGGATCCTGCCGGCCGGCTTTTGTACGGGCCTGCATGTCCGCGGCCCATTGCTCTGCGTCCAGGCCTGCCTCTGCCGCCAGTTCCGCCTCCGTGCGGATCCGGAACCGGAATGTCTTTTCTGCCTGCCGGGCCGCCTCATCCGTTGATCGTACGGCCGCCAGACTGCCGGCTGCCGTTGACAGCGTCAGGACCAGCGCAGCCAGTCCCGCCATCCATTTTTTTCGAAAATTCTTCTGTTTCATATTTTTGTTTTTCCCTTTCCGGGAATTCCTTTCGTCCTTTCTTTTTTGTTTTTCTGGTGATAATTTTAAGATCTGTTCTGCTTCGTGATGCTCCCGATTTCAATTTCCGTTCCGGAGCATCCCGGCTTCCGGAGGGCATTCCGGCCCTCCATTGACTTGATACGAAGAAAAACGCTTTCCGGCAAAAAAATATTATTGACACCGTGTCATTTTAGCGATATACTGCAAATGATGACACGGTGTCATTTATGAAATGAAGGAGGGGTGCTGATGTCCAGAGGTTCACCGCAGCTGACGGAGGCCCGGAAGGAAGAGATCCTCAAAGCCTGCGCGGTCCTGTATGAAACTCGCGGCTTCAAGGAGATCACCCTGAAGGAGATCGGGGCGGCGACGACCCTGACGCGGACAGGGATCTATCTGTACTTCCAGACGAAGGAAGAGATTTTCCTGGCGCTGCTGGCAAAAGAATACGACGGATGGGTGGCGGAAATGCAGGCCGTAATGGCGGAGAAGCCGGCCATGCCGCGCGCGGAAGTGGCTGATGTGCTGGCCCGGACGCTGACGGATCATCCGCGGCTGCTGCGGCTGCTCTCCATGAACCTGTACGAGATGGAGGCGAACTCCCGGCCGGAGCGGCTGACGGCCTTCAAGCATTCCTTCGGGGCTTCGCTGGATACGGTGGACCGGCTGATCCGGCAATATCTCCCGGAGACGGATGAGGCCTGGCGCCGGAAGTTCCTTTACGCGTTCTTTCCGTTCATTTACGGCATCTATCCCTATACCAGCGTGACGGAAAAGCAAGCAGAAGCCATGCGGGAGGCGGGCATCCCCTATGTGTATCAGTCCGCCTATGAACTGACTTTCAGCTTCCTGACCCAACTGTTGAAGGAGTGAGACGAATATGAAGTACACCCGATTGGGAAGATCGGACCTGACGGTATCCCGCATCTGCATGGGCTGCATGGGATTCGGCGACGCGGGACAGGGACAGCACGCCTGGACGCTGGATGAGGAGCATTCGAGGGAGATCATCCGGCACGGACTGGAGATGGGCATCAACTTTTATGATACGGCCATCGCCTATCAGAGCGGCACCAGCGAACAGTATTTGGGCCGGGCCCTGCGGGATTTCGCAAAGCGGGACGAGGTGGTCGTTGCCACCAAGTTCCTGCCCCGGACGCAGGAGGAGATCGAGGAGGGCGTCACCGGGCAGCGGCATATTGAGCGCATGATCAACAAAAGCCTGCAGAATCTCGGCATGGATCATGTGGATCTGTACATCTATCATATGTAGGACTGGCAGACGCCTGTCGAGGACATCATGGAAGGCCTGAACCGGGTGGTGCAGGCGGGGAAGGCGCGGTATATCGGCATCTCCAACTGCTTCGCCTGGCAGTTGGCCAAGGCCAACGCCATCGCCGAGCGGGAAGGCTGGGCAAGGTTTGTCTCCGTCCAGAGCCACTATAACCTGATCTTCCGGGAGGAGGAGCGGGAGATGGTGCCCTATTGCCATGAGGAGAACATCGCGCTGACTCCATACAGCGCCCTGGCTTCCGGACGGCTTTCCCGCAGACCCGGCGAGACTTCCGAGCGGCAGGAAAAGGACGCTTATGCAAAGTTCAAGTACGACGCCACCGCTCAGCAGGACGGGATCATCATCGAACGTGTCGCGGAGCTTGCGGAAAAGCGCGGCGTATCCATGACGGAGATCTCCCTGGCCTGGCTTTTGACAAAGGTGACGTCGCCCGTGGCAGGCGCGACCAAATTCCATCATGTGGACGGCGCGGTGAAGGCCGCGGATCTGGAGCTGACGGAAGAAGAGATCGGGTATCTGGAAGCGCCTTATGTGCCTCATCCATTGGCGGGCGTCATGGCGCAGAACAAGCCGTCCAACGCCAACGAAAAGCACGTCTGGTCCACGGGCGATCAGAAAATCTGAGGAGGATCATCACGATGAACAGTTTGCCGAAAATCGCGCTTGGCGCCTGGGCTTGGGGAAACGATGGTACCTTTGGAGGAGATCTGACAGCGGACATGCTCCGTCCGATTTTCGAAGCGGGCATGGCCCACGGCCTGAACCTCTGGGATACCGCCTACGCATACGGCATGGGCACATCAGAAAAGGCGCTGGCTGGTTTCCTGAAGGGACTGCCCAGGGAAAGCTATCTGATTTCCGATAAGTTTACGCCTCAGTGCGCCGGTGACAGCCCCAGTGCCATGGCAGACATGATCGAAATGCAGCTGAAGCTGATGGATCTGGACCGCTTCGATATTTACTGGATCCACAACGTGTGGAACGCGCCCCACTGGACGGAAGAACTGGCGAAATATTTTGAGGGAAAAACCAACGTTCCCATGCTTGGCGTGTCCAATCATAACCTTGCTGAAATCAGGCAGGCCAATGAGATCCTGAAAGCGCATGGGCTCAGGCTTTCCGCTGTTCAGAACCATTACAGCCTGATCAACCGTTCCTCCGAGGGATCCGGTATTCTCAGCTACTGCAGGGAAAATGACATTGTTTTCTTTTCCTATATGGTGCTGGAGCAGGGCGCCCTGTCCGGAAAATATGATACCGCCCACCCCATGCCGGAAGGCTCTGACCGTGCGGCCGCCTATAATCCCATGCTGGGCAAGCTGGAGATACTGAACGCGGCCATGAAAAAGCTTGCAGTCAAATACAATGCCGCCGTCGCACAGATCCCGGTAGCCTGGGCCATTGCCAAAGGAACGCTGCCCATCATCGGTGTAACGAAAGAAAGCCATGTGCTGGATGCCGCCAAAGCCGCAAGCATTTCCCTGACGGCTGAAGAAACCTTGGAGCTTGAACGGATCGCCGACAGCCTGGAACTGAATGTGATCCGCTTTTGGGAAAAGGAGATGAAATAAAAATGAAAAAGAACATCGGCGCGGTCTTGGCCTTGTACCCGTCGCCTTTGATCGTGGTGGGTGCCATGGCGGACGGAAAACCTACCTGGACGCTTGTGGCTCATGCCGGGACCATGGCCCACAGCCATCTGATGGTTTCCCTGGTGCAGGCGCACTACATCAACAAGGGCATCCGCGAAAATAAGAAGCTGTCCGTCAACGTGGTGGACGCCTCGTGGCTGAAAGCGGCAGACAAAATGGGCACCATCAGCGGCAATAAGACGGATAAATCGGAAGCTTTCTCCTGGACGATGGGCGACAATGGGGCGCCGCTGATCGATGACGCAAAGGTATCCGTCGAATGTGAGGTGGACGGCAACTATGAACTGGAGAACTTCGATCACTTCGTCTGCAGGATTCTGGCAGTCTATGCAGATGAAGGCGTGCTGAACGAACATGGAAAAATCAATTACCATGTATTCAAACCCGTGCTGTTTGAGTTCCCGACCTATGAGTATTTCGTGACGGGAGAAAAGGCCGGCAACTGCGGGAAAATGGATCTGTAAGGAGGTTGGCCATGAAGAAACTGCTTGCCGCTGCGCTGCTTCTTTGCCTGCTCTGCACTTTTGCCCTTTCGGATACGCTGGTCACTAACGGCGGCGTCAGCCTGGACACAGGCTCCCTGCCGTATTGTACGGAAGACGAGTCCGCGCCTAAGGTGTATTTCATCAGCGGCATCTCTCCGGAGAGCCTGGTAGCGGCCTATCGGGCCCTGGGCGTGGAGCTGCCCGGCCGGGTGGGCGTCAAGATGTCCACCGGTGAAAGCGAGCGCAGCAATTATCTGCGGCCGGAGCTCATCGCCGACCTGATCCATCTGGTGAACGGCACCATCGTGGAGTGCAACACCGCCTATGGCGGCAGCCGCTCCTCCACTGCCATGCACCGGCAGCAGGCCAGGGACAACGGCCTCCTGGACGTGGCGGAATTGGACATCCTGGACGAGGAGGGCAGCATGGAACTCCCCATTCCGGGCGGAAGACGCATCAGCGTGGACTATGTGGGCAGTCATTTTACCGACTATGATTCCTTCCTGGTGCTGACCCATTTCAAGGGCCACGCCATGGCCGGCTTCGGCGGCGCCATCAAGAACATCTCCATCGGCTTCGGCTCATCCAAGGGGAAGGTATGGATCCATTCCGGCGGCACCAAAACAAGCGGCGGCATCTGGGGCGAACAGGATCCCTTCCTGGAGGCCATGGCCGACGCTGCCAAGGGTGTGGATGTGTACATGGGTGACAATATCGTCTACATCAGCGTGATGAACCGCCTGTCCGTGGACTGCGACTGCGACGGCGATCCTGCCGAGCCGGATATGCACGATATCGGCATTCTGGTCTCCGCCGATCCGCTGGCCATCGACCAGGCCGCCATCGATCTGGTCTACGCGATGCCGGACAGCGGGAGCCTGATCCGCCGCATCGAGAGCCGGAACGGCCTGCATACTTTGGAGGCGGGCGAAGCCAACGGGCTTGGCAGCCGGAAGTACCGTCTGGTCATCATCGGAGAATAAGCCATGTGGGAGTGGATCCACCGGGAAGCTGTCTACCTGTGGTATTACCTGGACATCCAGGTCCGTCAGATCGCGCCGTACTGGGCGCTGGGCATCGTGCTGGGAAGCTTTGTCTCCGTATTCGGCAAAAAAGCCATCCACGGCGCGTTTGCAAAGATCGGGCGGCGTAAAATGGGCTGGCTGGGCGTCATCCCTGCAAGCCTGCTGGGGATCGCCTCGCCGCTGTGCATGTACGGCACCATCCCGATCGCCGCATCCTTTTCGGAACAGGGCGTGAAGGACGATTACCTGGCCGCCTTCATGATGTCGAGCATCCTGCTGAACCCCCAGCTGATCTTCTACAGCGGCGTGCTGGGGCAGACGGCGCTGATCATCCGCTGCGCCGGCTGTTTCATCTGCGGCTGCGCGGCGGGCTGGCTGATCCGGCTGTTCTACAGCGGGAAGGACAAAAGCTTCTTCGACTTCACCGGCTTTCACGAGGGCAAAAGCCGGGACACCGACCCGGATATGCTGATGCGCTTTCTGAAAAACGTCTGGCGCAACATCAGGGCGACCGGCCCCATGTTCGCCTTGGGCATCCTGCTGACGGCGCTGTACCAGATCCATGTGCCGCCGGATCTTGTCAGCGGCCTGTTCGGCAAAAACAATGGTTTCGGCGTGCTGATGGCCGCGACCATCGGCGTGCCGGTTTACATGTGCGGCGGCGGTACGATCCCGCTGCTTAACGAATGGCTGGCGGACGGCATGAGCATGGGCAGCGCGACGGCCTTCATGCTCACCGGCCCGGCCACCAAGATCACCAACCTGGGCGCCATGAAGATCGTGCTTGGCTGGAAACGGTTTGTGATCTATCTGGCTTTCGTGATGCTGTTTTCCCTGGTCACCGGACTCATGGTCGACCTGATCGTATGAGGAGGAAAAAGGATGAAAGAAAAGATCGTACAGACGGCGGGCAGGCAGCAGCTGGGCGGATTTGCGCCCCTGTTTGCCCATCTCAATGACGACGTATTGTTCGGGGAGGTGTGGAACGACAGTAACCTCGACACAAAAACCAGGTGCATCGTTACCGTGGTTTCCCTGATGGCTTCCGGCATCACGGACTCGTCCCTGACCTATCACCTGCAGAATGCCAAAGCCCATGGGGTAACAAAGGAAGAGATCGCCGCCATCATTACCCACGCCGCCATGTACGTGGGCTGGCCCAAGGGCTGGGCGGTGTTCCGGCTGGCAAAGGAAGTCTGGGATGAAGAAACACCTGCACTGACGGAAAAAGAGAAGTATAAGAACAGTATCTTCTTCCCCGTCGGGCAGCCCAACGACGCCTATGCCCGGTATTTCGTCGGGCAAAGCTATCTGGCGCCGGTATCCTCTGACCAGATCCCTGTGTTCAATGTGACCTTTGAACCGGGCTGCCGCAACAACTGGCATATCCATCACGCGGACAAGGGCGGCGGGCAGATGCTGATCTGCGTCGGCGGACGGGGCTACTATCAGGAATGGGGAAAGGGACCCGTCGAAATGAAGCCCGGCGACTGCGTCAACATTCCCGCGGGGGTCAAGCACTGGCACGGCGCCGCGCCGGACAGCTGGTTCAGCCATCTTGCCATCGAGGTGCCCGGAGAAAATGCCCGCGCCGAATGGCTGGAAAAGGTCTCTGACGAAGTATACGGACAACTGGAATGAAAAAAGGAGGATCCGCAAAATGAAAAAGATCGCAGCATTGTTCCTGGCGTGTCTCCTGCTGACCGCAGGCATGACAGTCAGTGCGGAAGAAACCGCGCCCAAGTCTCACATCCTGGTGGTGTATTTTTCCGCCACCGGCACCACCCGGGGCGTAGCGGAAAAGCTGGCGGAAGGGCTGTCCGCCGATCTGTATGAGATCGTCCCCGCAGAGCCCTACACCGACGCCGACCTGAATTACAACAATTCCAGGAGCCGCACTTCCATCGAGATGGACGATCCCGCCTGCCGCCCGGCCATCGCGGGTGAACTGCCCGACCTGGCCGCTTACGATACCGTCCTGATCGGCTACCCCATCTGGTGGGGAGACGCGCCGCGCATCCTTTCCACCTTTGCTGAGAGCGTCGACCTGACCGATAAGACCCTGGCGGTGTTCTTCACCTCCGGCAGCTCCGGCCTTGGCAGCAGCATGAGGCACCTGGAGCAGCAATCCGGTGCGGGCACCTGGCTGGAGGGAAAGCGCTTCACCAACCGCACCACCGTCGAAGAGCTGGTGAACTGGGCCAAGTCCCTGGGCATTGAGCCCTGAGGGGAGTGGGGACCTTGCAGGCAAAGCGTATGAAGCATATCGTCGATCTGCTGTTGGGGATCGGTCTTCTGCTGCTCATGTCCTACCAGGCGACGGGCGAAGCCGGGCATGAGTGGACAGGCATTGTCATGACGGCCCTGATGATCCTGCACCAGATCCTGAACCGGAAATGGTTTGCCGCCCTGTTCAAAGGCAGGTATCCCGCTGTGCGGATCGCGCAGACGCTTATCAACGCTTCGCTGGTGATCTGCTTTGTCCTGACAGCCGTCTGCGGCGTCAACATGAGCGTTCATGCCGTTCCGTTTCTGTCGGAATTCATGCGGGCCTCCCTGGGCCGCAGGCTGCACCTGACCCTGTCCCACTGGTGCTTTGTACTGATGGGGCTTCATCTGGGCATGCATATCCCCGCCATGGTCAACAGGATCAAGGGAAAGCAGATCCGGCGGATCGGCTGGTGTGCCTCCATCCTGGCCGCCGGCTGCGGGCTGTGGCTGTTCCTGAGAAACAGCTGGCCCTCTTACCTGTTCTGTCAGGTGCCCTTTGCCTTCATCGACTATGAGAAAGCCGTGCCGCTGGTCCTGCTGGAGGCGCTGCTGATCGCCTTCTTCTGGGTGTTCGCCGGCGCGCAGCTTCCCAGGCTGCTGAACCGCAGAGCGGAAGAGAGGAAATGGCTGATCGCGCTGACCGGCATTTTGGCGGCCGTGGTGATCGGGCTGGGAACGATCTTCGTTTTTCCCGCGGTGTCAGACCGGGAGTGGAATGAAGACGCCGCTCCCTGGAATGCCAAGGGAGCGGAAGAGCCTGCCCCGGGAACGCCCGCGCCTTTCGAAAGCGATCCTGCATCCATGGATGAAAGCGAGGCAAAGCAGGTGGAGGACGGTTTTGTGCGGATCGAGGGCGGCACATACCTGATGGGCAGCCCGGAGATGGAAAACTGGCGCATCGACGACGAGAAGCAGCACCGGGTCACCGTATCCGGCTTCTGGATGAGTCCGTATGAAGTGACCCAGGCGGAGTATGAAGCCCTGATGGGCGTCGATCCAAGCCAGTTCAATGGGGAAAGGCTCCCGGTGGAAAACGTGACCTGGCTGGACGCCGTGCGTTTCTGCAACCTGAAAAGCCGGCAGGCCGGATTGACAGAAGCGTACTCCATCGACGGGGAAACCGTCACCTGGAACCGGGCCGCCGACGGTTACCGCCTCCCCACGGAAGCGGAATGGGAATACGCCTGCCGGGCGGGGACTGTCACGCCCTTCAATACCATCCATGCCACCGGTCCGGAGGAAGCCAACTATTATGGCCATTACCCCTATGAGATCGAGGAAAACTACTTCGACGATTCCGTGCTGGAAACCCGTCCGGGGCGGTATCGTCAGACCACGGTGGAGGTGGACAGCTTCGAGCCGAACCCCTGGGGTCTGTACAACATGCACGGCAACGTCAACGAGTGGTGCTGGGACCTGTACGGCGCATATGATCTGGAAAACACCACCGATCCCACCGGTGCGCAAACAGGTACCCGCCGGATCTATCGAGGCGGCGGATGGGATGATTTCGGCAAAAACCTGCGCAGCGCCTACCGCGCGGCAGGCGAGAAGAACATGGCGAGCTTCAACCTGGGCATCCGACTGGTGCGCAGCGCCGGGAAGACGCTTTCCGGAACCGTCTCCACCAGCAATGAAGTGGAAAAGAAGCAGTCCTCCGGAAAAATGCTGATCGTTTATTTCTCCTGGAGCGGCAATACCCGGGGCATTGCCGAAGAGATCAGGCGGCAGACCGGCGCCGATCTCTTTGAGATCGTTCCGATCCCGGCTTATTCGGATGACTACAACACCGTGCTGATGGAGGCGCAGCGGGACCAGCACGACCAGGCGCGCCCTGAGATCAGCGATCCGCCGGAAAGCATCGACGGGTACGACGTGATCCTGTTGGGCTATCCCAACTGGTGGGCGTCCATTCCCATGCCGATCGCCACTTTCCTGGAATCCTACGATTTCAGCGGCAAGACCATCCTGCCCTTCTGTTCCCATGGCGGCGGGCGTTTCGGCCAGAGCCTGACGGCCATCGCAAAGCTTGCCCCCCAGTCTGTGATCGCGCCCGGACTGTCCGTACACTATTCCGGCGGCAGCAGACTCCCGGAGGAGATCCGGAACTGGCTGATCCAGAACAATGTACCCATCCGAGAATAAGACCGGGTATCCCCCAAAGAGAATCCCTTTGCCGCCGGGCCTCACATGGTCCGGCGGCATTTTTGCGCCTGCTTCCGCGCGTTCAATATGGCCCATACGGTCCAGAGGCAGAATACCGGACCGTCGATCTGGTGTATGGATCATACTGATTTCGGGAAGCCGGCGGTCCGTGCCGCCAGGACGTTGTTTTGCTTTTATTTTTATGATATAGTTTTGACAAACGATGGAACTGACAGGGGAGGAACGGTCATGTACGGCATCAGGATCACGCCGGAACCGGATTGGTCCGTGGACACGGATATGCTTTCCGCTGCAACGCCGCCGGAAAAAATGTGGCTTTGCACGGAGCGGGGGGCGTCAGGACAAACCCCGCGCTTTGTTTACGTGGGGGACAGGCCCTGCGTAATGCTGTACGAACAGCCGGGGGAGGAGCAGATCCCGGAAGGCTGCCGGCAGCCGGTCGTTTTTTACAGATTTCCCTCCGAAGCCCTGGGGGGCCGGTTTTATCTTCTCGACGGTCAGTGGCTGGTGGAAAATACCTGGTGTCCGGATGATCCCGACGCGTGGCTGGACCGCGTGAACAGCTGTGGGGGAGATTCGCGGGTATGCCTGCGCTGGGTGGGGCCGGAATGGTTTGAACAGATCCGGACAGTCTGTTCACAATGGTATGTCCCGCTGTATGTCCCTGGTAATGCGCTGACGGGATGGAAAAGCGTGGAATACGCCTGGCGGCGCGGCGGACCTCCGGGGGGAAAAGCCATCTTTCTGGTCAGCCGGTTTGGCGAGAACGATTATCTGTTCAGCGACGGAACGCTGTTTTTCTATGCGCATCTGATGAATCCGTGGGAATGGATCTCCGGCATTGACGAACCGAGATGGCATACCTATAAACGCCTGGAGGACCTGCTGATCCGGCATTGCTACCGAAACAGAAGCCTTGTTCCGCTGGAGGGGCTGCCCACGGCCTTTTCTTCCTTCATCCTTCACCATCTGCCCACGACGGACTTTGTGTGGTTCATGGTTTCCCGTGAAGAGGGGTACTCCGGCACGGTGTTCCTGATCGCCCGGTACGGGGAGCATCACGGGTGCCCGGGGGAAGTGCGATCCCTGGAACTGCTCGTGGGCGAAGGCGAATCGGACCCCGCAGCCCGGAAGCTGACGCTGATTTCCGGAAATCAGGACGATATTTTCAATTGGCTGCGGGATGCGGATAACCGGAACGGGATCGTTTTATCCGCCCGCCGCATGCTTGCGGAATATGAAGAAAACCGAAACCGCGGATGATGGGCTTTTTCGGGATATCAAGTCACGAATGATACGGATATGAAAAAGCCGCCGCGGGTCTTTGACGATCCACGGCGGCTTTCTATTCGGTTTACCGGACCTCCTCCGGGGGGAAGACGCAGGTGACGATGCTGTCCCCCTCAAGGGAGACGGGCCACACCTTTCCGTTCATGCGCAGGCAAAAACCGCATTTTTCACTGGAGGGATTCATCACCACGGCGCAGACCGATCCGCCGGGGTTGACCGCGGCCGCCGTCTCCACCCTGTCGCCGAAGCGGCTCAGGCCGATCCTTTGCGCGCCGGGTTTGATATAGCGGCTGAAATGACCGATGTAATCAAAGGACAGGTTTTTTGTCATTTTGCCCGTTTTGGTATTGTACATTACTGGCGCGTCGCAGTAATTGCCCACATGATTGGGGCCGCCCTGTTCGTCCAGGAGCAGGTTCCAGTCCAGGAATATGTTCAGCCCGTGGTTGAGGCTGCCGATGATCTCGTGGGCGTACATGCGCGCGTTGCGCAGGCTGTTGTCCTTTTTGTAGACGCTGTATTCCACGCAGGCCTCGGAAAACACCAGCCGCTTGTCCGGGAACCGATCGCGGATCATCTGCAGCGCTTCGAAATGATCGCCGCTGTACCAGTGTACCGCCACGCCGTCCACCATCTTTTCGGTCTTTTCGTCGGCCATGGTCTCACAGGCGCGCTCATAGGCCCGCTCCTTGTTGTGGTCCCAGATCAGCAGGGCCACATGCCCGAGGCCATGCTCCATCAGGGCCGGATGGAGGAAATCACGGATGAATTCCCCCTCCTCGGTGCCGGTATACAGGCAGGAGTCCCAGGTCTGGCTGGCTTTGGGCTCGTTCTGGGAGGAAAGGAAGCTTACGCACATGCCGGCTTTTTCCGCCTCGAGGATATACCGGCAGATGTAATCCGCCCACTGCGCCCGGCATTCCTTTTTCAGTTTTCCGCCGTGCTTCCGGGAGGCGTTCGTCTTCATCCAGGCGGGGGGAGACCAGGGCGTGAGCATCATTTGGATGGGCTGCCCCGCCGTTTCCTGCGCCTTAAGCAGCAGGGGCAGCACATGCCGGAGGGGGCGTTCCATATCGAACCGGCGAAGATCCCTGTCGTCAGGATCGTCGTCCGCGGCGTACATCTCCGTGGAAAAATCACAGCTGTCTATGGAAGTCCGCCCGAAGGTATAGCCCAGGCCTTCGGGTGAAAAATAGTCCTTCAGCAGCTGTTTTTTGTTTTCTTCCGGCATCAGGGAAAACACATAGCCCGCCGCGTCGGTAAACGCGCCGCCAAAGCCCTCGATTTTCTGGAAATGCACGTCCGGATACAGATCGATCAGGTTTTTTTCGGCGTCGGAAAGACCGGGGTCCGGCCGCGTATCGAGGCAGGCGGAGCTCTTTTTTCCGTTCTTGAAAAGCGTAATGAACTGTTTCATATGCTTTGGCCCTTTCCTTCGATGCTTCAGCGGATCCTGCAGGTATGGCGCACGATGATGTCCCCAGGCAGACGCAGGATCCGACCCTCCTTTTCGGCGATCAGGCGGAAGACCTCCTTCGCCGCTTCCGCACCCAATTCTTCCATGTGCGTACGGATGGTCGTAAGGCCGGGGGTGACATAGGACGCCAGGATATGGTCGTCGCAGCCGATCACGCTGACGTCCTCAGGCACGCGGATGCCCCGCTCCTTCAGGGCTTCCATGCAGCCCAGGGCGCTCAGGTCGTTGGAGGCGAACACCGCGTCGGGCATTTCATGCCCCTCCTGCAGGAACCGGTGCATGGACCTGTAGGCGGCGGCGCGCTCAAACCGTCCTGAAATGATGTCTTCCCTGCGCAGGGTGACGCCCGCTTCTTTCAGGGCGGATCCAAAGCCATTCAGGCGCTGGATGCTGTCGTAATTGTGGGGAACGCCGTAAATGTGCATCATATGCCGGTGTCCCAGACCCAACAAATACCTGGCGGCCATCTGCCCGTGACGGAAGGATTCGTAGATCACGCTGGATACATTGGTCCCGGCCAGTTCCTGGTCCATATACACGATGGGGACGGAGGGGTTTTTCAGCTGCTCCTTGTCATTATCGCTGAGCCCGCCGAACATGATGATCGCCCCGTCGATGCTCTGGCTCCGGATCCGGGGCAGGGGGGACATGTCCTCGTCCACGATAAAGATCTGCAGGTCGTACCCGTATTTCCGGCATATGTAATGGATGGAGTCCGCCATGTCCCCGTAATAGCTGCCCGTCATGGAGGTGACGAACAGGCCGATATTGCGGGTCTGGGCGGCGCGGAGCTGCCTCCCGTTGACGTTGGGGATGTAATTGAGCCGCCTTGCGACCTCCAGAACGTGCTCCCGGGTCTTGGGCTGCACCACGTCGGATCCGTTGAGAGAATTGGACACGGTGGCGATGGACACGCCCGCCTCCCGCGCCACGTCCCTGATGGTGATCTTGTTCATATCGTTCCGCCTTTGTATCCGCGCCGCGGGTATTTCAGGGTTCCGTATCCGTGACCAGGACCTCGACGTCCGCGCAGCCCCGCACGGTTTTCAGCTTCAGCACACAGGCAACCGCGTTGTTCAGCCGCATGCCGGAAAGATTCTGCCTTTCCTCCGTGGCGCTCAGGTCAAACCTGCCCAGCAGCGTTTCGTCCTGGTATACCTCCAGCACGGAAGCCTCCGCGGTATAGCAGCCCACCTCCAGGGAGGACAGCACCGTCACGTCGTACAGCGAATAGCAGGCGAACTCGCCTTCCCTCAGCCGCAGCACATAACGGGCCCACTCCCCGTCGAAGGCAAAGCGCTTTTCCCTGTCGGGATAGCGGCAGTGCAGCGTCATGCCGGTGTTCTGCCGGTAAGCCGTATCGCCTTCGGCCTTTTCTGTGCAGCTGTAGGATACGCCCGGACCGGGGAGCTCGTCAAAATCCGTGCCGGCGATGGTGCAGCCGGGCAGGCGGAAAACGTTGGCCGCCAGCTTTTCGTTGATATTGCAGTTTTCCACCAGCATGTTTTTCAGGTATTCGTTCAGGATCGCCCGGGCTTTTTCATATCCCGGATGCGCGCCGCCCCGGGCGTAATCCAGGATCTGCTGCCATTCCACCGGCGGAATGACCGAGCACGGGGAATTGAGGCAGTTCATTTTTTTCCAGGGCCACATATTGACGCCGATGTTCAGGCTGGCCGCCAGCGGCATCATGGCGGAGAACCATTCCATGGTGTTTTCACCCGTCTCGCCCAGCCACAGCGGCACGTTCAGCTTTTCGGACAGCTCCAGCCAGGGCTTGAAGGCCGAAATATCCGGGCTGCAGCCGTAGCGGTGAAAGTGGATCACCATTTTGGGGTCGTACACATGGGTGAAAATGTCCGGCGCCGTGGCCCAGTGATGGCCTTCAAGGGTGATCAGGTGTCTTTGGTCGACCCTGCGGATGCGCTCGATGCATTCTTCATAGAATTCCGCAAGGCGCGGAACATAGCCGTCAAGGTTTGTGTCCCCTTCAAAGCGGACCGGACGCACCGGTTCGTTCAAAAGGTCATACCCGCCCACGATCCAGCGGTCGTGATAGCGCTGCGCGATCTTTTCCCACAGGCACAGCCCTTTTTCAAACTGGTCGTCGTCCATGAACAGACGGCACGTGTCGTCCACCGAATCGTCGATATTGGCGCCGGTCTGGCCGCCGGGGGCGCCGTGAAGGTCGATGAAGGCGTACAGGCGGTACTGCTCGCACCAGGCAAGCACCCTGTCCAGGCATTCAAAGCCTTCGTCCTCAAAAACGGCGCCGGGGCCTTCCCGCAGGAAGAGGCGTGAATTGATGGGGATGCGCACGGAATTGTATCCCATGTCGGCCATCATCTGGATATCGCTTTCGGTGATGTAGTTCGTACGGAATTTTTTCCAGAATTTGTCCGCCCATGGTTTCCCGGTCAGTTCTTCCACCACCGCCTCGATGCGGCGGGGCCGGTCAAAGCGCGGAAGGCTGTAGGCAAGCCACATATACCCCTCGCACAGCAGCCAGTTGCCCAGCCCCCAGCCCGAGAGAAGCACTTCCTCGCCCTCGCCGTTGACGATGCGTCGGCCGTCCGTGTTCAGGAACCCGTTCACCCTGTTTCGGCTGATGTTTTTCTTCATGGAACTCTCCCTGTACATGGCCTCTTATGAGTCTGCCGGAGAGGCATGCCTCTCCGGCAGACTTTAGATAATATTGTATCACATTTTACCCATTATTGGTAGCCGTATTCTTCGCAGTAAGCCAGCCACTGCTCGGTGAAGCCGTCGCGGCAGGCCTGCAGGCCGGCCTCGGTCACCTTCTGGCGGAATTCGGCCACGGCCGCTTCCACGTCGTCCACCAGGCCCGCCTGGATGGGAGCCAGGTACTGGCGCATCACGTTGGATACGGCGGTGCGCTCAAACTCGTAATCGGTGTAGTCCTCGGTGAAGCCGCCGTAGATGTTCACATTGGGGAATTTGCTCTTCTGGGCGATCTCGTTGTACCTGTCAAACATTCCCTGGAGGACCACGTCGGATTCCTGGGGCAGCTTGTAGTCGTTCACGCGCAGGTTCCAGGTGTTGAAGTTCTCATACAGGAAGTCCTCGCTCAGGTTCTGGTACACGCCGTCCACCACGTCGTAGTGCACGCCTTTGATGCCGTACTGGACCAGGGCGTTCATTTCCGGGTCGGTCATCAGGAAGTTGAGGATCATCGCGCAGCGCTCGGGATACTTGGTGCCGCGCACGATGGCGGTGCCGTTCTGGGTGGCATGGCCGGGGAACATGACGCCGGTGATCTCACCGTAGGTGATGTAGGCGCTTTCCCATTCCGGATGTTCCTTGGCAAAGGTATTGGCGGAGGAGATCTGCTTGTTGGGGTTCATGCCGGCCACTTCGGCGATGCACAGGCCGTTGGTGTAGGCTTCGCTGTCGTTGGTGTCGCTCAGCGCGCTCTTGGACCAGAAGCCCATGTCAGCCCAGCGCTTGAGCAGCTTCATGTCTTCCACGAACTCATCGGAGAACCAGTAGTCGTAGATCTGGTCAGGAGTATCTTAATTGGAGGTCAGACCGTAGGGGAAGCCGTTGGCGGAGGTCCAGGGGTACTTGATGTTCAGCACGTTGGCCGCGTCGAAGGCCACCTGCAGGGAAGAAGCGCTCTCGCTGGTGGTGCAGCGCAGGATGGCCTGGTCGGGTTCGTTGGCCTTGACGCCGGAGAAGTAGGCTTCCATGTTTTCCAGGCTGTTGGGATAGGGCAGGTCATACTTGGCGCGCAGGTCTTCGCGGTATTTGATGCCCAGGGGCACATATTCGGGCCACAGGGCCGGCACGGCGTAGAGCTCGCCTTCCACGCGGCACATGTTCAGCATGTCCTCACCCGCCAGGGCGCGCAGCTCGGGGGCGTATTCGTTGAGGAGATCGTCCAGTTCAAGGAACGCGCCGGCACGGGCCAGCAGGCCGTAGTTCAGCCAGTTGGCGATATAGATCAGGTCCGCACCGCCGCTGGTCAGCTGTGTGTTGTACTTCATGCTGAAGTCCGTCCAGGTGGAGA
>JAFWWK010000031.1 GCA_017523615.1 Clostridia bacterium
GCCCCGGGAACGGAGAATGATATGAATTACCGGGAACTGAAAAAAAGGATCGAAGAGGAAGACCTGGGCCGTTACGGCGGCTTCGGTTTCGATTCGTTATACGGCGGTGAAAATGCGTGGGGGTTTTCCCAAAGCCCGGACCGCACCGTCAATATCGTTTATATGGGCGACCGCGGGTCGGTAATCACGGAAAAGCTCGGCCTTCCCGAAGAGGAGGGCTGCGAAGAGATCTATCGGTGCGTAAAGCGGGAGTTTGCCCTCAGAGAGTCATATGAGAAATTGGAAAATCGCATATGGCCGTCCGGAAGGAAAACGGGGACGCGCGTCGAATTATCATAATTTGCGCGTCTTTTTGGGCTGCCTGTTATGACCGCGGGGCCGCGGAAAGCGGTCTTTCAGTCCGTCCGGAGACGGTGCGTTACGGAAAAGGTTTTTCCCCGGCAGGCGCGGCCGGGTCCCGTTTTCGGGCATTCGGAGGATATTATGCTGACATACGACACCCTGAGAGAAGAAGCCGGCGAAAAGGAATTCGCCGCCGGAGCGCTCCTGTACCGCCGGGCCATGGTCAGGGAGAACTCCCGGACCGGGGAGGAGACCTGCTACACGGCCATGGACGGCAGCCGCTTTCAGGTCTCCGTCACTCCCCAGGGAGCCCAGTGCAGCTGCGGCGTTCCCTGGTGCAGGCACTGCGTGGCCGCGGTCCTGGCGGCCAACCGCAGCGGCGCGGCGGTGGAGATGGAGCGCAGCCTGATGCGCGCCTCCGCCCCGGCCCTCCTGGACGCGGCGACGGGGCTCCTGCCCGTTTCCGACACGATGCTGCTGCGGCCTGTGCTTCTGATCAAAAACCGCGAGCTCTACATCGCCCTGAAGGTGGGCGAGGAACGGCTGTATGTGGTGCGTTCCATCCCCCGGTTTCTGGAGGCCCGGGAAAACCGCGAGGACCTGTCCTTCGGCAAGGGCTTCACCTACAAGCCCTCCTGGATGCGTTTTTCCCACGACTGCGAGAACCTTCTGGACATCCTTTCGGAATACTGCGCCCAATCTTCGGACAGCGCCGCCGAAAGCGCCGGAAAGATCCTTCACCTGAAACCGCTGACGGGCAGGCGGGTGCTGGAAGCCCTGAGGAACACCGAATTCGAAATGAAGACCGAGGCGGAAAGCGTCCTCTGCCCTGGGATCCCCGAAATGCAGAGCGATTTTTCGTTTTTCTTTTCCGGTTCTCCCCGGGAAATCCGCCTGACCTGCGAGGTGCCGCCGGACCTGCGCGTCCTGAAATGCGGCAGCGAATTCGTATGGGCCGACGGCGCCATCCGGTATGTGGACGAAAAGGACCGCCCCCTGGTGGAGGTGCTTTCCCGGTTCTCAAAAAACGGGAAGGCGCTGTTCCTGTTCTCCCCCGAGGATTCGCCCCGGGTCCTGTCCGAACTGCTGCCCGGCCTTCTGCAGACCAAGCGGGTGGTCATCGGCGGGGACCTGGAAAAGCGCATGGTCCGCCTGCCCCTAAAGGCCGAGGTATACCTGGACCGGGAGGGAAACGACATCACCTGCCGTACGGTGTTCCGCTACGGCGAAATGGAGATCGACCCCTTCAACCCGGCCAGCGACGAAAAACGGATGCTGATCATCCGCGACGTCAAAAAAGAATATGCCATCCTGGACGAATTGGCCCGGGACGGCTTCCATGTCCAGGGCGGAAAGGTCTACCTGCGCCTGCCGGAGAGGATATGGGATTTCGTCACCGCGGGCGCCGCCCGCCTGGGCGGGATATGCGACGTGTTCATGAGCCGGGATTTCAGGCGCATCACCGTCCGCAAGCCGGCCCTGAAGGGCTTTTTGAGCTTTTCCGGGGGCAGGCTCAGCCTGGAAATGCAAAACGGCGAGGACAGGATCGACGAGCTTCTCCCCCTGATGGAGGCGCTGCGCAGGCGGCGCCGGTATTTCCGTTTCCGGGACGGTACCTTCATCGACCTGGAGGGCACCGAAAGCTGGCAGGAGATGGCGGAGGCCGTCACCGAAGCGGCGGAGCGCACCGGCCGGGAGGATGACCTGGGGGCCTGCCGCGCCGCCTATTTCGCCGCCCTGATCCGGGAAAAAGCGCTGCCGGTGGAGGAAGACGCCGCCGCCCAGGACCTGTCCGACATGCGGTGCGAAGCGCCGGAGCCGCCCCTTTCCTGCCTCAGGGAATACCAGAAACGGGGCTTTTCCTGGCTGTGGACGCTGCATACCATGGGCCTGGGCGGCATCCTTGCCGACGAGATGGGCCTGGGCAAGACCGTGCAGATGATCAGCGCCATCCTGCGCAGCCGCATGGACGAGGAGGAGCGCCTGCCGTCCCTGGTGGTGACCCCCACCACCCTGACCTATAACTGGCTCAGCGAGATCCGCCGCTTCGCCCCCTCCCTCAGCGTGATGCTGATCGGCGGAAGCCAGAACGCCCGCAGGGAGCAGATCGAAAAGATCCTCCTGCCCGGCGGGCCCGACGTGGTGATCACCTCCTATCCGCTGATCCGCAGGGACATCGACCTGCTCGGCGGGATCACCTTCCGCTACGCGGTATTGGACGAGGCGCAGCACGTCAAGAACGCCCAGAGCGTGGGGGCCCACGCCGTCAAGCGCATCCAGGCCCGCACCCGGGTGGCCCTGACCGGCACGCCCATGGAAAACCACGCCGGCGAACTGTGGAGCCTTTTTGATTTCGTCCTGCCGGGGTACCTTCCGGATTACAACGAATTTATGCACCGCTGGGGCGACGGCAGCAACGAGGAAAGCCTGCGCCGGCGCATCCGCCCCTTCCTGATGCGCCGCGTCAAAAAGGACGTCCTGGGCGAGCTTCCCGAAAAACAGGAGACCGTCCTGATGGCCGAGATGAGTCAGGAGCAGCGGCAGATCTACGACGCGGCCCTGCTGCAGAAAAAAGACCGCATCCGCCGGATCCTTTCGGACAGGGGCCTGGGCCGGGGGCGGGGCGAGGTGCTCAGCGCCATCACGGAACTGAGGCAGATCTGCTGCCATCCCCGCCTGTGCCTCCCCGAATACCGGGGCGCCAGCGGCAAACTGGAAATGCTGATGGACCTCCTGCCCGAGGCCGTGGCCATGAAAAAACGCATCCTGCTGTTCAGCCAGTTCACCTCCATGCTTCATTTCATCCGGACACGCCTGGAGGAGGAGGGCTACCGGACGCTGTACCTGGACGGCGAGACCCCCGCCGCCGAGCGGCTGGACCTGACCGAGCGCTTCAATTCCGGCGAGGGAGAAGTGTTCCTGATCAGCCTCAAGGCCGGCGGCACCGGACTGAACCTGACCGGCGCAGACATGGTGATCCATTACGACCCGTGGTGGAACCCCACCGCCGAGGAGCAGGCCACCGGCCGCGCCCACCGCATCGGCCAGACCCGCAAGGTGGAGGTATGGAAGCTGATCATGCACTCCTCCATCGAGGAACAGGTGCTCAGCATGAGCGAACGCAAGCGCCGGATGTTCGACCGGCTGATCACCCCCGGCGAGGAAATGCCCGCCCGCCTGACCGACAGGGACATCCTGGCCCTTTTCGACTGAAAGGAGCGGCAGGCCCCGATGGAACAGAGGAAATACAGTTCCCGACGGATTTGGCAAACATTTTCCCATCTTTTCGGCTTTAAGTTTGGATTTATATATGTTATACTCTCGTTTGTGTTTTTCAATGTTCGTGTTTTGACGAAAGGGAGGCTGTATGAGCGGTTTTTTTGCTTCGGCGCTGAAAGGTGACTGCGTATTCGACCTGTATTTCGGGACGGACTATCATTCCCACCTGGGCACACGCCGGGCGGGCATGGTGGTCTGGGGAGAGGACGGCTTCAACCGGGCCATCCACAACATCGAAAGCTCTCCCTTCCGCACCAAGTTTGAAAGCGA
>JAFWWK010000275.1 GCA_017523615.1 Clostridia bacterium
CGCCGTAGCGCTCCTTCAGGTGGGTGAGGGTGGCCTCCACCAGGTCCGTCCATTTGGCCATGTCCTTCGGCGGGGTCGTGTGACCCTTCCAGTAAAAGATGGTCTGCGTACCGCTCGCCAGGGCTCCCGGCATAAAGCCCAGCTCCAGGAACGGCCTCAGGCCCATTTCCAGGTAGGAATCCATCACGCGGTCCAGGTAGGTGAAGCAGTACTGCACCCGGGTGACGCCGTCCGGATCCCTGCGCTCCTGATAGATCGCCATGTCATCGCTGAACAGGCCGTGCCCGCGGATGTATTCAAAACCGCAGAGAGCCTGCACCTCCCTGAGTTCGTCCTGGTATTCCTTCTGCAGCGCCAGGCCCATCCGGCCCGTGCCAACGCAGAAGGCAGCGTAGTTATGAAACGCCGCGCTGCTGTTTTTGTCCGGTTCGATCCGCCAGTCCGCCATAATGGCACCTCCACAAATGTCGTTTGCCGGAGCCTTGTCACAGCCCCAGGCCGTATTTCTCGCGGGAAAAAACAAATTTCTGCCCGTCGGGCATAAGGACCTCAAGGGTCTCCACCCCCGCGCCTTCCCCATCGCGGGAAGGGATGGCCCCTTCAAGCCCGGCGTCCCCGATGGCGCCCAGAAAATCCTCCATGTTTTTCCTTGTCCGGGGGCGGGGATCATGGGGGCAGAGCACGGTGTCAAAGGACAGGGAAAGCAGCTTTTTCGTGTTCTCCCTGTAGGCCCGCGGCCCCAGGGCTTCGTGGAAAAACACCCAGGTGCAGGGATTGTAGTTGTCCCCGGGAAGCAGGATACCTTTTTCCGGGATCCAGACGGCGAGGCTTCCGGGGGTATGCCCGGGACAGGGAACGACGCGCGCCGTAACGCCGCCCAGGTCCATGTCCCCCGCCTTAAGCATTTTCAGGGGGGGCATCGGGCGTTCAAGATATTCCTCCCTTTCCCGCCCGGAAAGCACGATCCCCTTCGCCGCGGCCTGCTCCAGGACCCTTTCCCGGCGGGAAAAGCAGGTGTATTCCTTAAAGACCTCTTCCTCCCCGGGAAGGACGCCCGCCGATTCAAAGCCCATGGCCCCCAGCGCATGGTCGTGGTGTCCGTGGGTCAGGACCACCTCAAGAGGCAGGTCCGTCAGGCTCCGCACGAAGGACTTCAGGTCCCCGATGCCATAGGCCGTGTCCACAAGGACCGCCCTTTCAAGCCCTGCGATCAGGGTCACGCACACGCCCATCGCGTCCCGGATGTGCCATACGCCGTCCGTCACCCGCAATGCCTCAAAGCCTGCGTTCATTTTTTCTTTCCTTTCGCTATAAGGCCGTATCGACATCGGACAGTCCGTCACGATGTCCGGCAGTCGGTGGGATCAGGATAAAGCCTCCAAGCGGAAAGCGTGGAAATCGAACCGGCAGCCCGGCAGGAACACAAACGAAAGATCGCACACCCCCGCGGGAAGGGCGATATCGAAGGACTGCTCCTCCGCGCCGCCGCCCATAAAGGGCAGCATCGCCACGCTCTCGTTCCCTCCGGCGCCTACGATCCTCAGGGTCACGGGATTCTCCTTCAGGTCCGTATGTCCCCGCAGCTTAAGGCGGCGCTTCCCGCCCGCCCCGAGATCGAGGGATGCGAACTTCAGCGTCACGTTGTTGCCGATGTCAAGGACGCTTCCGCCCTCCCGCCTGAAGGAATCCCCCCAGACGCCGTCCGCCTCTCCGGCCTCGATCCAGCGGGAAAGCCGGGGCTGCCTTTCAAAGACGAAGCCCTTCAGGTGGATCTTTTCACGCATCACAAAGCACAGGGAGCATACGCCCTTCAGCCGTTTGGGAAGCTTCCAGGTCTCCTCCTGGTAGGTGTTCCATATACATTCCTTCTGATACGGCAGGCGGGCGATCAGCTTCCGGCCGGGACCGTCGCCGTCCCAGAGTTCGATCTCGTACCTTTTGCCGTCCAGCGCAAAGACCGGCAGCGTCAGCGTATCCGAACCGTCGGGGCCTAGATCGACATTGGAAAAGCCTGCCATGCTCTCTCCGTCCCGGCTGAAAGCCACGCCATGCTCGTTCCCCGGGGTCACCTCGCCCCGTTTCATGTCGCAGAGCCCGGCGGATACGAAGGTATAGGGGTCCAGAGACGCCTTGCCGAAGCCTTCCGCACAAAGATCCATTTCGGACATCACCCGGGGATGGTCCTCCCCGTTCGATGCCGAGGCCCGCAGGTATATCTCCCCATCCCCGTTCGCAGTCAGGAAGACCCGGTCCCCTTCCACCCGGATCTTCGCGCCGGGCAGGGTGATCCCGTCGGCGTTGCGGGCCCGGAAGGACAGGGGGTGATCCGCGCCCGCCGGCAGAACGGACACGGCGAATTCCGCCGTGTCGTGCCCGGGGCGCAGCGCGCCGGAATCGAGCCGCTTCAGGACGATCTTCCGCACGTCTTTGGGGCCTTCCCTGCCCGGAATGATCTCCGGAGGGATCCTGCGCCGCTTTTCACCCGCGCAGGGGAGCGCCGTCAGGGTCTTCTCCGCGGGTTTGAGGCTCGGAGAAGAAATACGCACGCAGATCTCCCCCGGTTCGTCCAGAGCGCCGACGATGATCAGCAGTTTCCCCCCGAACAGGCGCCTTGCGGATACCTGATACCCGTCCGGATCGGTGGAATCGCCGTTGTCCAGGCCCATCAGGCATCCCTGTCCTTCCACGGACACCCGGACGCGGTCCGCAGCGTTTTCCACTGTCCGTCCCTGCGCGTCCAGCGCCTCGGCCGTCAGGAAGCAAAGGTCCTTCCCGTCGGCCGTAAGGCTGTCGGCAGACGCGGTCAGGCGCAGGGAAACGCTGTCCCCGAAGGAAGACCTCGTATCCCTGACAAAGCCTTCCCCGACGGCTTCCAGGATGCCCTCTTCATACGGAACATGCCAGACGCAGCGGTATCCCCTGCCCGGGCTCTTCGTCCCGAGGGACCGGCCGTTGAGGAACAGCTCAATATTTTCACAGTTGGTCCACACCGGCACGTCGATCGTCTGCCCGGGGTTCCAGTCCCAGGTGACGCCGATATGCACCGTCTTCTCCCCCGACCAGGCGGCCCTGTACATATAATATGTGTCCTTGGGGAAGCAGGCGGTGTCCGCCTGGCCGAAATAGCATGTCCTGGTGTGGTACGGGGTGGGCTCGCCGATGTAATCGATCCCGCTCCAGATGAACTGCCCCAGGGTGTAGGGCCTCTCCTCCTCTTCCCGGAGCATTCTTTCCGGGTCCTGGGAACCCCAGGAGGTCTTGGAATTGCCCAGGGCCGAGCACTGCAGGTCGTCGTCGGAAAGGATGTCCCTGTCCAGGGGAAAATGGTAGACGCCCCGGCTCTGCAGAACCGACGCGGTCTCGCTGCCGTAGATCACCCAGTCCGGATGGGCGTCGTGATGGGCGTCATAGTATTTTTCGGCGTAATTATAGCCGGGCATCTTTATGACGTCGGCGCATTTCTGCGCGCCTTCCCAGGGCATATAATTGCTGCCGAAGGTGACGCGGCCGTTTCCCTCGGGATCGTATTTCGTGACCTCCTCCGAAAGGAGGCGGGTCCACATTTCGCCGCGTTCTGAAACGTGCATGTCCTGGATCTCGTTGCCGATGGACCACATCACAAGGCACGGATGGTTCCGGTCCCGGCACACCCATTCGCGGACATTCTCCCGCCAGTCATCCTTAAAGAACCTGGCGTGGTCGAAGGGGTTCTTGCTCCTTTCCCACATATCATAAAGCTCGCTGTCCGCCATCAGTCCCATGCGGTCGCAAAGCTCCATCATATCCCGGGCAGGGGGATTGTGGCTGAAGCGGACGGCGTTGACACCCATCTCCTTCATCAGCCGCAATTGTCTTTCTGCCGCCTTCGCATTGAAAGCCGCCCCCAGGGCGCCAAGGTCGTGGTGAAGGCACACGCCCCGTATCTTTACATGCTTCCCGTTCAGGAAAAAGCCCTGCTTGCTGTCAAACGCGGTCTCACGGAACCCGACGGTCATTTTCTCCGCGCTTTGGGCAAAGGAGATCTCGAGGGTGTATACATACGGGTCGGAAATGTCCCACAGCCTGACTCCGCAAACCTCCCTTTCCGCCTTTGCTTCCCCCTCCGGGGATACCGGGACCGAAAACATTTCCACTGTTTCGCCGGCCCCGTCCTTCAGGGCAAATACCGCTTCGTCCCCGCTTTCAGCGCCTCCGCAGCGGCAGGATACAGCCATGCGCCAGGTGCCGGAGGACAGGCGGCGGGCGGAAAAGTACACGCTGCCGGGCAGGAGGTGCTTTTTCCCCTCGGTATGGAGGGTCACATCACGGAAAAGCCCCGCGCCGGAATACCAGCGGCTGCATGGCGCCCGATGGCGGCAGACCACCCTCAGGTCGTTGTCCCCCTCCCGGATATGCCCGGAAAGACGCACGTCGAAGGCCGTGTAACCATAATGGTGCTCGCACACCTTCTCCCCGTTCACAAAGACCGCCGCGTCCGGGTAGGCTCCGTCAAAGCAAAGCCACGTTTCGCCCTCAATGGCGTTTTTGTCAAAACGAAGGGTCTTCTGATACCAGCCGTCCCCGTCCGCGTACAGACGGTCCGCGTCATGGATCAGGAAATCGTGGGGCAGGGACACGTCCTTCCATTCAGTCCCGTCGGGACTGCCGGGAAAGGCGTCCGGGAGGGTAAGCGCAAAGCGCCAGCCATCCGTCAGGTTCGTTTTCATCCGTCTTACCTCCCGGCCGCGTCCCCTCCCGGGACGGGCCTTCAGCATCCCCGGCGCAAAGGCGCGCCGGTTGCTTTTCCCCATGGTTTTTCTCCGCGGGGCCTGTCAAAAACAGGGGCGGCCGCAGCCGCCCCTGCTGAAGTTGCTTTGAGCGTCCGACGATTTGCTTACTTGGTCAGCAGATCGGTCGGCACTTCGACGCCGTACACCTCAAGGATCTTCGCGGCGCGCTCGTTGATGATGTTCTGGCCTTCCTTGTCTTCCAGGTACTCCCTCTGGCCTTCGTCATACACAGCGTCGAATTCCTCGACGGAGGCGACGACGGCTTTGCACAGCCAGGTGTCGCGATAGTTGTCCAGGCTGGAGCCGACCTCGTTCTCGGCGGCGATGGCGCCGACGGCGAACTTGGCGAAGACGCGGCCTTCGTTCATGGCGACATTGTAGGCGATGGTCAGGAGCTCAGGATCGATGCCGGCATAGCCAAGGGCGAAGGACGCGGCAGTGGCGTCGCCCAGGTACTGGCCGTTCACGGTGATGGTGTGGTCGATGTTGTTCAAGCTGTTCTGGATCCAGACGGCCTTGTTGTCGGCGTCCATGGTGAGCAGCTGATAGGCGCCGTCCTCGGTGACCTGGTGCACGATGCCTTCCTTGCCGACCTGGAGGAACTTGATGGTCTCAGGATCGGAGATGAAGTCCAGGTACAGAAGGGCCGCGTGGACGTTCTTGCAAGTGGAGGGCAGGAAGCACTTGCGGTCAACGGTGTCGGACAGGATCTTGCGGGGGATGCCGGCGTCGTTGGTGAAGGGCTCGATGGCTACGAAAGCGGCTTCCGGACCTGCGGCGCGCTGGATGCTGGCCTGGATGGAATCTTCGCCGTTGCGGTAGGGATAGTCATAGTTGTGGCCGAAAGCGCCGACCCAGCCGGATTTGATCAGGTTGTCCGCCTGGTCAGAATCGTTGAGTACGAAATCCTTCCAGATGAGGCCTTCGTTGTACCACTTGTTCAGCACGCGGACGCCTTCCTTGGCGCCGGGCATGAGCACCTGGCGGCTGTCATAGCCGTACACATAGGCGGTCTCGTCGGAGATGTCGTTGGGGATGTGGGCAACGATCACCTGGTTGTTCATCCAGCCGATGTCGGAGGTGGTCAGGTAGGGGATCATCTTGTCGGCGTCAGCGCCCAGCAGCTTCTCGGCGTTGTCGCGGAAAGCGATCAGGCAGTTTTCGAATTCCGCCTCGGTGGTGGGGATGGCCAGGCCCAGCTTGTCCAGCCAGTCCCTGCGGATGAAGGTGTTGATGCGGGCGTTGTTGGCCAGCTTGGCTTCCACGCACCACAGAACGCCGGTCTCAGGATCCTGGTCATAATAGATGTTGTAATCGCCCAGCAGGTTCCACAGGTTGCCCAGTTCGTCCTTGTACTCGGCAAGGGGGGCGCTCAGGTCGACGATGCCGCCCATGTCCGCGTAGGTCAGGATGGTGGGATAGGAATAGGTGACGCACACGTCGGGAGCGGAGCCGGCGGCCAGCAGGTTGCCGATGTCGTCAACCTCGGACCAGCGGCCGATGGACACGAATTCCACGTCGACGTTGTACTTTTCCAGCATGCCATCATGGATGTACTGCGCGTAGACACTGGAGGTGGGGTCGGTGCCGCCGTCGTTGTAGCGGTTGTACACTTCGACGGTCAGCTTCACGGGGGCGGTGAACTTGCCGTCAGCGAATTCCGCATCCGCGAAGGCGGAAAACGCGACAGGCAGCAGCGCCAGGGTCAGCAGGAGAGCAAGCAAACGTTTCATTGGTCGTTCCTCCTTTGATTATTTGCAGGGCTTATGCCCCGGAAATCAGGTTCAGGATCAGCCCTTCACGGCGCCGATGGTCATGCCGGCGATGAAGTAGCGCTGCAGCCAGGGATAGACCAGAAGGATCGGGACGGTGGCAAACATGACGGTGGCCATTTTGACCGTCTCGCCCACGCCCGGGGTGGCGAAGCCTTCCTGGGTAGCGATCTCCTGCTGGGTGGAGTTCTGCAGCACATAGTACAGGTACAGCTGAATGGGGAACAGTTCTTCCTTCTTGACGTACAGCAGCGCGTCGGAGAAGCCGTTCCAGCGGCCCACCGCGTAGAACAGGGCCAGGGTGGCGATGACCG
>JAFWWK010000276.1 GCA_017523615.1 Clostridia bacterium
AAGAAAACACAGCTGACAAAAATACAGATACTGAAGACACTGAACTGGAAGAGGATACTGCTGGAGAGATGGAAGCAGATGGTGCTGCGACTGGTCGGGACGGGCAAACAGAGGATTCGGATGATGCAGCCCCATCGGAAACAGATATGGAAAATGGCACCTTTCAGGAGAAAATGATTACTAAACCGGGTGATCGGGAAACAGTGTTGACGGACGCAATGATGAGTACTGTGGCTTCCGGGAAGTGCGGAACGAATCTGACATGGACTCTGAATGATCAGGGAACCCTGACCATCAGTGGGACGGGGAAGATGAATAATTATAATTATCAAGGCAGTCCCTGGTACACAGATGTTACGCGGCAAATTGAGGGCGGCAGAAACGGCGGCTTATTTTCGCAGATACTCCCTGCCTGACTGCGCATGCGGTCACCAAACGGCGCACAATCATTATGATGAACGGTGTGCTTCGGTCACCTGTTAACGGGCAAATAATAAACCGGGGCTTCCGCCCCGGCCCTGATTCAGTGAAAAGCAGCGTCCACTACACCGTTCAAAAGATCTTCATTCCAATCTTTACCGGAAGGAATGAGTGAAAAGACGTCACTGTTCCTGTACCTGCACTGTTCACCGGCAGCATCATTGTCAACGGCGATGACTGCAGGCATCCTCCGTTTTATACGGTCGATTGCTTTCTGGCTGCATACGCCCCCGATGCTGATGAATACGGATGGGTCCGTATCTCCGGCTTCCCTCCGGAGGAGCAGCAGGCTGACAGCGTCAATGGCGGCCTCACATATGAAGGCCATTTCCGGCGGGAGATCTGAGCTTGTAACATACCAGAAGCGGTCTGCTGCAGTCTTTCGGCAGCTGTGGAAACGGTTTGCGGCACCGCCATATGTCCCGCGGATCTCGCAGTAGTCTTTCTGCGGGGTGATAAAGACGGCGTTTCCATGGTCACGTTCCTGATAAAGGATGCCTTCATCCTCCATCCTGGAGATGATCCATGGAGGCATCCCCCGGCCATGCAGGTATTTATGGAGGGCGGTGAATGGTTTTGAAGCGCACGGAGGCGGGGAAAAATGCCCGTTTCCGGTTTCTCGGCGGATCTGAGGAACAGCGGATGATTCGGAGTCGGCAATGGACAGCGCGAGGACCGCGTCCACAAATCCGTAATGGAGGTACTCCATCAGAAAGTCAACGGAGTTCCCGTGCCGGCCTGATGCGAAATCCATGTATCCGGGAATCCCGTCCTTTATGTAGACGCTGTCCTTCTCCTTCATATATAAGGAATGCCCTGTCCTCTTGAAGAGAGCAGGATGGCAGGATTCCAGATATCTGCACAGGTCGGCTGTCCTGGCCGCACGGATCTGATCCCTGGTAACCCGGGATATCCTGTTGTCATGGCTCATAAACGTGGTTTCTCCTGAATAAAGAAAGGAGCCGGAAGGGATGCCTTCCGGCCCGGATGTATGCCTGCGCAGTCAGAAGGACTGGTTGTTGGTGGCTGCCATGATCACGCCGGCATCGATGGTGTGCTTGTCCTGCTGCATGGCGATCATCATGGCGTCGGTCATGATGTTGTCAATGACGCGCGGGTTATGCTGCGACATGCTGTTGAGGGCGGACATGGCCGCCTCGTCAATGATCTGTTCCGAGCCGCCGGCACAGCGGATCTTATGCCGGACATACTGCGGGACTTCCTCGTCGGAAAGCCCCTGGAACTCGTAGTGGACGGTGACCCGCTGGCGCAGGGCCTCGTGGACAGGCTTGCGCAGCGTGCTGTTCAGGTAAGACTCCCCGCAGAGGACCAGGGTGAAGCAGTTGAGGGAGTCGTATTCGTAGTTCATGAGCATCTTGAGGTCGTTGAGGATGGCTGTATTGAGGTACTGTGCCTCATCGACCACCAGGATGAGGGGAGCCCCCTTTTCTTTATACAGGTACCAGATCTGTTCCTGGATCGCCTTGAACATGCGCGGCTTCCCGCCCCTTGCAGGGACGCCGAGGAGGTCGCAGAGCTGCTTGTAGAATTCCGCGATGCTGACGGTGGCGAGGCAGATGTAGGACATGTTGTACAGGTTTTTGTTCAGGCCCTGCGCGAAGGCGCGGATGATGAAGGTCTTGCCATTCCCGGGAGGGGAAGTGAAGACGCCGATCCCCCTTGCCTTCACCAGATGCCCGAGGGCACCGGTCATTTCTTTAAAGTCGCGCGACTGGAAGCAGTCCTTTGTGGACGCGCCCTGCTTCGAAAAGGGGTTGTAAGTGAGCCCGAGGAAGGCGGGGGGCGAGATCATGAGGCATCACCCCCCATCTCCGAATACCGGATGGCAGGCGGGTTGTTCCGCTTTGTGCGGCAGTTCTCGTTTTTGTCCGTCCTGCGGATAGGGAAATGGCTGCCGTCGCAGAGGATAAATGCCGTATCCATGTCGCTGGGGACAAAGCGGATCTCTACTTTCATACCGATGAACTGCATGGGCGCGTCGTAACAGACGGAATCAATGGACACCGTGGAATCCCTGCGGACCTTGCGTTCCACCCGGTTGAGGAAGCATTCATCAAGCCATTCCATGGATCTGACAGGGCGCGACCGGCCCTCGGTGGCCTTATAGCGGTCAAAAGGCGTCGACTGTATGCCGGTGTGGAAGGTCAGGTTATATTTCCTGACAAAGTCCCGGAAGATGCCGTTGAACTGCTCCAGGGAATGGATCGTATCCATGTCCAGCCCGTATATAAGCCTTTCCTTTGCGGTCCGCCAAAAGCGCTCCTGCTTGCCTTTGGATGCCCCGTCCCTTGGGCGGTTATGGATCAGGGCCGTCCCGATGGATCCGCAGATCAGGGAGAGCTGCTCGTTGGAATAGGGGGCGCCATTGTCGACCATGAGTTTGGCCGGAATGTTATACGCGGCGACGGCGTCCTTGAGAACCTTCTGGAACCCCGCGGCGTTGTCGTTATAGAAAAGCTCCGCGCCGACGATCATGCGGGAGTGGTCGTCGATGATGCAGACGGCATAGACCCTGCGGCTTTTCCCGTCCTCCGTGATGTGCGGGAAATAGCACGTATCCGCCTGCCACATGAGGCCGAAGGCTTCTTCCTCGAAGGCCTTCCGGTCACGCATGTTCAGATCCCGCGCACCCTTGAGATCGTTGCGGCGGATAAACCGCTGGACCGCGCACACGTTGACGGTCACGGGAATGAGGCCTTCCTCAATGAGCTTGAGGTACACTTGCGTCGCGTTGAGCCTGGGGAAGTCCCGCTTCAGTTCGTAAATGCGCTCGATGGCCGCATCGGGCAGCACCCTCGTGGTCCCTTTGTCGGACCGTTCCTTCGGCATCAGCGCGTCAAACCCGCCCCGGTTATACAGGGACACCCATTTTTCGATGGTCTTGGGCTTATACTCCACGGATGTCCCGTCCGGGAGCGTGAACGGCTTTTCGGTGATCCTCCGGTAGTATTCGGCTGCGCTGGCATCAGGAAAAAGACCCTGGATGACCGGATGGATGAGGCCGAAACGGAACTGGCCTATCTGGACGGCCCTTGAGAGTTCGTGGTTTGCTGTGTTTGGATTATTCATGATTTTTTACCTCCTGGGACCATCATAGGCCATGGAGTCCGGGGCTGGAATTAAGAGGCTGTGTGCATGGCCCCGGAAAGTTTACCAGCCCGGCGGCAGCCGGCAGCAGTTCGCCGGGTTGGCGTGGGTCTGGAGAAAAGAGAACAGCGTCTGCTGCCAGAATCCGGAAGTGAAGTCAGAAAATACGGGCCTGGAAAGAAAAAAGATGATGGCATCCAGGCTGTCCTTCCGCCCGGAGCGCACGAACTCCGGCCACCAGGAGCGGTGCAGGGCGAACGCGCGCTTCCACTCGTACAAGGTGGGGGGAGAGATCCAGAAGGTATCGCATAGTTTCTGGACGGTCATGGAATGGGAAAAGTACAGATGAAGGATATGGAGGATAAAGAGAAGGGTGTACTGCTTATACGGGACAACGAAATCCGGCAGCAGGGCGTGGGTATGCCCACAGGCACACAGGATCCTGACGACTTTCAGGATGCGCCAGCATGGCTTTCCGTCAACAATGTCTACAATACTGCGTTCATAGGAGGCATAGAAACGACAATTTCCCCTCGCCCCGCAGAATGGGCAGCGCTCCCTGAACGGAACGGCAGATGCCCTGAACCGCTCCAGCTCGTTATCGGAAACAAAAAAAGGCAATTTCAGCTTGAAATTCAGCAGTTTCTTTCTTATCATAGCTTTGGTGGCCGTTTCCTTTGTGGAATGGCGTGCTGGACAGAGAAAGAGTCTGCTGTGGAAGGTTGAGTTCTTTCTCTGTTTTTTAATGCAAAAATATCGAAAGCCATGACAAACGTCAATATGTGGCATGATTTTTATATCGGATACCCTTTGGTACGGTATAAAAAACGTGCTGTAAAAAACAGCACGTACGAATAGCCAGTATATAGGAAAATGAGATTTTAATTTGCCGTATTCTTGCAGTCGGTAAGAACGGTAAAAAGCCGCGTAACA
>JAFWWK010000277.1 GCA_017523615.1 Clostridia bacterium
GAACTTGATTCTGGCCGACCGGCCTTCGGTTACGGCCTGATTCAAGTTCTACACACGGCAGACAGATGGGTTCAGATAGTCGGAATTTGTGCTGAAATGAGAAAATTCATCTGCTTTGGTGAATTGTACGGTGTTGCCTTAATATCAATTCCGTACTGTGTGCTATTCGTAGTCTCATCCTTTACTGAAGCCGTGAGAGAAGAGCAGGAGAAAGTAGAGATATAGGATAGTACACCGTCCTTTTTGGCCTTCTGTCTAATCAAGGTGTACTTTCCGTCAAAATCGGTGAAATCACCGGATTCGTAGTGGAAAACTATGAATGCCCGGTTTTTCATCTTGTCCATGACGTCGATTCTGTAAAGGTGATCGGGGACGAGAAGCTGCATGACTATGCTTGTTTTGTTAATGTCGTATGTTTCAACACAGTAAAATCTATCATGAAGAACGTCTTCCTGGAATATGTTATCGATGAGCTGATAACATACCGTATAAGGACCGGTGCCTCCTGACCATTCGACAAAGACATCCCCGTTGGATCGTATGGTAACATCGTTGATTTTCAGGTCGGGGGCGAATTCAGAGATAATGTTATAGGATTTGGTGGTTTCCCTTGCTGTGGCGATAGGCTTTGGCGTGGCGGTGGGTTCTGGTGAGGGGGATGGCTTGGGAGTGGGTATAGGTGTGGGCTTTGGAGTGGCTGTGGTCCAGGACCCTCTTCCCGGCTTGTAATCTTCCATTTCAGTCCGCGATCCGTCCCAGCTGCGGTACAGCGCCGCCGCCTCGCTGATGTGCACGGCCAGGTTGATATTTTGCCCCTCGGTGAGGGTGGAAGTGGTGATACCGATGACATTGCCGCTGTCGTCAAACAGTGCCCCGCCGCTGGAACCGGGGCTGATAGGTGCCGTAAACTGGATCATGCTTACACCTTCATCTGTATAAAATACCGCTGATGATGCCCGCGGCTACCGTATTGGTGATGCCCAGAGGGCTTCCGATGGCGACGACTTTTTCTGCCCGCCGGAGAGATCCGTCGGTATTGAGGGAGAGGGGGACGAGATCGGTGGGGGAAAAGAAGGAGAGGATGGCGATGTCCCTGTCCGCGTCCGCGGTGAGGACATGGAAAACGAAGTACGGATCCCCGCTGTCGCTGTAGGCGATAACAGAATCCGCACCTTTGATCACGTGGTAATTGGTGACAAGGGTGCGGTTGTCAAAGGCGCAGAAGCCGCTGCCCGTGGCGATCAGTTCGCCGCCGCTGTAGACTTCAAGCATGAGCACGCTTTTCAGTTTTTGCTCCACGGCGTCGGGGTCTTCGGAAAAACCGCCCGCGGAAGCGGTGCCGGAGAAGAACGTTATCAGGATCAGGGCGGAGAGCAGGAAAGAGCAGACTTTTTTCATCTTTTCAGTATCCTTTCCCGAGCAGCGCAGCCATTGTTTCCACACCTTCAGGTATTGATCATGATCTGTCAACCTTTATTTTACAATTGATAGGACAATCAGGCAAGAAAAAAGATACTGAAAAGATACTGAAAGAAGGGCGGGAGATTTGGCGGAACGGATGCGGCGGTCGAAGACGGCGGCTGATGGCGGGAGCAGTTTCCGGAGAAAAATAAAAAAACAAAAAAAAATTAAAAAATTTATATTTTCCTGCAGGAATAATGCGTTTTATAGCGAACTGACAAAAATTGAGTCATTCTTTTTTGGAGGTCTCTCATGCCCGTAACCTTGGCGCGGCATTCCGGATACTGCGCCGGCGTGCGCAAAGCCATGGACATGGCCGAAGCCGCTGCCGAAGCCGCCTCCGCCGCGGGGGAACGCATTTTTGCCCTGGGCGACGTGATCCACAACCGCCTTGCGGTCGAACGGCTGGAAAAGCTGGGGATCGTCAGGACGGACAGCCTGGACGGGCTGCCGCGGGGGGCGAACGTCATCCTGCGAAGCCATGGGGTACCTCCCGAAGTGATGGACGAATGCCGTATCCGCGGCCTGAAAACGGTGGACTGCACCTGCCCGCATGTGGCCACGGTGCACGAGATCGCCCGGGAAGCCGCCCGGGAAGGCAGGACTCTTTTCCTGATCGGGGAAAAGGACCATCCGGAGGTGAACGCTACCCGGGGATGGTGTTCTGTCCGGGATGAGGAGACAGGAAAGCTCGTCGAGGGCCTCTGCCGCGTCATTCCCGATGAAGCCGCGGCGAAAGAGATCCCGTATACGGAAAAGGCGGTCGCTGTAGCGCAGACCACCTTCCCTGTGGATAAATGGGACGGGATCATCCGTGTGCTGAAGGAGAGGACCGGCGACCTGGAGATCAGGCGGTCCATCTGCGGAGCCACGGCCCTCAGGCAGGAGGAGGCGAAGCGCCTCGCAGCCGAAAGTGACTGCATGATCGTGGTTGGCAGTGCGCACAGTGCCAATACACGCCGGCTGTATGAATCCTGCTTTAGGCTGTGCGAAAGAACATGCCTGGTGGAATGCGCGGCGGACCTGCCCGCACATTTTTGCGATATCCACAGGGATAAAATTGGAATAACCGCCGGGGCTTCAACTCCGGATTGGTTGCTTAAGGAGGTTGTCACACACATGAACGACATCGAGAAGGACATTGCCCAGGAAGCGCCCCTCACCGAAGAGGAACAAAGC
>JAFWWK010000278.1 GCA_017523615.1 Clostridia bacterium
GGAAAACAGGAATCCCTGGGTGTCCAGTACGCGAACTCGGTCGCTCCCACGGTGGAGATCGGCGGCGTGACCTACAAGGTGGAACTGGTGTTCGCGGACAACGGATCCTCCACGGACAAGGCTCCCTCCGCCGCCCAGAAGCTCGTATCCGATAACGTGAGCGTCGTGCTGGGCTCCTACGGCTCCGGCGTGTCCATTGCCGGTTCTGACTACTTCAAGGATGCCAACATCCCCGCCATCGGCCTGACCTGCACCAATCCCCAGGTGACCGCCGGCAACACCCATTATTTCCGCGTCTGCTTCCTGGATCCCTTCCAGGGCACCGTCCTTGCCAACTACGCTTTCAACACCCTTGGCGCCCGCACCGCCTACTGCCTGGCCGAACTGGGCAACGACTATGACGTGGGCCTGGTCACCTACTTCCAGCAGGCCTTTGAGTCCCTGGGCGGCATGGTCATCAGCGACACCTTCCCCACCAACAATTCCGACTTCACCTCTTACCTGACCAACGCTGCCATGTACGGCGCGGAAGTCTTCTTCTGCCCCGTCTCCATCGCCTACTCCACCCAGATCCTGCAGCAGGCTGCCAGCCAGGGCGTGACCTTCCCGATCCTGGGCGGCGACACCCTGGACAGCAACGTGGTGGCCAACGCCGCCAAGGGCACCGAGCTGAAGGTCGTTATCGACACCTTCTATCAGGAAGGTGCCAACCCCGACTTTGACGAAGGCTTCAAGGCCTGGCTGAACAGCGACGCCACCGCCCTGGCCAACAACGGCGGCAACGACATGATCTCTGCCGTCAGCGTCATGGGTTATGACGGATACTATGTGGCCCTGGAAGCCCTGAAGGCCGCCGGCACCACCGATCCCGCCGCCGTGATGGCCGTCCTGCCCAGCGTGGTCTATACCGGTGTTTCCGGCGTGATCAAATTTGACGAAAACGGCGACGCCGTCCGCACCTCCGCCTTCGTCAAGACCGTGGACAACGCCACCGGCGAATGGCTGTTCGTCACCGAGCAGCAGGTCGCCCAGTAAGGTTCCCGGATACCCCGGATCCCTTTGAAATTTGCCGCGCGGCGGGGGCGGAAGCCTCCGCCGCGTTTGTCTTGAATAAGGACCGGCTCCTGCGCTGACAATAACCGCCTTGGGTTTTTCCGCGCGAAGACCGATTTTTTCACCGCCGTTTCCCTCCGGAAGGAACGGCAGAAAGGGTGTGTCCCCGTCATGTTGTGGAATACCGTTTTCCCCTACCTGCTTTCCGGCATCTCCGTTGGGGGCCAGTATGCCCTGATCGCCATCGGCTATACGATGGTCTACGGCATCCTGCGCCTGATCAACTTTGCCCACGGCGACGTGTTCATGGTGGCAGGTATCCTGATGGTCTATGCCGTCGCCTCCGGCATGTCGCTTTGGATAACCGTCCCGATGGTGCTCATCGTCACCTCCGCCATCGGTTTCCTCATCGAGCGGGCGGCCTACAAGCCTTTAAGGTCCGCCCCCAGGATGAGCGTCATGATCTCCGCCATCGGCGTCAGCTATACGCTGCAGAACCTGGTGCTCTACATTACCGGCGGCCTCAACAAGACCTATCCCACCATCCCCTGGATCTCCGACACCGTTGAGATCATGGGTGCCAAAACCAAGCTGGTCACGGTCGTGACCCCGTTCCTCACCATCGTCCTGGTGGTGCTGCTGGTGCTTTTGATCAACCGCACCAAGGTCGGCATGGCCATGCGGGCCGTATCCAAGGATTTTGAGACCAGCCAATTGATGGGCATCCGGATCAATTCGGTCATCTCGGTCACCTTCGTCATCGGCTCCTTCCTGGCGGCGGTGGGCAGCGTGCTGTACTTCACCAATTATCCCACCGTCATCCAGACCAGCGGCGCCATGCCGGGCCTGAAGGCCTTCGTGGCCGCGGTGTTCGGCGGCATCGGGTCCATTCCCGGCGCGGTGATCGGCGCATTTATCATCGGCATCATGGAGAACATCATCAAGGGCCTGGACGTGATCCTCTTCAAGGCGGGCCTCATTTCCAAGCCCCTGGGCCTGGCCACCTTCTCTGATGCCTTTACCTTCGCGCTGCTCATCATTATCCTTTTGGTCAAGCCCACCGGCCTCTTCGGTGAAAAGGCCACGGACAAGGTGTGAGGTGATCAGAATGACGAAAAAAACGACCCGCCGTCCGTCCCGCGCAACGCTTTTATCCTTTATAATCATTTTTGCGCTCTACGTCCTGGTCTTTGTGGCAGAGCAGGTGCTTCCCGCCACATCCATGCTGTTTACCGTCCTCAAAAAAGGCGCCACTTACGCCCTGGTCGCGGTATCCATGAACCTGCTCAACGGCTTCACCGGCATCTTTTCCCTGGGCCAGGCCGGCTTTATGCTGATCGGCGCCTATGTGTACGCCATGTTCACCATCCCGGTGGCTGACCGCGCCAGCGTTTACCAGTATTTCGACGGGGGCATCATCCAGTTCACCCTGCCCTGGTTCCTGGCCATGATCCTGGCGGGTCTGGTCGCGGCGCTGTTCGCCTGGCTGATCGGCCTTCCGGTGCTGCGCCTCAAAAGCGATTACCTGGCCATCGCCACCCTGGGCTTCGCGGAGATCATCCGCGCCCTGTTCCAGTGGAAGGAACTGGGCCCGGTCACTAACGGCTCCAACATGCTGCGGCTGTTCCCCAACTTTAACAGCTTCAACATCACCGACGCCGACGGGCACGTGGTGGTCTACCTTTCCACCATCGTCCCCTTCCTGATCGCCGGCATTTGCATCGGCCTGATCGTGCTGCTGCTCCATTCCGGGTACGGCCGCGCCTTCCGGGCTATCCACGACGACGAGATCGCCGCCGAAGCCATGGGCATCAACCTGGCCCATCATAAGCGCATGGCCTTCTGCATCTCCTCCTTCTTTGCCGGCGTAGGCGGCGCAATGCTGGCCATGTACCAGACCACCGTCCAGGCCAAATCCTTCACCACGGCCATGACCTACGAGATCCTTTTGATCGTGGTCATCGGCGGCGTCGGCTCCATCACCGGATCCGTGTGCGGCAGCTTCCTGTTCGTCGCCTGCTCGGAGTGGTGGCTGCGCTTCCTGGATGAAAAGCAGATGATCGGCAATTTTGAGGTGCCCTTCCTGCGCAACGGCTTCCGCCTGGTGGTCTTCTCCATCATCATCATGATCGTCGTGCTTTTCTTCCGCCGGGGGATCATGGGCGAC
>JAFWWK010000279.1 GCA_017523615.1 Clostridia bacterium
GAGGAGCGGTCGATGGCGATGACCGCAGGCTGATCCAGCACAATGCCGTTGCCTTTTCCGTAAATGACAACGCTGGCCGTACCAAGATCAACGCCGATGTCCAATTGAGGCATGTTCCGATCTCCTTTACAAGCTTCCGGCAGAAGAAAACGACCGCCGAAAGCCGGATTTCATGACAACCTGCTCTGATTATTCGACAGGATGTGCCGTAATTCCTCTTTTTAGGCCCACAGCAGGCACTTTCTCCCCACTTTTTTCCCTTTTACCCAAATAATCAGCGATTTCCCCGCCACTTTGGAGGAAAAAAGCGGTCACTTTTCCCCGCGTACGCCAAAAAGGGCTCCCGCTCTCCCCTCGATCCGCCCTTCCCGGCAGAGTATCACATCTCCGGGGCTTCCGTCAAGCTGTTTTCCGTTTTCCCGCCCCGCCGCGGCGGAAACACGGCGCGGCACCTATCCGTTTATTCTCCCGGCGACGGCGGCAAAGCGGCAAAGGGCCGCGCGCCGATAAAGCGCGCGGCCCCAAAGTGCCATATTCAGATCATTCGGAGAAGCAGACGTACATCACATTGGCGCCGTCTCCGCGAGTCGCCGTATCCTGGGGACGGAGATTCCCGTCGTTGTCGGAAACGATCAGGCCATAGTCCAGGCAGACCGCCACATAAGGCGCGTAACCCTCGGTGACGGACGCTGCGTCGGCGTACTGGGAAATGTCGGTCTGGGACTCCAGGGGGATGCCGAAGGCCGCGCTCAGCAGATTGCCGGTGTACACGCACATCTCCTCGCGGGTCATGGTGCTGTCCAGGGGCTTGTCCGCCGGCAGGATGCCGTAGCCCGACAGGAACGCCACCGCGTCGGCCTGCGCGTCGGCGCTGCCGCCAAGGGCGGCATAGATCGCGCCGGCAAACTCGCCGAAGGTCATCTCGTCGTTCACGCCGAAGGTGCTTTCGCCGCCGGCTGCCATCAGGTAGTTTTCAAAGACGAAACGGACCGCGTCATAGTACGGATGCTCCTCAGGCAGGTCCTCGAAGACCACCTGGGAAGCGTCCACGGAGCCGAAGGGATTGGAAATGTTCTGGAAGATCCCCGCTTCGGCATTGATGGCGCTCGCGCTGCCGGCGGTAACGATGCCGCCGTTTTCACAAAGCTTCCTGAAGCGATCGGCGTAGGAGGCCACGGTATCGGACTTGACGGCCTTCACCTGACGCATGTACTCCAGTTTGTTCTGGACCGTCTCGCAGTTCACCAGGTCGGTCATGGCGCCGTAGGCACCGTTCAGCTCGCCGCTGGAAGCGGTATAGCTGGAGTATGCGGAAAGGATATAGCCGTTCAGCGTTTCCTGGTCCACGGAGATCGTCTCCAGGAAATCGCCGATGCCGCCGTAGATCTCATAGGTCTTGCCCACGTTGGGGTCGGCGTAGGAATACACCAGGAGGCCGTCGTCCAGCGCCACCGCGTAGGTGCCGTAGCAGCCGTACTGGTCCCTGAGGTTGGGCAGCAGGTACGCGTCGGTCACCAGGGTGTCGATGACTTCCATGTCGGCGGTGTATTCCTCCATGCCGATCTCATTCCAGGAGGCGGAAAGCACGTTGAAATTGTTGCCGGTGTCCATGATGATGGCTTCGGCCCCGGTCACGGTGCCCAGGTCATAAGTCTGGGCCTCGGCTTGCCCGTCCTCCAGGCCGGCAAGGAACTTATCGGCCGCGGCGCTGTGGGCCGCCATGCCCTCAGCGCTTCCGCAGTAGCCGCTGACGGCGCCGCGATAGTGGTGCAGCTGCACCGCGATGTCGGCGAGTCTGGCGGCCGCGCTGTCCGGGTCGGTCTCCATCAGCTGCTCGACTTCGCACAGGAACTGGTAGTAAGGAAGCATCTGGGTATAGCTCACATACGCCATCGAGGGAGAGAAGCGGCTGACCGCGGTATAGTAGGCCACGTCGATGGGGGAACCGTTCAGGCTGTTCTTCAGGGCGATCCTCAGGGCCTTCACACGGTCCAGCACCTGGTCCATATGGCTGAAATCGGTGTGGAACAGCACCTCGTCCAGGAGCTCGTAGGCTTCGTCCATCTCATCGTTGAGGGCAAAGAAGTTGACCCTCATGTAAGGATGCCCGTTGACCCCGTCGGGAGTGTAATAGGCGGTATTGGAGGAATAATTGTACAGGTACCGGCCGAAAGCCGCCGCCAGGGAGGTGCGGTCATAGTGCTCGGTGTCCACGTTGCCAAGCAGCTGGACATACAGGCGGTACCACAGCAGGTCCTCCTGGGGGATGCCCGCGGCGTCGAGCAGCAGGTAGCCCACGCCCAGGCCTTCGGAGGATGCCTCGGCCCAGAGATGGCGGACGCCGTTTTCGTCGGTGGTATCGGTGATGTTATATTCGCGCACTTCCTCGGGGAGGGTGTCCACCCCGACGGCCCTCAGGCTGCGCAGCGACGCCTGGAAGCCTTCGCTGTCGCTCTCGCCCATGTCGGCGCGGGCGGCGGTGGCGTCCACGATGGCCTGCAGTTCTTCTTCGGTCATCCCGGCCTTGATGGCGGCCAGCTTCTCTTTGGTCTCGGCGTCCTGTTTTTCCTTGCCGCCGGCCTCGGGGCTGGTGACGACTGTCACAGCCACCGTGTCCTCACCGAGGAGAAGATCCCTGACTGTTCCGGCGAAGGGGCCGGCGTTGTAGCCTTCGAACTTTTCACGGGTGTAGACCCTCTCGGTGAAGTGATAGGGATCGTCGGTCATGAAGAAGCAGTAATAGATCGAGCCCATGAGGTCCAGGCCGATGGTGGAGCTTTCGGTGGCGAGCAGCTCGTTCATCTGCTCGTTGTGGGCCACGGTATCGATCAGGCTGTCGCTGAAGGGGGTCTCGGCGATCTGGGCAAAGACCTCGGCCATGATCTCGTTCAGGATCTTTTCATCGCCGGGGTTGACGTTGGTGGCGTAAAGGTCCAGGGCGTTTCCGGCGCCGCCGGTGGACACATACACGGAGACTTCCGCGTTGGGCAGCCTTTCACGCAGTTTTTCCGCCATGGGGCTGGCGGGGGACATCAGGACCGTGGTCAGAAGGTCCAGCACGTCCATTTGCTCCGCAGTGGCTTTCTCCAGCGGCCACACGATGGAGATCAGCGATCCGCCGTTGGTATCGGTATCGGCAGACACGGGGAAGGAATAATAGAAAGTACCGCTTTCCGTCGCCGCCGCGCCCTTATCCGTGAAATCGAATTCGGCGCGCTCATAGGCGGAGAAATAGCCGTCCAGCAATGCCAGGAACTTCCCGGGCTCCTCGATGTTGCCGTAGAGGATGGTGACGGAATTGGAGGGATGATAATACCGGTCGTGGAAATCCCTGATGCTCTCCCAGGTCATGTCCGGGATATACACGGGATTGCCGCCGGTGGTGTTGCCCAGGAGGCTTCCGGGGTAGCTCGCCCGGACCTCGTTCTGGTTGTGGGCGTGGGAGATCTTATAGGAAGAGGTCATCTCGCTGTACACGGTGCCCTCGTACCTGAGCTCGCCGTCCAGGCTGTCCATGGCGTAGCGCCAGGCTTCCTCACGGAAAAGGCTCTCGTCCTTCATCACCATCGGGTTGAATACGCTGTCGACATAAAAGTCAGTGGTGGCCAGCAGCTGTTCCTCACTCATCGAGGAATGGGGATAGCAGGTATAGCCCAGGGAGTAGGTCGAAGCGTTCATATAGGTGTTGTAGCTCTGGTTGGACAGGGCGAAGAACATGGTCGCGTAGGGATACTTCTCAGAGCCGTCCAGGGTGGAATGCTCGAACACATGGGGCGTTCCGGTGTCATCCTCGGCGGGGGTGCGGAAGCCGATGGTGAACAGCCGGTTGTTGTCCTCGTTCTTGATAAAGAGGACCTGCGCGCCGGTTTGGTCGTGAACGAACGTGTATACGTCCGCGCCGATCAGATCGTAGGCGTCCACGCGGGTCACGGTAAAGCCGGACTCGGTGTCTCCGACGGCGTACGCACCCGTTTCCTCCGCCGGGGCGGCGGACAAGCAGGACGCGGTCAGAGCCATGGACAGGGTCAGCGAAAGGATCTTTTTCATGTCCCGTTTTCTCCTTTTGACGGTTTTCACCGTACAGAATTTCCCGGCCATTATATCACAAATGATAATGATTGAACAGATGGTTTTTTCCCGCGTCCTTTTTATGCCCCTCCCGCGCCGCGTCACGCTTGCCGGACGACGCCTATTGCTGTTATAATGATCCCGTCGAACGCTGTGGATCAATTTTCATCGGGAGGCAGAACTATGTCAGAACAAAAAAAAGGCGCCATATTTATGGCTGACGGCTGTGAGGAGATCGAAGCGCTGACCGTGGCGGACCTTTGCTTCCGCGCGGGGATCCCGCTTAAAAAGATCTCCGTTTCGGACAAACCGCAGGTCACCTCCAGCCACGGGATCACCTTCCTGTGCGATTCCGTCATTGAAGACGAAGACCTTGAGGATTACGACATGCTGATCCTGCCCGGCGGCATTCCCGGCACGCTGAACCTGAAGGCATGCAAAAAACTGGAGGAGGCCATCCTCGCCCACGCCGCCAGGGAAGACCGGGCGGTGGCGGCCATCTGCGCCGCGCCCTCCATCCTGAGCGACCTGGGCCTCCTGAAGGGCCGCAAGGCCGCCTGCAACCCCTCCTGGGAGGAAAAGGTGGCGGCGGGCGGCGCCGAGATCCTCCGGGAAAATGCCGTCACGGACGGGAACATCATCACATCCCGGGGCATGGGCACATCGATCTCCTTCGGCCTGGCCATCGCGGCCTGGTTCCTCGGCGGGGAAAAAGCCGCGGAGCTGGGGCGGAAGATCGTATACAGGCCCTGCCTGGACTGACGGAAAGGAGGCGCGGCACATGATCAAGATCTACGGAATGCCCACTTGCCCTTACTGCGATTATATTCATGACCAGATCGCGGGACGGGAGGACGAATTTGAATACATCAACATCGGCGAGCACGTCCGGAACATGAGCGCCTTTATGCGCCTCAGGGACACGGACCCCGTTTTTGACCGGATGAAGGAGATCGGGGATATCGGCATCCCTGCCTTTGTGTTCGAGGACGGGAGGGTGTCCGTCGACCCGGCCGACGCGGGGCTGATCGAATACGGTTCGCCGAACGCCTGCTCGGTGGAGGATCACAAAAACGGAAGGAAGGGCTGCTGACAGCTTTCATCCCGGACACCGGGGCTGAAAAAACACATACAGCCCCTGCGGCCGCCATACGGCAGAGCTCCCGGACAGATCAAGTTCCGGGAGCCCTGCCGTATATTTTTTGATTTCGTGGCGGACGCGTCCCGTCATTTCAGGAAGCGAGTCATCATATAGCCCGTCTGGGTCCCCCACCGCACCTGGCACCAGACGTTGCCGGGGATGAGCACCGTCACTATGGAGCCGTCCCAAACCTTTTGCATCACGCCGTAGGACTGCCCGGCGCCCTTGCGGAGGTTGACGTAGGACCCGGGATTGGTCACCGTCTTCGCCGCCGTGGCCGGGGCGTTGTAAAGGGTGATGTACTTGGTCATCACATAACCCGTTTTTCCGCCGCCGCTCACCCGGACCTTGCACCAGGTCTCGCCCTGGAAAAGCAAGTCCAGCCGGGTCCCGGGGCTGAGCACCGCCGCCACGGAGGCCGAGGCGGAAGGGGTCACCCTCAGGTTCAGCCCGGTGCCGCCCCCCACGACGGCATAGGTCTCGGAAACCGGCGCGGGCGCGGGAGGCACCGGTACCGGGGGGACAGGCGCGGGAGAAACGTCCTCTGTAAGGTAGGAGGAATCCATGAAGCCCGTTTTGCCGTTGACCCGGACCTGCCAGAAGACCTTCCCCTTCAGGAGCACCGTGACCAGCGTCCCGGTCCCATAGGTCCCCAGCACCGACGACGACGTGGTGGGAGCGGAGCGCAGACGGAGGCTTCCGGCCTTGACCCGGGCCGTGGTCCCGCCCGGCGTGACGGAGGCCGCCGTGATGAATTCGGAACGCATATAGCCGTAGACGCCGTTCATCTGCACATAAAACCAGCCGTTCTCCTCGGCCAGGATATGCACCACGGTGCCGCTGGGCACCTGGCCCAGGACTGCGCCGCCATAGCTGGGATAGGAACGCATGTTTACATAGCTGCCGTTGTTGGAGACCGTTCCGTCCCCGCCGACCCCAGCGCCGCCGGATGAGCCGGCCATGGCAAGGTAGGTGCCGCTCATGTAGCCCCTTACGCCGCTGTCGACCACCCGGCAGTAATACCAGCCGCCGGCGGCGGCGGAGAGCACCTCCACCCAGGAGGACCGGGCTGCCGAGCCCAGCCACTGGGACGACGCCGAGGGCTGGCTGCGCACGTTCAGGTATCCGGTATTGATGACCACGGCGTATTCGCCCGCCGCCAGCGCGGGCGCCGCCGAAAGAACAAGGCCAAGCGCAAGGACCAAAGCCAGAAGCGATGCGATCCCTTTTTTCATTTTTATACCCTCCCTGTCTTACTGATAAGAAGACCGTGTTTGGCAAAGGCGATCCCCCATGATATCCGGGCAAAAAGCCTTCATCTGTACAAAAAACGGAACCGGCGCCGGTTTTCTTCCCTTTTTTTCGTCTTTCTCCGCATCTTCGCTCAGTCGGGCATCAGGTCCACAAGGACGCTGTTCTGCACATCCATGCCCCGTCGGGTGAGACGGAGGCGCCCGTCCCGATAAACGAGCAGACCCAGGTCCATGGCCTTTTGCCACCTGCGGCCGAAAACCTCGGAAAGGGTCCGCCCGTGCCTGGAATAAAACTCCCCGTCCGTGATCCCTTCGGTGAGCCTGAGGCCCAGCATCACGCTTTCAAACATGGCGTCCTCCTCACCGATGACCTCCTCCTGAGGCTTTTCACCCCTGAGGTAGGATGCGATGGAGGAAGGGTTCTGCCGGCGGACGCCGTCCAGAAAGCCGGCCGCGGCGCAGCCGATGCCGATATATTCGCCGCGCTTCCATACGTCCACGTTGTGCCTGCATTCCCTGCCCGGATACGCGAAATTGCTGATCTCGTACTGCCTCATCCCGCGCCGGGCGGTCTCCGCGAGGCACATCTCATACATGTTCCTTTCGACGTCCTCGTCCGGCAGCGTCCACTCCCCGTCCCGGACGCGGCGCGCCATTTCCGTTCCCTCCTCCACGATGAGCCCGTAGCAGCTCAGGTGGGATACGCCCAGGTCCAGGGCCTTTCGGAGGCTTTCCCCGACGTCGTCCTCCGTCTGCCCGGGAAGGCCCAGCATCAGATCCAGGTTCAGGTTTTCGAACCCGAAACGGCGGAGCATCCGGACCCCCTCGGCCACGTCGGAAAACCGGTGGGGACGGCCCAGCATCTCAAGCAGGCGGTCCTGAGCGCACTGCATGCCCATGGACACCCGGTTGATGCCCCCCTCGCGCATCGCCTCCAGCATGTCCTCCCGGACGGTCCCGGGATTCATTTCCATGCTGCACTCAGCCCCGGGGGCAAAGGGAAACGCCTCCCTCAGGGCCGCCAAAATGGTCCGGATCATTTCCGCGGGGACCACGGAGGGCGTCCCCCCGCCCACATACAGCGTGCGGACGGTCACGTCCCGCCGCGCCCGCAGGCGTATTTCCTCCAGGACGCGGGCCTCATACGGGGCAAAAAGCTTTTCGCCGCCGCCCACGGAAGCAAAATCGCAGTAAACGCATTTTTTTAGGCAGAAGGGGATGTGCAGGTAAAGTCCGATCTCCCTCACGGCATGGTCACCGCGTAAACGTCGTTGCCGCAGCACAGAAGGGCCGTACCGTTGTCAAGCATGCCCAGATAGCCCGTCACCTGCTGCGAAAGGGGAAGGGGCAGAGCCGTAAAATGATTGTCCCGGTAGGACGCCCTGTAGACCGTATCCCCGGAAAATGCGTAGATCCTGGAATTGTGCAGCGCGGAGCCCACGCAGCCTGTGGGCAGGGTCATCCTCACGTCGCGGGTGCCCCGGACCAGGCGCAGCTCGGTGACTGCCGCGTCTTCCTCCAACTGACGGGAAGGCGCAAAAAGCATTTCCGCCGTGCCGGAGGATTCCGCCCAGTCGGCCAGGCGCCAGCCGTACACCAGCACCGTGGCGTTTTTGTCCTGGGTGCACTGATAATCGTAAACCAGCATCTGTCTGGTGGTCACCACGTTCAGCTTGCCCCCGGCGTACTTGACCGCGTAGCACAGGCTTTCGCCCAGGGACGTCTCGCCCGTGTTCATCTGCCCGACGCGGATGGTGTGCATGGTGGTGGCGGGCACCGTGCCGTAAACGTCCAGGGATGTGACCCAAAGGTAATCGCCGCTGCTGAAAAAACCGGCGTCCAGGATGATCATGTCCTGGTAGGCCTCGTTCTCCTCGTCCACCGTGAGGCCGTCCAGGTCCTTGACGATCAGCGTCGGACTGGTGCCGTCCCCGACCACAGCGGCCACATACCTTCTGCCGGCTCTGACGAACTGCACATTTCCGGCGGCAATGTGGTCGTTGTAGGTGGACCGGCCGTTGGCGTCAAAAATAAACAGCTGGTTGTCCACCCACGCGGCCAATGTACCGCCCTCGCAGCTGAAGCCGGCGTTGGAGCCCAGGGTGAAGGACCATTTCTCGGTGCCGTTCGCGTTCAGGCAGTAGAGGGTGGTCCCGTCGTAATACAGGATCGAATTGCCAAAGGGCGTCACCTTTTGGGTGGAGGCGCATCTCAGGTGCACCGCTTTCATCGACGAGGAAGGATTGATGACACCCAGGAGGGTCAGCGCAAAGGCCCCCGCCACGATCAGGATCGCGGCGATCACCGCGATCCCCAGGATCTTCCGCTGCCGTTCCTCGGGCTTTGGCCCAAAATTCATCATATGTCCGTATCTCCGTTAATTTCCGAAAGGATCCGCGCCGGGACTGAAAGGACCCGGGCCGGTCAGGCATAAAAGCCCATTAAAAGAATGCCACACCCTCTCCCCGATGTCAAGGCGGTATTGAACCCGGCGCCGCCTTTGTATAGAATGGATCCGGCAGGCCATAACAGCGCGGGAGCCCGTCGCACGGGCCCCGGGAACGGAGAATGATATGAATTACCGGGAACTGAAAAAAAGGATCGAAGAGGAAGACCTGGGCCGTTACGGCGGCTTCGGTTTCGATTCGTTATACGGCGGTGAAAATGCGTGGGGGTTTTCCCAAAGCCCGGAC
>JAFWWK010000280.1 GCA_017523615.1 Clostridia bacterium
GCCGCCCGGACGTCCGCCGCCCCCTGGCTGACCCCAGCCGCCACCGGGCTGACCCCAGCCGCCGCCGGGCTGGCCCCAGCCGCCGCCGGGCTGGCCCCAGCCGCCGCCCATCATCTGGCTGGTCATGACCGTTACCTGTTCGCCGTTGACCACCACGGTGCCGCCGTTGATCGTACCGGACCTGTCATAATCAAAAGCGGTCTGGGCGTTGATGCTCACATTGCCGCCGTTGATCACGATGGACCCGTTGGCGTCCAGGGCGTCCGTATCGCCCCTGCCCATGGTGACGGTGATATCCCCGCCGTTGATGACGATCCACACCTCAAAGGACGAGGATTTCGCCGCAGCGTTGATGCCGTCGTCCGACGCGGTGACATTGACCGTGCCGCCGTTGAGCAGGATATAGGTGCCCTCGATGCCTTCGGCTGCCGTAACGGAGATGTCGCCGCCGTCGATACGCACAACGCTTGTGCCTCTGATCCCGTCACCCGACGCGTTGATATCGATGCTGCCGCCAAGAATAACTACATACCCCAGGGTATCATCATCATCGTTATCGGCCCTGATGCCGTTTTTGCATTTGGACACATTGATCGTGCCGCCAGCGATCTGCACGCTGTCGTTGGCTTCCAGGGCATTGCCGGAGCAGGAGATATTCCATGTGCCTCCGGTCACCTTCAGATCGTCCTTTGATACGGCCCCGTTGTCGGAGGAAGCGATATTCAGGGTACCCAGGCCGTTAAGGACCAGATCCTGTTTGGAGAAAATGACCCCGTCCGTCTTATCGGAGCCGTCCTTTTGAAAGGTCCCCGTCACGCTCAGGTCGTTTTCGCTCCCCTCGGAGGTGGTGACAAAGGCTTTGTCGCAGGCTTTCACATAGATAACGGGAGCCGAAGTATTGGTCACGCTGACGCCGTCCAGGACGATCTGGACCTTGTCCTTTTCCCCCGCTTCGACGGTGATCGAATATTCCTTCGCGCTGCCGGAGAATATGTACACGCCCTGACTGTCGATCGTCACGCTGACGCCGTCGCTCACAGTATAATATACCGCCTCTGACGTGTCGGCTTCCTGCCTGAGATCACGGTCTGAGAAAAGATCGCCTTCCTCGAGGGTCCCGATCAGCTGGTTTTTGTCGGGCGACGCGGCCAGGGAACGGGCCGGAAAAGCCGCTGCGGAAAAGATCATTGCCGCCGCCGCGAAGGCGCTCAAGGCTTTTTTCATATTTTTTAGCATTTTTCTGTCCTCCTTGTTAGGTCTTTTTTGTTTCTCCGGAGATTCGCTGTTTTTCCTCCGGCAATGACATCTTAAGCGGGATTGATTGAAATATTATTGAATCCGCGATCCTATTTTTCATTTTTTTCGCCTTTTTTTCAATCCCTTTTTTCCCCTTCCCGGCTCTTTTTATTCTTTTTTTACATTTAAGGAAGACTGTATACGGCATCTTTTTCATATCCCGATCCGGGACATGAGATCAAAAACCCTCTTGCCCCTCCCGCCCCCGGCATGCTATGATAAAGCATGAAAGGCAGGGATCTGGGATGAATATCCTTCTTGTCGAGGACGAGGACGGCCTGCGTGCCGCGCTTTTAAAGGAATTGGAGGACGAGGGATGGAAGGCGGACGGCGCCGCAAACGGCGAAGACGGCCTTAACATGCTCCTGAGCGGGATCTACGACCTGGCGGTCCTGGACATCATGCTTCCGGGGATCAGCGGCCTTCAGATCCTTGAAAAGATCCGTTCCGCCGGCATGATGACTCCGGTGATCCTCCTGACGGCCCTGGACCGGGTGGACGACAAGGTACGCGGGATGGACGGCGGCGCCGACGATTACCTGACCAAACCCTTTGACCTGAGGGAACTCAAGGCCCGCATCCGCATGGTGCTCCGTCGCCACGGCGGCAGCGCCGCGGACAACGACCTGCACCTGGGCAGCGTGACCCTCGGATGCGATACCTGTGTGTTGTCAGACGCCTCCACAGGCAAAAGCATACGGCTTGCGGGCAGGGAATTCCAGCTGATGGAATACCTGATGCGCAACCACAGCCGGGTGTTGACCCGTGAAATGATCACCGAAAAGATCTGGGGCTTTGATTCCGACGCGGAATACAACAACGTGGACGTATATATCAGCTTCATCCGAAAAAAACTGACCTACATCGGAGCTGACGTGCGTATCCGCGCAGTCCGCGGGGTCGGCTATATCCTGGAGACGGTAAAATGATCGCAAAGCTGAAAAGGAAGATCTTCTTTTCCATGGAGATCACCGCGCTGTCGATCCTCCTGGCTGTGCTCGTCGTGATCAACATATCCAACGGCGTCACTTATGCCCGCAACCAGAAGGAGGTCCTGCGCCTGGCCCTGGAAACAGTGAACGCCCTGGACCGGGAGACCCGGGAAAACACGGAGGGCGATACCGGCGCCGCTCCCGCCGAACTCCCGGAAGACGGGACAGTCCCCGCGGGGGAAAATCCCTTCCGCCCCGCGCCGGGCAGCCCCATGGGCCCGCCCCTTGATGACGCCCTGATGGTGCGGGACGCGAACCTGCACGGGCGGCGGGCCCTGTCCCTGATGATGAGCAGCGATATGGCCGCCGTCAGCGTCGATCAGGACGGCAAAGCCATCCATGCCCTGGGATTCGCCGAAGGCATGGATCCCGCTGCCCTTGACGCGCTGTGCCAAAGCATCCTGTCCCTTGACCGGACCGAAGGGACCGCCTCCGGATACCAGTTCGCGGTATCCTCCAGCGGCTCGCGAAGGTGCGTCGCCCTGATACGGTCCGATGTTTTTTCGGCGGGGATCCTGCCCCTGATCCTGCTTTCCCTCGGGATCTTTCTGGCCGCCGCGGCAATTTTCGGTTTTTTCTTTTACCGCCTTTCTTCCCGTTTGACAGCGCCGGTGGAGAACGCCATGCGGGAAGAAAAAGAATTCATCGCCAACGCAGGGCACGAACTCAAGACCCCGGTTGCCGTGATCAGGACCAACGCCGACGTGCTGGAAAAAGAAACGGGCCGGTCCAAATGGCTTGACTACATCCATTCCGAAACGGACCGCATGACGGACCTGATCACCCAGATGCTTCAATTGTCCCGCCTGGATTGGGAAATCAACTCACCCGTCCGCCCTGAACAGGCCCCTGAGACAGATCTGTACCCGCCGGTCATGGAGTCGGCGCTCCCCTTTGAAAGCGCCGCGTACGAAAGCGGCTGCACCCTTGAGATCAACGCTGCTGAAGACGTACGCGCCTGTGTGTCTCCGCAAGACGCAGGGCAGATGACCGCGATCCTCCTGGACAACGCGGTCCGGCACGCCGGAAGGGGCGGCAGCATCCGCCTCGACCTCAAAAGAGCCGGGGGCGGCGCCGAATTGAGCGTATCCAATACGGGAAAGCCGATCCCGCGGGAGGAACTGCCCCGCCTTTTCGAACGCTTCCACCGTTCCGACCCTTCCCGCAAATACGACAGCGGCACCTTCGGCCTGGGGCTTTCCATACTCAAATCCCTTGCGGAAAAAAACCGGGGGACCGTGGAATGCACTTCGGACGAGAAGGAAACGCGATTCTCTGTTTGGCTCCCCGGCGCCGACCGGAAAGAGAAAAAAGGCTGAATGCCTCCCCTTTTCACTTTTTTTGTTCCGGAAACCGTGATGTCTTAAGAGGCCCGGCGGAATGAACAATTCTCCAAAATAACAGAAGCCCTTTTTCATATCCGCTCTCTTTTTTCCGCTTGACTTTGCGCTGTTTTGCGGTATCCTATTATCAAATGGGATCATGCAAAGCAGCATATTTTTTTACCTGTCCAATAAGGAGGTTTGATCCATGCTGAAGGACTTTGAAAGTATAAAGCCGGACGACAAGAACGCTTTGAAGGCTGAGATCAGGGAACTGAACGAGGAGCTCGCCACGCTCCCTCAACAGCTGAAGGAAAAGAAGCTGCCGGTGCTTGTCCTGATCGAGGGATGGTCCGCCGCGGGCAAGGGAAGCCTGATCAAGGAGCTCATCAGCGAGCTGGACCCCCGTTTTTACAACGTCAAATCCCCGTTGATCCAACCGGAAAGGGAGATGCGGTATCCCTTCCTGTACCCCTACGCAACCCTGATCCCCGAAAACGGGAAGATCATGTTCCTGGATTCCGGCTGGATGGAAAGCGCGGTCCGTAAATTCCTGGCCCATGAGATCACCAAGGGCGAATACCGCCGCCGCATCCGACAGGTAAACGAATTCGAGCGCCAGCTCAGGGACGGCGGTTACGTGGTGGTCAAGATATTCCTGCACATCGGCAGGGACGAGCAGTACGACCGCCTGAAAGCCCTGGCCGAGCACCAGGACACCGGCTGGCGGGTGACGAACGAGGATCTGTGGCAGTTGAGGGATTACAGCCGCTTCCTTGAAGCCTATGACGAATTCATGGACAAAACCGACGGCGAGGTCCGCTGGCACGTTCTGGATGGCACCAACCGCAAGACCGCCGTCCGTGACGCCATGAAACTGATGGTGCGTGAAATGGGCCGCGCCATCCGTGAAGAGCGCTACTGCGGTTCCCCCTTCAAGGAGGATTTCCCGCTGGTCCCGATGCCCGCCCTCAAGGATGTGGACCTGACGCCGACCATCTCCGAGGAGGATTACAAAAAGAAGCTCAAGAGACTCCAGACACGGCTCAGCGAACTGCACAACATCATCTACCGTAAAAAGATCCCGGTCATCCTCTGTTACGAGGGATGGGACGCCGCGGGCAAGGGCGGCAACATCCGCCGTGTGGCCTACCCGCTGGATCCCAGGGGATTTGACGTACAGCCCATCGCTTCTCCGCTGCCCCACGAATTGAACCGGCAATACCTGTGGCGTTTCTGGACCCGCCTGCCCCGAAGCGGTCATATCACCATTTTTGACCGCACCTGGTACGGCAGGGTGATGGTGGAACGCCTGGAAGGCTTCTGCACCGAAAAGGACTGGAAACGCGCCTACAACGAGATCAACGAATTCGAGCGTATGCTGACTGAATGGGGCGCGGTGGTGCTGAAATTCTGGATCCACATCGATTCCGATACCCAGCTGGCCCGTTTCACCGACCGCCAGAACACCCCCGAAAAGCAATGGAAGATCACCGACGAGGACTGGCGCAACCGCGAAAAATGGCCCCAGTATGAGGTGGCTGTGGACGAGATGCTCCAGAAGACCTCCACAAAAAACGCCCCCTGGTATATCATCGAATCCAACGATAAAAAATTCGCCCGCATCAGGACCCTTGAGATCATCGTCGACGCCCTGGAGAAAGCCTGCGACAGCCAGTTCGCCAGGTCCGCAGGCTACGAAGAAGAATGATCCTCCCGAGAAAGGCCCCCGCAAAAAACTAAGGCAACACCGCACAAAGCGGCACATGGTAGCATAGAGCACCAAGATATGGTATAATACTGGTATGGATAAGCAGCTAACGATGTCGTTTTTGACGGATGAACTTGCGGAAGTCAGAACGCACAAGAAGGAATTTCTGGAGCAAATGGACCGGCTGGTGCCGTGGGGCGAATGGGTGAA
>JAFWWK010000032.1 GCA_017523615.1 Clostridia bacterium
GAGATGATACGGCAATTATCCGGGAAGGTGCATCAAGTCTATACAGGAGTCACTTTTACGCGCATGATTGATGGTGCGGCTGTGATGGAATCGCTAGTTGATAAGACGGACGTCACCTTCCGCAGCCTAAGTGAAGAGGAGATTGCTTACTATGTAGAAAACTATAAGCCACTCGACAAAGCGGGGGCACGGGTCCCGTCATTTTCGGCGAGCCCGGCACCAACGGCCAGCATTCTTTCTACCAGCTCCTGCATCAGGGGACGGACATCATCCCGCTGCAGTTCGTCGGCTTCCGTTTCAGCCAGGCTGAGACCGACGTGAACATCCAGGACAGCACCAGCCAGCAGAAGCTTTGCGCTAACGTCGCCGCCCAGATCATGGCTTTTGCCTGCGGCAAGGACGACGAAAACCCCAACAAGAGCTTTGCCGGCAATCGTCCTTCCAGCATCATCATCGGAAAGCAGCTGACCCCCGAAGCCCTTGGCGCCCTTCTGAGCCATTTTGAAAACAAGGTCATGTTCCAGGGCTTTGTCTGGAACCTGAACAGCTTCGATCAGGAAGGCGTACAGTTGGGGAAGGTGCTTGCCAAACGGGTCCTCAAGCATGACACCGACGGCGCTCTCAGCGCTTACAGCGATCTCCTGGGCATCTGATCATACGGCATACAACTGCGCCGCCCCGCTCCAGATATGATGAAGCGAGGCGGCGTTTATTATTTCTATCCGGAAAAGGCAGGGGTTATTTGTTCTCGATCTTTACGATAGGCGCAATAGACAGCGAGAAGACCTTTTCCCCATAAGCTGTAAAAAAGATACGGATCCGCGCGTCACTGCCGGCGCCGAACACTTCGGTCACTTTGCCTTCGCCGAATTTCCTGTGAAGCACGGTATCTCCTGCCCGGAAGAGCGTCTGCAATACGCTCTCCTCCTCATCGCGCGCTTTGGACGGTACAAAGCCTTTGGTGACGCCGGGAATATTCAGCGGGGCTCGCTGACCCATACCAGGAGTCCCGAAGGACAAGTTGGGCTTCCTTGCCCTGGGAAATTCCATTTTCGGTTCCTGGGGACGCTTCCACGCCGGGGTCGAAGCCGTAAGGGACCGGTTTGTCTTTACCGACGCCCATTCGTCGTGCAGAAGGCGCTGGGGGATCTCCTTCAGGAAACGGGAACGATCGTTATGCATGATCTGGTTATTAAGGATCCTGCGCCTTGCGTAGCTTAGATACAGTCTTTCACGGGCTCGGGTGATCCCCACGTAGCAAAGTCTCCGCTCTTCCTCAAGACGCGTATCGTCCATGATACAGCGAATATTCGGAAACAGGCCGTCTTCAAGACCAGCAATAAACACGTCTTTGAACTCCAGGCCCTTGCAGCTGTGCAATGTCATCAAAGTGACATATTTAGGTGTATCCTCCTGTCGGTCCAGATCGGTGATCAGGGCTACGTTCTCAAGGAAGGCCTCCAAAGAACGGTCCTCGGATTGTTTTTCAAAATCACCGGCTGCCCCGGCAAATTCCCGGAGATTCTGTATATGAGACTGTCCTTCCTCGCTTCCCCCATCGTACTGCCTGATCAGGCCGGTCGCGTCAAGCATCTCTTCAACGAATTCGCTCAATCCCATATCCCGGCGTTTTTCTGCCAGGCTGTTCATTAAAGCCGCAAACTCGGCCACACATTTCTGCGGACGGGAGGACAGCTCCTCCGGAAGGTCCTTAAGGACATCAAACATCGGGACGCCCCTGTCCGCGGCGCATTTCCTGATGACCTCCACCGTGCTTTCCCCAATGGATCTGCGCGGCGTATTGATGATCCTTTCAAGCGAGACATCATCATTCCGATTAACGATGATCCTGAGGTATGCCAGCGCGTCCTTGATCTCCTTCCGGTCATAAAACCGCTGGTCGCCGAAGACCCTGTAAGGCATGCCCGCACGCATCAGCATTTCCTCGATCACACGGCTCTGAGCGCGGGTACGGTACAATACGGCCATATCGCTGTATGGCGCCCCTCCGCGTTCAAGCTGCCTGAGCTGCTCACAGATCCAGGCCGCTTCCTCCCTTTCATCTCCGGCTCCAAACAGAAGGATCGGCGCTCCCTCGCCGTTTTCGGTCCAGAGGACCTTCTCCTTCCTGCCGCGGTTATGGGCTATCACCTGATTGGCCGCATCAAGAATATTGGAGGTCGAACGGTAGTTTTGTTCCAGTTTGTAGACCTTCGCGTCCGGGAAGTCCTCTTCAAAATCAAGGATGTTGCGGATATCTGCGCCGCGCCATCCGTAAATGGACTGATCGTCGTCGCCGACAACGCAAATATTCCTGCTGTCCTGGGAAAGCAGTTTCACCAGCTGGTACTGGGCCATATTGGTATCCTGGTATTCATCCACGTGGATATACCTGAATTTCCGCTTGTAATATTCCAGCACCGGGGGATGATCGACAAAAAGCTGAAGGGTACGAATAAGCAGGTCGTCAAAATCCAACGCGTTGGAAGTGCGAAGCTTTTCCTCATACCGAACAAAAACGTCATGGATCCTCTGGCTTCTGTAATCCCTCTGGGAAGCCCGGAACCATTCATCGGGTGTCATCACCTTGTTCTTGGCGTCCGATATGGCATATTTGACATCCTTCATGGAAAGTGTCTTTTCGTCGATATTCAGCGCTTTTATGGATTCCTTGATCACTCTTTCAGTATCGTTGTCATCATAGATCGTAAAACAGCGCTGATATCCAAGCTTTTCAATGTCACGCCGAAGGATGCGGACGCAGATGGAATGAAAGGTCCCCACCCACATATCGTCGGTGCTTTGTCCTACAAGGCGGGATATCCTCTCCTTCATCTCCCTGGCAGCCTTGTTGGTAAAGGTCAGCGCCATGATGTTGTAAGGAGCCACGCCATGCTCCACCAGGTTGGCGATGCGATATGTGAGAGCCCTGGTTTTTCCGCTTCCTGCACCGGCCAGGATCAGCACCGGGCCTTCAAGCGTTTCCGCTGCTTTTCGCTGCATTGGATTCAAATCATTCAATGTCATCGCACACCTCAGCAATTCTCGCATTTGCCGCCAGATAAAAAAGCTGCCTGCATTTCCGCGCCATTGCTATTAAGTCTATTATACTCCGTTGTTATTCTGTTTTCAAGAAAAAAGTTGCATTTTCATTACCAAAATATCCATTAAAAACCTTATGGATTTTTTACTTCCTGTCGGTGCTGCCCTCAGGATACAGCACGCTGACCAGGGTCAGTCCCTGTGCCGGCGCTGTCATCCCGGCCCTTGCCCTGTCCCGGGCGGAAATGATCCCCGGGATCTCCCCGGCGGATCTTTGCCCCAGGCCGATCTCACAAAGCGTTCCTGTCATGATGCGAACCATATTGTAAAGAAAACCGTTTCCCTCATATTCCAGCGTCACTGTCCCGTCCCTTTCCAGGATATCGATCCTTCTCACAGTCCGGACCGCGCTGTGCTTCGAGGAAGTGCTTGTGGCGAAAGATGTAAAATCATGCGTGCCTGTCAGCATGGCCGCTGCCTGTTTCATGGCGGCAAGCTCAAGAGGTCTTCCCAGATACCATTGGTATCTGCGCTGAAATACGTCCTTTACCGGGTCAGTCCTGACAGTGTAGCGGTAGATCTTGCCGACAGCGTTCAGTCTGGCATGAAAACGGCTGTCAGATGTCTGGCAGGAGATAACGGCAATATCCTCCGGAAGGTGTTCATTCAGCACAGCCATCACATCAGCCGGATCAATGGGTTTGGCAAGGTCAAAGGTGGCAGTCTGGTCCAGGGCGTGGACTCCGGCGTCCGTTCTGCCCGCTCCGTGGACCGTGACTATCCCTTCATCCAGCCGGTTCAATATACTTTCCAGCTTTCCGGCAATGGTTTTGTCGCTGTTTCCCTGCCTCTGCCAGCCCGAATACCTGGAACCGTCATACGACAAATGGATCATATAACGCACATTCCATTCCTCCCCACATTCCCGTATATAAAATTATAAAATATGAGAGTCTGCTCGTCAATAACACAAGATGTATAATTATACACACTAATTGCTGTGTCGTTTTTACAGCATATTACTTGTCTGACTTATATAAATTTCTAGAGTAAAAACCATTTTTAGCTATTTTATTTATAGTCTTTTTATAATATTTGACTATGAAATTAAAGTTACTCTTACAAAAAACAGTTGTTTTCTTCTGTATCTGGACCATTTTAAAAAGTTCAGTCAAACACTTGACTAATCTCTGGAAAGTGTATAGAATTGATGGAGTGGAACAAATTTTGATTGGAGGGATATCCCATGAAAACCACGGGTGTTATCAGAAAACTTGATGAGCTTGGACGGATCGTTATCCCAATCGAGCAGCGCCGCACGCTGGACATCAATCTCCATGATCCTGTAGAGATCAGCATCGAAGACGGAAAGATCGTCATCAAGAAATACCATACTTCCTGCATCTTCTGCGGAAATGCCCAGAATGTCATGACGTTCAGGGATAAGCTCATCTGCAAAAAATGTCTTAACGAGCTGATCAAAAACGAATCTAAATAAAAACGTATGATGAATATCCGCTTATCGAACGGGCTCAGGAGATGAAGCCCGTTCTTTTTTTCTGTACTCGCTCTGAAGCTTATGCTATAATAAAGCCAAATGAGCCCGGAACACGGAGGGTGCGTATGATCAAGACAGGGAAAGTCGTTTCTTGTGACAACGGGTCCGTCAGGGTGTGCTTTGAACGCCCTGAAGCGTGCGCAAAATGCGGACAATGCGGCGACATCAAAGAGACGCTGGTAACGCTGAAGGGAAGTGCAGTCCCCGGCGACATGGTAGAGGTATTCCTGCCCGAGGGGCAGCTCCTTAAATATACGCTCGCTGCCTATATCATCCCCTTGTCGGGTCTTCTTTTGGGCCTCTTCCTTGGAAAGCTCCTGTTCGATAATGAAACGGGAGAGATCATTACGGCTCTCTGTCTTGGTATCCTAACGGCTATTCCCGTGATCATGTATGACCGGCGTGTACAGAAAAACGGAAAGGGGGTCCCCCGCATCGTCAGGGTCCACCACAAAGAAAGCGGCAGCGGCGTCTAACCCTCCCAAGAAACTGTCGTTGAGCCTTTGTTTTTCCCTATTCCCGGCTATGCTCCGGTTTATCGTTTTTTATCCATTATTTTAATCAATATTTGTGAAATACGTATACTGGTATTTCGCGTATTTTTGTGTTATTATTTTATATACCCTTTTTTACCGGCCTTATTGAATATTCAACGCTTTACTCCGTTTATTGCACGGGCTTATATATCATGTACTTTTGAAAGGAGGAGTTTTATGGCACAAACCTCCAAGCTTAAAATCATTTCCCTCGGCGGTGTTGATGAGATCGGCAAAAACATGACTGTCTTAGAATACGGGGACGATATCCTTGTGGTCGACTGCGGTTCCATGTTTCCCAGTGACGACATGCTCGGGATCGACCTCGTTATCCCCGATATTTCCTATCTTGTCGCCAACAAGCACCGTGTCCGCGGGTATGTATTTACCCATGGGCACGAAGACCACATCGGAGCGAGCCCCTATGTGCTGGAACAGGTTCCTGCACCTATCTACGGGACCAGCCTGACGCTTTCGCTGATCGATATCAAGCTGCGCGAGCATCGTGTCAACGGTATCCATTTCAACACCATTGTCCCCCGGGACGAGGTCAGGATCGGTGCATTTTCCGTTAAGTTTGTCAAGGTAAACCACTCCATTCCCGGCGCCTGCGCCCTGATCATCACCTGCGGAGCGGGGATCGTCGTTCATTCCGGCGACTTCAAGATCGACTACACGCCCGTGGACGGCGAGGTAACGGACCTGAGCAGTCTCTCTGAGGTCGGAAGCAAAGGCGTCCTTTGCCTTTTGTGCGAGAGCACAAACATCGAGCGGCCCGGTTATACCATGAGTGAGAAGAAGATCGGCGAAACCTTTGTCAACCAGTTCAGGAACGCCGCCGGCCGCGTTATCGTTGCCATGTTCGCCAGCAACATCAACCGGATGCAGCAGGTCATCGACAGCGCCATCCGCTTTGGCCGCAAAGTGTGCTTTGTCGGGCGGAGCATGGTGAATGTTTCCCAGGTAGCCATGGACATTGGCGAGCTGGTCATCCCCGCTGATCGTCTCCTTGAGATCGACGATCTGGATCACTATCCCGATGACGAGATCCTGATCCTGACCACCGGCAGCCAGGGTGAACCGATGAGCGGCTTGACCAGAATGGCTTTTTCAGAACACCGCAAGCTCCAGATCAAGCAGAGCGACAAGGTCATCATCTCCGCGACGCCCATACCGGGCAATGAAAAATTCGTTTCCAGGGTCATCAACCAGCTGTACCGCTGCGGCGCCGAAGTCATCTATGAAGCGATGGCGGAGGTGCACGTTTCCGGTCACGCATGCCAGGAGGAGATCAAGCTTTTCCATACCCTCGTTAAGCCAAAATACTTCATTCCCGTACACGGCGAATACCGTATGCTCTGGCAGCACGCGGAGCTGGCCGAATCCCTCGGCATGGCGCGTGAAAACATCGTGATCCCGGTCATGGGCAACGTGATCGAAATGGATCAGAACAGTGTTGCCATCACCGGGACCGTCCCCACCGGAGAGATCCTGATCGACGGGCTTGGGATCGGTGATGTGGGAAACGTGGTCCTCCGCGACCGCAAGCACCTCTCCCAGGACGGCCTGATCATCGTTGCAATGGCTTTTGACCGCACCAACGGCATCCTGGTCTCCGGTCCGGACGTCATTTCCCGCGGTTTTGTCTATGTCCGTGAGAACGAGGATATCATTGAAAGCACACGTGATATCGTCCGTGGGATCATCGGCTCCTACGATCACATCGACGGCAGCGACTGGCCAAGTATCAAAAACCGCATTAAGGACGAACTGCACCGCTACATTTTCGAAAAGATCAAACGCAACCCCATGATCCTCCCGATCATCGTGGACCTGGGATAAAAAACGGCGCCGGGGAACCCGGCGTCTTTTTCGTATACGCCTGTTTTTCCCGGTGCGTTTCGGCAACGTGATCGCAGGATCCGTGCGGACAAAGGAAAAGCCCCGGCAAGAAAATCGGACATTCTCGCGGGAATGCCCGGGTTTCCTGCCGGGACTGTTTGTATTTACAGGATATACCTTCTCATATCCCTCTCCTTGGCAGCCTTTACATGGTTCCTGACATATTCCGCGTTGATCTTCAGTTCAACCTCCGGCATGTTCTCCCCGCCGGCGTTAAAGGAAATGTCCTCCAGGAGCTCTTCAAAAATGGCGTGCAGGCGGCGGGCGCCGATATCCTCCCCGGTCTCGTTGGCGTTCAGTGCAGCTTTCGCGATCTCGGACAGGGCGTCGTCCTCAAAGCTGAGCTTCACATGATCCACGCCGAGCAGCGCGGCGTACTGGCGGGTCAGAGCATTGTCCGGCTGGGTCAGGATCTTCTCAAAATCCTCCCGGGTCAGGCTTTTCAGGGTGACATGCACAGGGAAACGCCCCTGCAATTCGGGGATCAGGTCCGAAACCTTGCTCACCTGGAAAGCGCCGGCCGCGATGAACAGCATAAAATCGGTCCTTACAGGGCCGTACTTCGTGGTCACGGTGCTGCCCTCGACGATGGGAAGGATATCCCTCTGGACTCCCTCCCTGCTGACGTCCGGCCCGGACGCCGCGGAGCCGTGTCCGGCGATCTTGTCGATCTCGTCCAGGAAAACAATTCCGCTCTGTTCCGCACGGCGCACCGCTTCCTCATGGATCTCGTCCTGATCGATCAGTTTGTCCGATTCTTCCTCGATCAGGATCTTGCGGGCTTCCCTGACCTTGACATGGCGGGTCTTCATCTTTTTAGGCAGCATGCCCCCCATCATGTCGCCGATGCTGATCGACGCCCCGCCCACTTCCAGCTGGGGAGCCGTCTCCTCCACCTCGATCTCCAGTTCCCGGTCTTCTAGCTCACCTTTCCGCAAAAGCTCCATAACGTCGCTCCTGCGTTTGGACAGGCTCTGCCTTTCGTCCTCGCTCATCTCGGGTTCACGGTTTTTGCCCAGAAGGAAATCCAATGGGTTGCCCGGATTTTTTTTGCCCGGGTGGGTCAGGATATCAGCGAGCCTTTCCTCGGCCATGGCCGCGGCCCGGTCCTTTACCCTGTCGGCGTGCTCTTTCCTTACGATCCGCACGGCATTTTCCGTCAGGTCGCGGATGATGGACTCCACGTCCCTTCCGACGTAACCGACCTCCGTAAACTTGGTCGCCTCCACCTTTACAAAGGGCGCTTTCACAAGCTTCGCAAGCCTGCGGGCAATCTCGGTCTTACCCACCCCGGTGGGACCGATCATCAGGATGTTTTTGGGATAGATCTCCTCGCGCATCTCATCCGGCAGCTGGTTCCTGCGATAGCGGTTCCGCAGGGCGATCGCGACGGCTTTTTTTGCCTCGTCCTGGCCTATGATATATCTGTCAAGCTCTCGCACGACTTCGCGGGGCGTCAGTTCGTTCATATTTTATACATCCTCCACAATCACGTTGTCATTGGTATAAACACAGATCCCCGCCGCGATATGCAGCGCCTTTTCCGCGATCTCATGCGCGGAAAGATCGGTATTCTGGACCAGCGCCCGGGCAGCGGCCATGGCAAAATTGCCGCCGGAGCCGATGGCTGCGACGCCGTCGTCCGGGTCGATCACTTCTCCGGTCCCGCTGACGATCAAAAGAGCGTCCTTGTCCGCCACGATCAGCATGGCCTCCAGCTGGCGGATCGCCTTGTCCCCGCGCCATTCCTGGGCAAGGGCGACCGCGGCGCGTTCCAGATTGCCGCCGCAGGCAGTGAGCTTTTCCTCAAACCGTTCGCACAGTGAAAAAGCGTCCGCCACAGAACCTGCGAATCCAGTCACTACGGTATTGTTATAGATCCTTCTGACCTTGCGGGCCGTCCCCTTGAAGATCGTGCTTTCTCCCATGGTGACCTGCCCGTCACCGGCGACAGCCGTCTGTCCGTTTTTGCGGACGGCGCATATAGTCGTTCCTTTTAAAGTCATGTCAATCCCTCCGTTTTCATGTTTTCCAGTAAAGCCAGGGAACGGTCAGCGATCATCCCGTTCCTTGCGGTTTTGTCCCTGACAGGCCGGTCAAGGGGATCCATCAGGGAAAAGGTGATATTCATCGGCTGAAAATCCCGGTTTTCCGCGGACACATAACAGCCGAGCGCCCCGATAGCGGTTTTTCTTGTGAATTCGGGGATCGGCCTGCCCAGCGCCATGCATGCGGCGGAGATCCCGGCATAAAGCCCGCTGGCGGCGCTTTCCACATAGCCTTCCACGCCGGTGATCTGGCCCGCAAAAAATAGCCCAGGGCGGCGGATCACCTGAAAATGGCGGTCCAGAAATCCGGGGCTATGCAAAAACGTGTTGCGGTGCATGACACCGTACCTTACAAACTCCGCGTTTTCAAGCCCGGGGATCATGCCGAACACCCTTTTCTGCTCGGGAAATTTCAGCCTGGTCTGGAATCCGACGATATTATACATTTCGTCCCCGGCGTCGTCCTGGCGCAATTGAACGTTTGCAAACAGGTTTTCAGCGTGGTGTTTCAGCCCGGCCGCCTTCATCGGACCGAAGCGAAGCGTCATCGGCCCACGCCTGGCCATGGATTCCACCGGCATGCAGCCTTCGAACACCATGTTTTCTTCAAAGCCGTGCACCGGCGCGGTCTCCGCGTGGACCAGCGCGTCCACAAAAGCGAAGTACGTTTCCCTGTCCATGGGACAGTTCAGGTAGTCGTCCCCATCTCCCCTGTCATAACGGCTTGCCCTGAAGACCTTGCTCATATCGATCGACGCTTTGGTAACGATCGGAGCCGCCGCGTCATAAAAATTCAGCGTGGATACGCCTTCAAGTCCGCTGATCGCCCGGCACAGAGCGTCGCTCGCAAGAGGGCCGGCGCAGATAACGGCGATCCCATCGGGGATACGGTCCACCTCGCCGGAGATCACCCGGATATGCTCACAGGCCCTGACGCGGGCGGTGATCCGTTCGGAAAAGCCCGAGCGGTCCACCGCCAAAGCGCCTCCCGCCGGGACCCGGCAGTGATCCGCCGCCTCCATGATCAGGCTGTCAAGGCGCCGCATCTCCTCCTTCAGGAGGCCGACGGCGTTCTGGAGCCGGTCCGCCCGCAGGGAATTAGAACATACCAGCTCGGCAAACAGCGGGCTGTGGTGGGCCGGAGACATTTTTCCCGGCTTCATCTCATAAAGATCCACATCCACGCCGCGTTTTGCCAACTGCCACGCAGCTTCACACCCGGCCAGTCCGGCCCCGACGACCTTGACCCTGTCCATCATTCGATATCCTCTGCCGTATCGTTCCCGGGGATCGCTTCCTCCTTGTACCGGCACTGTTCATTGGAGCAAAGATGCCACGTCTCGCCCTTCCTGTTGATCTTTTCGGTCATATAGCTTCCGCACTTGGGGCATTTTTCGTTGACAGGCCTCTCCCAGGAAACAAAGTCGCATTCCGGATAATGCTCGCAGCCGAAAAATTTTCGGTTCTTCCTGCTGATCTTTTCCAGGACCCTTCCGCCGCATTTGGGGCAGGCGACATCGATATAGTTCAAGATCGGTTTCGTGTTCCGGCAATCCGGGAACCGGGGACAGGCAAGGAATTTACCGAACCTGCCCATCCGATAAACCATGGTCGCGCCGCATTTATCGCAGATAACATCGCTGGGCTCGTCCTGTACCTCGATTTTTTCGATGTCCTTTTCCGCATGCGACAATTCCGTACTGAATTCGGGATAGAAGGATTCCAGGACGTCGTGCCAGTCCTTCTTCCCTTCCGCGACCTCATCCAGTTCCTCTTCCAGGCCGGCGGTGAATTCCAGATCCACGATCGGCCCGAAATATGCGGTCATCAGATCGTTGACCGTCATGCCCATCTCCGTGGGATACAGGCGTTTGTTTTCCCTCGCGACGTATCCGCGCGCAATGATGGTAGTGATCGTAGGAGCGTACGTGGACGGTCTGCCGATCCCCTTCTCTTCCAGCGCCCGCACCAGGGACGCTTCCGTGTACCTCACCGGAGGCTGGGTAAAATGCTGCTGGGGTTCCATGGAAACGATCTCGACGCTGTCCCCTTCGGCTATATCGGGGAGGGTATGCGCGATCTTATCACCGGGATCGTCCTGCCCTTCCTCGTAAACGCTTGTAAAGCCGGCAAAGCGCTTGCGCTCACCGCTGAACCTGAACACCGTATCCGTTCCGCTGACTTCGACAGTCATGGCGTCGTACGTGGCCGGAGTCATCTGGCAGGCAAGGAACCGGTTGTAGATCAGTTTGTATAATTGGAACTGATCCCTTGTCAGATACTGCTTGATATCCTCAGGGCGTCTTTGGATATCCGTCGGCCTGATCGCCTCATGGGCGTCCTGGGCATTGCTGCGGCCCTTGAAGATGTTGGCTTCTTCCGGCAGATATTTTGCACCGTATTTGTCGGCAATAAAAGCGCGGACGCTTTCCACGGCTTCATCGCTGATCCGGACCGAATCGGTCCTGATATAGGTCACCAGGCCCTGGCTGCCCTCTTTGCCCAGCTCGATGCCTTCATAAAGCGCCTGGACCACCTGCATGGTCTTCTGCGTGGTAAAATTCAGTTTTCTACCGGCTTCCTGCTGAAGAGAAGATGTCGTAAAGGGAGGAGAGGGCATTTTATGCTTTTCCCCATGCCTTACCAGGGAAACATGGTATTTTTCCTTTGCTGCGGCGGCACGCACGCTCTCCGCCTCTTCGGCGCTGTGGATCTCGGCTTTTTTCCCGCGGTAAGTGATCAGCTTCATATCGAAGCCGTCTTTCTTATCCTTCGAGGCTTCGCTCTTCGCGTGCGCCGTGATATCCCAGAATTCCTCGGGGATGAACTCCTGGATCTCCCGTTCCCTGTCCACGATCATCCGCGTGGCCACGGACTGGACACGTCCGGCGCTAAGGCCCTTGCGTACCTTTGCCCACAGCAGCGGAGAGATCTTGTACCCCACCAGCCTGTCAAGCGCACGCCTGGCCTGCTGCGCGTCGACCCGGTCCATATCGATGGCCCTAGGCTGCTGCATCGCCGCGACGACCGCTTTTTTGGTGATCTCGTTAAACTCCACCCTGCACTTGCTTCCCGCGTCGATACCCAAAGCCTGCGCGAGATGCCAGGAAATGGCCTCCCCTTCACGGTCAGGGTCTGTGGCGAGGAAAACCTTTCCCGCGGCCTTGGCTTCCTTGCGGATCTTGGCCAGGATCTTGCCCCTTCCGTGGATGGTGATGTATTTCATCTCAAAATGATTGTCCGCATCCACTCCAAGCTGGCTTTTGGGCAGATCCCGGATATGGCCCTGAGACGCCTCGACTTTATATCCTCTCCCCAGGAAACGGGCAATGGTCTTTGCCTTGGCCGGGGATTCAACAATCACAAGCTTCGTCGTTGCCGCCACTGATCATAACCTCCTGAATGGAATCTGAAAAAGCATAGAACATATAACGCATTTTTGTCAAGTGGTTTCCATTTTAATGGGCCGCTTTTAACAAAGCGGCCCCAAGGCGCCGCGGACATTTTTCAGCCGGAAAACCTTTCATATTATGGTCGGCCGCGGCGGAGAGCTTACCTGACCACGCTGTACGCCCTGCCGCCGATGCGCTGTATCCTTCCTTCGATTTCGAGGATCGTCAGTCTCGCCGAAAGTTCGGATGCGTCCAGGCCGGTGATCTCGAGCAGCTCCTCAAAGGTCCTGTCCTCCCTGAACAGCGCTTGCAGGATCGCGTCCCCTTCCGTTTCCTTCTCCAAAGCGTCCTGCTCGTCAAACATCGTCATCTGCCTGCCGCCGCCCTTCCATCCCATGGCCTCAAGAACATCCCCGGCACAGGTCAGCATCTGCGCGCCTTCTTTCAGAAGCGTAAGGGGCAGTTCGCTCCCCGGGGCGTCGACATTCCCCGGAAGCGCAAATATTTCCTTCCCCTGGTCCAGCGCGTGGCCGATCGTGGAGGCTGTCCCGCTTTTTTTCCTCGCTTCGATCAGGATCACCGCGTCACTCAAAGCGCTGATGATCCGGTTGCGTATCGGAAAATGATAGCTCAGAGGAGCCGCGTCAGGGGGGAACTCGCTGATGACGCATCCGCCGGATGCAATGATACGGCGGCACAGCTCCCGGTTTTCGGGAGGATAGACCGATGCGATCCCGTTTCCCAACACTGCGACTGTTTTCCCGCCCCCCTCCAGGGCGCCCAAATGGGCGGCCGTATCAATCCCCCGGGCCAGACCGGAAATGATCACGACCCCTGCGGAAGCCAGGTCCCTGGCGATCTTCTGCGCCTGCTGGCGGCCGTACCGGGTATCCCTCCTTGCGCCGATCACCGCGGCGGCGGGCAGGTCGTTATCTGGAAGCGTTCCCTTGCAAAAGAGAGCCAGCGGAGGACAGGAAATGTTCCGGAGACGATCGGGGTATGACGCTCCGTTCATTCCCACCGCAAACGCTCCGATCTCATCCAGCTTTTCTACGATCCGGCTTTCCCCGGCCTTGCGAATGGCTTCGAGCGCGGCCCAGGCATCCCCATTCAGGGCTTTCCTGACCTCTTCTCCGTAAAAGCCCTCCCATACCGCGTCAGCTCCGCCCATTTGCTCCACAAGCGCGTCCTCAGCGCGCCAGGAACCTGACGGCGCGAACCTGAGCCAGATCATCATCAATTCTTCCCTGGAATAATCCAAACATTCCACCAGCCTTTTTCTTCAATGCCACTATTATATTTTATTCTATTGCATTGTCAAATCCATTTTCATATAATGAAAACAAGGATTTTTAGCCTGATACTCAGGCTGCCCGAAGCCGGAACGTCCCCGAGAGGAGGATGCATATGAAATTGACTGTGCTTCTTACGGTTTTTGTTCTTCTTCTTTTTACTTCCTCCGCAAACGCGGCTGGGGCTGACAGTTGGGAAGAAGTGGAACGTATCCTGGCTCAGGCTCTTGAAAACGGCGAAAAAACCCCATCATTCACTCTCAGCGGAAAATTGCTCTCCGAAATGAAGCAGGATGCGGACAGATTCCGCGTCGCTGCCGCACGAGCCGGCTTGAGGAGCGTCGCCTGGACCTGGTGGACCGACGGGAAAGTCGAAATAACAAAAATGGAGCCCTTCGGCTGCCCCGTCAATACGGTCAGGAATAAGGACGAGCTGTTTTCGTCCGTCCGAAAAATGCGGGACCGGAAAGAAAAGGATTTTGTTTTACTCCTGGATCCGTCCCTCTACGCCTCCATGATGGCCGACCGGGCCGAGACAAAAGCCCTCCTGCTTGAAGCCGGCCTGCTCGGATGGGATACAGAATATCATTCGAACAGCACCTGCTTCCTTGAATACGTTTCCTGCACCTATTGGGATGGAACGGTCTTTCGAGTGAACAGCGAAAAAGAGCTTTCCTCCCGCCTGCAGGAACATGCGTCCGCAGGACATGATTCCTTTGCTTTCCTTCTGGACAGCAAGACCTGGTCTTCCATGATGTCTTCTGATTCCGAACGTCTCAGGGCGCTGGAAACGTCCGCCTGCGTCCGGGGAGACGCATGTTCCTATTACAGCGAGCTCAGGCTCCTGGTTTATCACGATAAAGACGCGTCGATCTATTACCCCGGATACGCGATCCTTTGCGCCGTACGCGCCGGGAACGAAGATCATCTCCCTCCCATATGGAAGGCGACCTTGCGGACCGCCCGCCAAATGGTCTCCACCGTTCACGGGACCGACGAAGAAATGGCTTTGTCCATTCACGATATGCTGTGCCGACATATCACCTACCGGATCGACGACACCACCGACAGCGACGACTGCTGTGTCGGAGCTGTTCTTAACGGGGAAGCCAACTGCGACGGCTATTCCGATGCCTTTCTGCTACTGTGCGGCCTGAAGGGCATCCCGGTCCGCCTTGTCGACGGGGATGCACGGAGGGTCTCATCCCCCAATGAAGACCCGGCCCATATGTGGAACTTGATCCTCCTGAACGGGCTTTGGCGGGGCGTAGACGTCACCTGGGATGACAATGGCAATGGGATCAGCTATGAAAACTACAATATGGGATGGGACCGGATGCTGGAAAATTACCGGTTTATCACGGATTTCATGCCGGACAATATGCTGAAGACCACCGATCTGAGGGATCGTCCGGTCCCGGAATACAGGGTAAAGGACGCGGACGGAGTCTGCGACGCTCTTCGGCAGGCCGCGGAAACGCACCGGACTCAGGCCGTTTTGTGGCTTGACGGGCAACTGTACGACGAATACCGTTCCCCTGAAAACCCGGTATGGAAATGGCTGGATCTGGCCGGAGTCGAAGGGCGTGTGTCCTATTCGGATGCTGAGAGGAAACTGATCATTTCCGACATCACTCCCCTGGGAGCGGACGTCATGGCGGGAACCGCCGATTCAGAAAGCGGCATCATCGGTCTGATGCGCTCCGCTTCAGGGGCACGGGAGCTGCGGGCATACCTGTCGCCTGAGCTTTACTCAAGATACCTGGAAGAAGACAGTCCCGTGTGGAAATGGCTGGACCTGGCGGGTATCGAAGGCAGCGTATCTTATTCTGACGTCTCCCGCAGGGTGATCGTTTCAGGCATATCGCCTCTGGGGCCGAGCGTTCTGACCACGGAGGCGGAAACCTCCCGGGATGTGATCCGTATCCTGCGCGGCGCGGATAAAACGACAGTAAAGGAAGTGCGCATCTACTGCTCCGAATCTCTGTTTTCGTCCTTTGCTTCTGACAACGGCAGGATCTGGTCCTGGTTGGAAAGCGGCGGCGCAGCCGACGCGTCGATCCGCTACAACGCGGAAAGGCGGGTCATCTTCTGCATCGATATCCGATGGCAGCGCCAATAAACAACAGACCCGGGCCTAATTTGACATATACAAAAACGGACTTTCATGATAAAATATCTTGGCCGATCGAATCGGACAGGAGGCGGTAATGGCGAAAGTCTGCGGTGTCATTGCGGAGTACGACCCATTTCACAACGGTCATGCCCTGCACCTGAAAAAAGCCAGAGACGCCACCGGAGCGGACTTTGTTGTCGTCCTGATGAGCGGTTATGTCACACAGCGCGGGCATTTCGCCCTTTTCGATCCCGCTGACCGCGCAAGGATGGCGCTTGAATGCGGCGCCGACATCGTTTTTTCCGTTCCGTTCGATATCAGCTGCCGGGATGCGGAGAGCTACGCCCTGGGCATGGTCTCCCTTTTTCACAGGATGGGATGTGTGGACTGCCTTTCTTTCGGCAGCGAATACGGGGACACCGAGCTTCTTTTAAGGATCGCCGATTCCCTGGAATCCCCCGAAACCCAGATCCTTCTCGGGCAGCAGATCCACTCTGGGCTCAGTTATCCCCGTGCTGTCGAAAAAGTCCTTGATATCCAGGGGCTTGCCGGGCCCGGGATCATTTCCTCCCCAAACGTGATCCTCGCAGTCTCTTACATCCGGGCGCTGAAGCGTTTGTCCAGCCCGATCCGCTGTTATCCTGTTCAACGCGAAGGCGATTACCACAGCTTGACCCTGTCGCCCACGCATCCCTCCGCTTTTTCCCTGCGCCGCGCGTTCCTGCTCGGCGGTCCGGAAAGCATCCGTCCCTGCGTTCCTGCTTCCGTTTTTGAACAACTTCAGGAGATATGGCGCAGCGGAAGCTTTATGGATGAAAAAAAAGCCGATCTCCTGCTGATCGGATCCCTGCTGAAAGCTTCTCCTAACGACTTGAGGAGAGTCAGCGGCGCAGGAGAAGGTATTGAAAACCACATCCTCAAAGAAGCCGGCGCCTGTCTTTCCTTGGAGCAGCTGACCGAAAGGGCCTGCACCACCCATTTTACCAGAGCACGTCTCAGCCGCCTGCTGATGCGTTTTTTTCTGGATAAAGCCCGACTTTCGCCCCAGGAAGATGCTTTTCTTTATCTTCGCGGTTTCAGAAGCGAAGCTTCGCCCCTGATCAAGCTCATCTCAGAAAAAATCCCCTGCTATCAAACTTTCGCATCGCTTGAAAAAAGCGGTGTCGCCGGCGAGGAATGCTTCGCCGCCAAATGCTGGAACCTTTGCGCCGGCCGGCCTTCGTCCCTTCTCTACAGCCGGGGCGTAATCAGGTCGGGTGCGCCGGGTTAAGAGGTATTCCTCGTTTTTACAGGTGCCGAAACACCGGGATACATCGCCTTCCGCAAGCGAAGCTTCTCTTAATAAGGACTTCGGAAAGGGTATTTAAACCATTGATCAGCCTTACAAAACATGATCCGGCGCGGTCATGGCGCCTTGCGGCTTTCATCCTTGCGGCCTGTCTCCTTTTTTCCGCCGCCATGGGTGAAGCGGCGTCCTATGATCCGGACCATCCGGAATATCTGGAAGCCTCGCAGCTCAACTGCACATCGGCGATCCTGATCAACGCTGACACGGGGGACGTGGTCTTTGAGAAGAACGCGGACATGCAGTGCTATCCCGCGTCCACGACCAAGGTCATGACTACTCTTCTTGCCCTGAACATCGGGGACATGGAAGATATCTGTGTCGTCACACCGACCGCGCTCGATATTCCCAGCGATTCCTCCACCATCGGCCTGGCCCCGGGTGAGGAAATGCGCCTGATAGACCTGCTTTACGGAACCATGCTGGTGTCCGGCAACGACGGCGCCAACGTGGTGGCGGAGAATCTCGGCGGCACCATTTACGAATTCGTCGATCTGATGAACCGCGCGGCTGACGCTTTCGGGTGTACGGGCACACATTTTGCGAATCCTCATGGCTACCATGACGAATACCATTATTCCACCGCCCGGGACATGGCTATCATTGCCCGCGTCGCGATGCGGAACGAGACTTTCCGGGAGATCGTCTCCGCCCGATCCTACACGCTGCCCCAGGACAACGTCTACCGGGCCCGTTCTATCGCCAACACCAATAAGCTGATCACCTACACAGAAAAATACGCCGACCGTTATTATGAACACGCCACCGGCATCAAAACCGGCCACCATTCCGCGGCTGGGTATTGCCTTGTTTCCTCCGCCACCAAAAACGGGATCAACCTGATCGCCGTCGTATTCAATTCGTCATCGGACGCGGCCAGCTACAGGGATTCCATCCGCCTGTTCGAATACGGCTTTTCACAGTATGTCACCACCAGCATCCGGGAATTGTACGCCATGAATCCCAGAGTCATCGATATTTCCGGCTTTGACCTGGAGGATCCCATGCTCGGAAGGCTTGAGCTTAAGCTGGCAGCGGCAGAGGGCTCCGGAAATGACCTGATCGTTACCACCGAGGACCGGATCCAGGCCATGGCGTCCAATTTCAACGCGATGACGCTGACGGAATATACCCGTGAATTCAGGGCACCTATCAGCGCCGGAGAGGTCATGGGCACCCTTTCCTATTACGCAGCTGACGGTTCCGTCGTGGTCTATAACCTGGTGGCAACCCGCTCCGTAGCGGCGCGCGAAAGCCTTGCGCCTTCGATCTCCGAAATCATGGACCGTGTGGAAAACGATCCCAATCCGCTTCCCCGCTTTACCTTCGAACTGTTTTTCATGTTCATTTTCCTTCCCCTGCTGATCATCTTGATCCTGATCCTCCTGATCAGGAAGGTCCGCGCCTACATGCGGAAACGGACCCGTGTCCATACGATGAACCCCAGAGAACGGTACTACCAGTAACGGGATGGAAACCCTCCCTAATAAAAAAACGCGGGTCCTCCGCGTTTTTTTGCTGTATACAAATTTTATCCCAGCTTCAGCATCGAGGTGGCTATGGAAAAATAGAGCGTCAGGGAAGCGGCATCTACGATGGTCGTGATCAGGGGGCTCGCCATCAAAGCAGGGTCCAGGCGCACGCGCTTTGCCAGAAGCGGCAGGCAGCATCCGATGGCTTTTGCGATGATCACCGTAAGGTACAGCGACAGCGCCACCACCAGGGAGACCGGCCAATCCGCGCCGTTGATGAACCGGACGCGAAGCAGCGTAAAGACGGAAAGCACCGCGCCCACCAGCAGGGCTACTCTGAATTCCTTCCATAGGATCCTGAAAATATCCTTTGGCTGCAGTTCGTTGAGGGCAAGGCCGCGGATGATCAGCGTGGAGACCTGGGCGCCGCAGTTGCCGCCGGTATCCATCAGCATGGGGATGCACGCAGTCAGAACGATGTCCACGTTTTTAAGGAGGTCTTCATAGCTGGTAATGATCATACCGGTAAAAATGGCCACGATCGACAAAAGGATCAGCCAGGGAATGCGGTTGATGGCCAGTTTCCAGGGAGAGGTATGCAGGTAAGAATCCTCGGAAGGAGTCAGAGCGGCCATTTTTTCGAAGTCTTCCGTGTTCTCTTCCTGGATAACGTCCATGATATCGTCCGCGGTAATGATACCCACCAGACGGTTTTCCTTATCCACCACCGGGATCGCCATCAAGTCATACCGGCGGACAACGCCGGCGACTTTTTCCTGGTCGTCCGTGGTGGTCACGGAAGCGACGTTCGTTTCCATGACACTGTCGATAACGACGCTTTCATTGTAGAGGATCAGCTTGCGAAGGGCGACGGAGCCCTTCAGGTGCCGTCCTTCGTCGATAACATAGATCGTGTAGATGGTCTCCTTGTCGAAACCGACCCGCCGGATATCCGCCATCACCTGTCCCGCCGTCATGCCGGCGCGGGCTTCCATGTATTCGATGGTCATGATGGAGCCGGCGGAATTTTCGGGATACTGAAGGAACTGATTGATCAGGTCGCGGGTCTGGGCATCGGTATTCTGCAGCACGCGCTTGACGACGCCGGCGGGCAGCTCCTCGAGGAAGTCGACCGTATCGTCAAGAAACATCTCGTTGATCAGAGAACGGATCTCGTTGTCTCCGATGGATTCGATCAGCGACTGCTTGGATTCGGATGTCATGTAGCTGAAAACATCAGCCGACATGTCCTTTGGAAGCACGCGGAACAACAAAAGCATCTTTTCCGGGTCCAGAGTTTCAAGAAACTGCGCTATATCCACGGGGCTGAGCATCATCAGCGCGCCCCGGAGCTCGCCGTGGCGCCCTGAGTCCAGAAGCTTGTGGAGGCGCTCCATGATTTGGGACCATTCCATTGGAATACACCTGCTTTCCTGTTATTTATGCAAAACAACAAAACAACACTTAACCGTCCGATACCATCGATTAAGTGCAGGAAAACGACGTGTATTGATGCTGGGCACGCGAAAATCAGCGATCCCTGTTCTTTACTCCGGGCGATCGCGGTACTGTATCGCTTGCCTGGCATCTTTCGCCGTCATCCATTTACCGCCACCGCCTTTCTTTTGTAATTTCGTAAAAATTATACCTGTTTTTCCCCGGACTGTCAAGAAATCTCGTTTCGCCATAACGCCGACCCGCCCGTTTTTCCGTTTCCTTTTACCCCGGTTCGGATGTGTTTTTTTGCCTCCCCGACGCGGTTTCATTATGCATTCCAAATATGCTAAAAATGCATTTTGTTCCTTCGCATCGGCTTGAACGGAACGTTTTTTTACGTTATAATGGATTTGCATTTTTGCACGGAGGAAAAGTCAGGCATGAATTTTTTGATTTCCAACGATGACGGAGTCTCGTCGCCGGGGATCACGGCACTTTGCAGGGCCGCGCTGGAGCGCGGGCATCACATCGTCGTTTCTGCACCGGCAGCCCAGTGCAGCGCCATGAGCCAGAACCTGACCCTGTCAAAGCCCCTGATGGTCCATCAGCTTGTCCACGAAGGAAAACAGGAGGTCTATTCGGTGGAAGGAACGCCGGCCGACTGTGTCCGTCTCGCGCCGCGGCTGACGGCCAACAATCATTTTGATTTTTGCCTTTCGGGCGTCAACAAGGGCGAAAACGTGTCCTCCGGCATCCTATACAGCGGTACCGTGGCATCAGCCAGGGAAGGCGCCATGATGAACATCCCGTCCATTGCCGTGTCGCTCATCGCCGGAGGCACAGCGGAGGGGTTGAACGCCATTGCCGCTTTTGCCGTCAAAGCCGCCGAATTTTACGCGGGCAAGCGCTTTCCGCGATACGGGATCCTGAACATCAACGGCCCGAAGGGCCTTTCCTCCCACTGGAAAAAGCCTGTTCTGTGTCCCGTGAGCGAAGCCTATTTCAAGGACAGCTATGTCAAACGCTACAGCCCGTACGGACAGATGTATTTCTGGATCGGCAACGAAAGCGCCGAGGATGAGATCCTGATGGAACCTCATGCCCCGGGGACCGACGCCGCCATGCTGGAAGCGGGTCATGTCACCTGCTCCTTCCTGGGGGGCATCATGTGTTTCAACAGCGAATACCGATCCAGCTTTGACGATTTCTGCTCCGGATCAGACTGATCCTTTCTCAAGAACGGAAGTGATACAATTGCAGGAATCCTTTGACCTGATCGCCAAGCTGAACCTCAATGGGAAGAAGCTGTCCAAGTCGCACAGGAAGATCGCGGAGTACATCTCCGAACATTATGATAAGGCTGTATATATGACAGCCGTTTCCCTCGGTCAGGCCGTCGAAGTCAGTGAAAGCACCGTCGTCCGTTTTGCTGCGGCCATGGGATACGAAGGATATCCGCAGATGCAGAAGGCCCTGCAGGAGCTGGTAAGGCATCATCTGACAGCCGAACAGCGTTTTGAGATGAGCGAAAACATCGATCAGCGTGACGTTCTCTCCACGGTGTTGAAAACGGACATGCAGAACATCCGCAACACCATTCACATGATCGATCAAAACGCTTTTTCGGAAGCGGTCTCCCGCCTTCTCGCCGCCCGTACCATCTACATCCTGGGTCTCCGTTCCGCCGCTCCTCTCGCCCAGTTTTTCGGTTATTACCTTCATTTCATCTTCAGCAACGTGATCATCATCGCCGAAGGCTCCACCGATGTTTTCGAAAGCATCTCCAGGATCACCGACAAAGATGTTCTGGTGGGTATCAGCTTTCCCCGTTATTCCACCAGGACGCTCGAAGCCATGTATTTTGCAAAAAGCGCGGGAGCACAGGTCGTGGGCATCAGCGACGGAGAAATGAGCCCGCTTTTCGGCGTTTCCAACGTATGTCTGTCCGCGCGGACAGATATGGCTTCCTTTGTGGATTCCCTCGCGGCTCCCCTTTCGCTGATCAACGCGCTGCTTGTCGCCCTCGCCCTGCAGCGCAAGGACGAACTGAACGAACACCTGAAACGATTGGAAGAGATCTGGGATGCATACAGTGTCTACATCAGCAAAGAGCCGCAATAGCGTCGCTGTCATCGGCGGCGGTCCGGCCGGAATGATGGCCGCGGTTTTCTGTGCCCAAAGCGGCGCCGAGGTCTGCCTGTTCGAAAAAAATGAAAAAACGGGCAAAAAACTGTATATCACCGGCAAGGGACGCTGCAATTTCACTAACGCGTGCAATCGCGAAGAGTTTATGCTCCATGTGCCCAGAAACAGCCGTTTTTTATACAGTGCCTTGTCATTTTTTTCTCCAGACGATATGATGGCTTGGCTTGAAAACGCCGGATGCGCGATCAAGGTCGAACGGGGCCGTCGCGCCTTTCCCCGGAGCGATAAGGCATCGGACGTGACCAAAGCGCTATGCGCCGAAATGGCAAAACTGGGCGTCTCGGTACGTACGGACAGCGAAGTCGCGGATATAAGCACCGCATTCGAAGACGGCGTCCGCCGCATCCGCGGGCTGACACTTAAAAACGGAGTTTTTTTTCCCTTTGACGCCGTCATTGTGGCCACCGGCGGCCTGTCCTACCCTTCCACGGGGTCGACCGGGGACGGTTACCGCTTTGCCCGGGAGGCCGGACACCCCGTCACTGATCTGAATCCTTCGCTGACGGGGATCGAACTGAAGGAAATATGGCCTTCCCAATTGCAGGGACTCAGTTTGAAAAATGTCAGGATCACCGTTTTTGCGGACCGGAAAAAGCGCATGAGCGAAACAGGCGAAATGCTCTTTACGCATTACGGCGTTTCCGGCCCACTGATCCTGGAAGCAAGCAGCGTCCTCTCCGGAGGGAACCTGGAGGATGCCATTCTTTCACTTGACATGAAACCTGCCGTCAGTGAAGAAAAGCTGTTAACGGACGTCGGTGAGCTTATCCGGCTGGGAGGCGCAAAAACTGTCGCAAACGCCGTTATGCCCCTTTTCCCCCGCCGGATGACCGAGCCCTTCCTGATCGCATGCGGCCTGGATCCGCACGCGCCTGCGTCCCAGCTTTCTTCTTCCGGAAGGCGTGCCATCGCGGCGAACCTGAAAAAACTGGACATGACTCCCGTTTCCCTGCGTCCTTTCAGCGAAGCGATCATCACCCGTGGCGGCGTTGACATTCGCTCCGTCAGCCCCTCGACCATGGGCTCCAGGCTTGTTTCCGGCCTGTACTTCGCCGGCGAGGTGCTGGATGTGGACGCTTTTACCGGCGGCTACAACCTGCAGATCGCGTTTTCCACCGGTGCGCTTGCCGGCAAATCGGCCGCACTTCAAACATTCACAGCATGAAAGGCGAACACCGATGCAATATATCGTAATGGACCTGGAATGGAACCAGCCGATCTCCTATTCCTCCGCCGCTTACAGGAATGTCGGCGAAAAACTGCTTTTTGAAATGATCCAGATCGGTGCGGTAAAGCTTGACGAAAACCTCGAGGTGATCGACACCTTCACCCAGCTGATCCGCCCGATCTACTATGTCAAGCTGCACCCGCGGATCAAAAGGATAACCCATATCAGCCAGGAAGAACTGGAAGAAGCCCCTCTGTTTTCAGAAGCGCTGACAAGATTCGCTGATTTCTGCGGGCAGGATTATGCCCTGATCACCTGGGGATGCGACGACGTATCGGTCCTTGAGCAAAACAAGCGCTTCTTCCACTGCAGCATCGAGCTGTCGGATATCTATGATATGCAGCGCGTATACGGCGAAATGATCGGCAACACCAAGGAGCGTCAGGGCCTGCAGGCCGCCATGGCTCATTTTGAGATCGATCCGGACGAAGAAAAGCCCTTCCACAACGCTCTCAACGACGCCTGGTACACGGCCATGGTCCTCCGCCGCCTGCCGGAACCCGCAAAGGTGCTCCAGTATCCCCTCAAGCCCAAGCTGCTTCAGCACAACGCCCACACCCGCGAGATGCGCACGGAGCTGCGCCTGCGCGGGAGCATCGGCGCCGTGCTTTCATGCAGCGCCGCGCAGCAGCCTCCCTGCCCGGTATGCGGAAAAAAGCTGACCGTTCCCGAAGGATATGTCCGCCTGGGACCGGACCGCTTCATGGCGCTCGCCGACTGCCCCCAGCACGGGCTCGTGTTCAGCACCATCGAGAAAAAAACCATCGAAGAGGGCAAACAGACGCTCGTCCGCACCACTGCCCTTTCCGACGAACAATCAAAGGCGTATATTTCGACCAAACATATCCAATGGCGCAACAAATTAAAGCTTCAGGGAGCTTCTTCCACGCCCTGACCTGAAAGAGGAAAAAAATGAGCATCACCATCAGGATACGCGAGGAAAGCCGTGTCTTTTCACCCGGAACACCGCTGGCCGACGCACTTAAGGTGTTTTTCCCGGAGGAACACCGGTATATCTATGCTTGTCTCTCCGGGGGCAAATTATTGGAGCTGAATACCCCGCTTACGGAAGATGCTGACCTTCTCCCGATCACTTACACCCACGAGGAAGGCCGTCGCATCTATGAACGGACGCTGCGCTTTGTTTTCCTGATGGCTGCCGAAAAAACGTTTCCCGGCGCCCGTGTCCGGATAGAACATTCCATCGGTTACGGCATCTTTGTCCGCATCAGGGGGCAATATCTTTCCCAGGATGACATCAACGTTCTCCAGGAAAAGATGGAAGAGCTCATTTCCTCCGACCTGCCGATCCGTTATGAAAAAATCGCAAGGGAAGACGCCTACGCATACCTGGTCGGTAAAGGAGACACCGACCGGGCGGAGCTTGTGAAAAAAAGCGGGAAAGCCGAACTGCCGGTCTATGTCTGCGGCGGGATGATGGATTACTTTTATGGCGCCATGCTTCCATCCACCGGCTGGATCCACGCGTTTTCCCTGAGACTTGTTTATCCCGGCCTCACGATCATGATGCCTTCCCCCGCCGACTGGCGTTTCCCGGCCGCTTTTACACACCGGCCGAAGAATCTGTCAGCGTTCAGTCAGTCCATCCAGTGGTGTGACATCATGAACATCAATAACGCTTCAGACCTGAATCGGCTGGTCCGAAACGGCCAGTTCAGGGATCTGGTGCGCGTCAATGAAGCGCTGCACGACAAATCCATGTCGGAGATCGCCGACAGCATCATGCAGAGCAAAGCCAAGGCGATCTTTGTCGCGGGTCCCTCCTCCAGCGGAAAAACCACCTTTTCCAACCGCCTTGCCATTCATCTTCGCGTCCTGGGTTTCAGGCCCGTTCTGGTCTCCCTGGATGATTTCTACAGGGACCGCAGCGATGTTCCCCTGGACAGCGACGGGAATCCGGACCTGGAAGCGCTTGAAGCCCTGGATGTCCCATACCTGAACGAGTGCATCGGCCGCCTGTTGACAGGTCAGACCGCCATGATCCCACACTACAGCTTCAAAACCGGGATGCGTGAAGAAAAAAGCGATCCCATCACCCTCGGACAGGATCAGCTGATCATATTTGAAGGGATACACGCCCTCAATCCGGTGTTCCATATCGGTTTTGACCCTGCGCTGCTGTGCAGGATCTACATCAGTGAACTGACCTGCATCAATATCGACGATCATAACCGCATCAGAACCACTGACGCCAGGCTGCTCAGGCGCCTGGTACGGGACTATGCCTTCCGCGCTTCCCCGGCTAAGGAGACCCTGGACATGTGGCCCAGCGTCCGCGCCGGTGAGGAAAAATGGATCTTCCCCTACCAGGAAAACGTGGACCATGTATTCAATTCGGTCCTGCATTATGAGCTTCCCGTGATCAAGCCCTATGCGGAGGAGGTCCTGTCACAGATCGGCCCGGAAGATCCCCAGTACCTGGTCGCCCGCAGGCTGTTGGACATTTTGGGCTGCTTTGATGCCGTCCCCAGGGATCTTCTGAACGAGATCCCACCCCTGTCTCTGCTTCGAGAATTTATCGGCGGCTGCACATTTTATACGGAAGACTGATATTTCTTCAGGCACCGCCTATAAGATGCCCGGCAAGAGATATCTGGGAACAGATCCTGTCGACGACAGCTTCCACAGGATCGCTGGGAAGATTCATCCCGTCTCCTGCCCCGCGGGTAACATTATATACGCCCGTCCGAACGCAGGCCGCCTCCCTGAACAGGTGGCATGAAAACTCAAGGAAATCGGCGCTTGACAGCACCGCGGACAGCATTTCGCCTATCTGTGTCCCGGCGTTTTCGGAGCTTTTGCAAAAATAGACGCCTCCGGAAACGCCGTACATTTTTCTGACAGGCAGGCACGAATGAGCGAGTTCTTCTGCGGCGGCACTGAAAACGGGCCCGAAGGACGGAGGAAGAACGATCATTCCATAATCCTCGGGTTCCCTGATCATTTTTCTGATGGCCTGGGGCGCCGTCATCTCCGACAGGCGATTGTCACCGTTAAGCAGGCTGGCGGACAGGAAAGCGTTTTTCCAGACGCTTTCTTTTTTCCCCAGAGCCCTGACAGCCGCGAATCCGATCCCCTTGATCAGAGCGAAATTGCGAACGGCCCTCGCCGCCTCGTCGACTGTTACCTCGTCGATGGACTGGACGACGGCAATGACGCTCCTGGCGGTGTGCTTACCGTCCGGTGAAATATCGCGGGCATGGTCAAGGATCAGGACCGGGATGTTCATCGCGTCCGAGATCTCCCCCTGCAGTTCCTCATCCCCAGTCAGGGCGAGCGTTCCGTCATATTCAGCGCATCCGTCGATCACTTCCTGGGTCAGAGGCACACCGTATCTGTCCCGGGATCCCTTCCCGATCAGGCCGTATCCCACATTCAGTCGGTGTCCGAACGCAGAACAGGTCTCGGAAAGGATCTCTTCCACAGCCCCGGTGATCCTGTTGTCAGCGGCGTTCTCCCGCAGGATCTTCAACTTCATTTGACGGACGCCCCTTCCTTGAGATCATTCCCAGTCCAGCGGATAGCTTTCGACAGCGTACGTCAGCTTTTTCCCCGCCTGCTTCATGGTGTTGATGACGGTATCGATATTGGTTTGTTCGGTCAGGGGAGTAATGGCAAAATCGTTATAGTCCCTCCGGGAAGAGATCCGGCAGGGAATGATCCGGAAGGAACTCTGAAGTATCCTGCCGTTTTTAAAGCGGAAGCGGTTCTGGAAAACAAAAGTGTACATGTCGCTGGGCTTATTGTTTCCGGCAAAGGAGCAGTTGGCCAGCGAGTAAACGATGTATTTTCCCTGGTAGCATTCGATAGGATTGATCCTGTGGCTGTGGGAGCCCAGGACAAGGTCAGCCCCGGCGTCGACCGTAGCCCGGCCCAGCCTCACCTGGTTGTCCTTGGGCGTATAATCCAGTTCGTCTCCCCAATGATAATAGACGATCACCAGGTCGTATTCGTCCCGCACCCGGGCGATCTCGTCCCTGACCATGACGGCCAGTTCATCGGATGTGTAGGGCTGGTTCAGCGTCTGGTAGGCAAAGACGATCACCTTGATCCCGGCGATCTCGTATGTGGTGGAATGGGTGGAATCAGCCCACAGAACGCCCACCTGATCCAGCGCGTCCCGGGTCGATTGTGTCCCGGCTTCTCCAAAGTCACCGATATGGTTGTTTTCAATGACCGCCATCTCCACACCATTGTCCGGCAGAACAGAGGCGTAGGATACCGGAGCGAGAAACAGGAAATCGTTGTTCTGCTTCCTCGAGGGGATGGAATAGTTTTCCGCCAAAACGCCTTCGAAATTGACGATGGTCAGGCTGTCATTTTCAAAGATCCCCTTGACGTTGCGGAAAATGAAATTGATATCATTGTCCTGCTTCTCCAGTTCCTTCTGGAAAATCGATTTGCCGCTGCTCTTGACATTCCTGCCGATGGTGACGTCCCCTGCAGCCGTAATTGTTATAAAAATACTTCCGTCCTCGCCATAGGTAACGATCCCCGAACTGAAAGCCGCGGGCATGACGGTTTCCTCCTGCCCGGGCTCTTCATTGTCCTCGCCGACCCTGTCCGTCCCCTGCTGCCAGACCGGTTCGACAAACGAGACCTCGATCTCACCGTCATCACCACGTTCGAATTCATCGGCAAATACGGTCAAGACCTCAAAACAGAAAAAAAGAGCAAGAAAAAAAATCGTCAGTTTTTTCATTGCCGCCTCCGTTGCTTTTATATACTCCAGCGCACCTTATCATGATATGTCTTTTCCGGCAAAGCTGACTCTTCTTCAGGATAATCCGGATACAAAACGCGTCATGCGCGCAAAAGCTTCCGTCATTTTATGGATATCCGTCGCATAGCAGCAGCGGATATGTCCTTCCCCGCTCTTCCCGAAGGCGGTCCCGGGAACGCAGACCACCTTTTCCTCCTCAAGAAGCCTGCGACAGAAGGTCTCGGAATCCAGTCCGGTAGACACGATGGAAGGGAAACAGTAAAAAGCGCCTCTGGGCTCAAAGCACTTAAGGCCCATGTCCTCGAACGCCTTCAGCATGACCCTCCGCCTGCGGTCATAGCTGTCACGCATGACCGAGACATCCTCATAATTGTTTTCCCTGCCGCGTTTCAGGGCTTCTATGCCCGCCACCTGGCTTTGCCTCGGCGCACACATGATGCCATATTGGTGGATCTTATTCATTTCATACAGGAATTCCTTCGGCGCACATGCATATCCCAGGCGCCAGCCGGTCATTGCAAAAGCCTTGCTGAAGCCCGAGATATAGACCGTCCTCTCTCGCATGCCGGGAAGGGACGCGATGGAGGTATGCTCCCCGACGTAGGTCAGTTCGCTGTATATCTCATCGCTGAGGACGAGGATATCTTTCTGGACGCAGACAGAAGCGATCTCCTTCAGGTCCTCGGCGGGCATCACCGCCCCCGTGGGATTATGGGGATAGGGAAATACCAGCGCCTTGGTCCTGGGGGTGATCGCCTTGATCAGGTCATCCGCCCTCAGCCGGAAGTCGTTTTCCATCACGGTAGGCACCAGTACGGGTGTCCCTCCCGAAAAAGAAACGCAGGGCGCATAGCTGACGTACCCAGGATCCGGAATAATGACCTCATCTCCGGGCTCGATGCATACCCTGAGCGCCAGGTCGATGGCTTCGCTGGCCCCGACGGTGACCATGATCTCCTGTTCCGGATCATAGGAAAGGGAATACCGGCCGCGAAGGTAATGCGATATCTCCCTGCGCAGCTCGATCATGCCCTTGTTGCCCGTATATTGGGTCCCTCCAGCGATCACCGAATCGATAGCCGCGGAGCGGATATGATAGGGCGTGACAAAATCAGGTTCGCCCACACCCAGGGAAATGGCGTCTTTCATCAGGGAAGCGATATCAAAAAAGCGCCGTATCCCGCTTGGCGGAACGTCCCTGACCCGCCCTGCAATAAAACGGCCGTTCAAGGGCTCACCGCCATTCTCTGGTCTGTGTTGTCTCCGACAAAAATAACGCCGTCCTGCTTATAGCGTTTGAGCACAAAACTGGACCTGGTGCCGGTCACCGTATCCAGGGGGCTCAGCTTTTCACTGACAAAAAATGCCAGCTGCTTCAAATTGGCCGCCTCGACCTGGACGAGAAGATCGTAGCTGCCGCTCATCAGGTACAGGCTTTTGACTTCATCGAACTGATAGATCCTTCTGGCCACGGCGTCAAAGCCCATGTCCCGCTGGGGGGTAACACTGACCTCGATCATCGCTTCGACGCGCTCGCGGTCGGTTTTTTCCCAGTTGATCACCGGAAGGTAATGGAGGATGACCTTCTCCTCTTCCATCTCATCCATCGCCGCGGCCACTTCCTGAAGGCTTTTTCCCGTCATGACGGCGATGGTTTCAAGCGGCGTCCTGCAGTCTTCATTCAGGATGCCGAGGATCTGCATTTTAAAACTGTCCATTTTTTATCTCCTGAACTGAGAGCCGCGTCTTAAAAAACAGCTCTCATGGTATGGGGTATATGCAAAAATGGGGTAAATATTTCAATATCCGCGGTTTTTTACCGCGTTCAGGCAGGTGTCCTTGCTTTCCTCCAGGTGATGCTGCATCAGGAGCTTCAAGCCTTCCAGATCCTTTTCCTTGAGCATTTCCACCATCCTGTGGTGCTCCATATGGGATACGCTCCGCCTGGAAATGCTGGCGATGGCGATCGCGGAAAACCGGTTGATATACTCCTCCTGGCTGTCGATCACAAACAGGATCCTGTGCTTGTCCGAGATATGCTCCAGCCCGTTGTGGAACTTCCTGTTATACAGGGCCAGGGCTTCGATATCGTCCCGTTCAAGCGCCTTATCCATAACCTTCAGGATCTCTTCCAGTTCGGCGATCTTTTCCGGTTTGGCGTTCTTAACAATGGACGGCAGCAGGAGCATCATCATCGAATTGCGGATAATAAAGATCTCTTCGATATCGCTGATCGTAAAAGCCTTGACGATCACGCCATGATGAGGGATATATTCCACAAGGCCGTCATGCTCAAGCTTCTGGAGTGCTTCCCTGAGAGGTGTCCGGCTGATATGAAGCTGTTCGGCATACGCAGTCTCAACGATCCTTGACCCCGCTGAGATCTGACCGGTAATGATCGCGTGTTTCAGCTGCTCGTAGGCGATCTCCCTGATCGGACGGCTCTGGGTCATTTCATTGAAATGGACCTCCACATAACTCCCTCCTTTTACTGGGTATATCCATGATACAATCAGGAAAACAGATTGTCAAGAATCTAGCCTTGTGTTATACTGTAACATAAAAGGAGGGATACATATGTCTTATTGTCCCAATTGCGGAGCTCAGCTGCTCGCCGGTTCCAAGTTCTGCCAGAACTGCGGCACACAGATCGCTGCCGTTGTTTACAACACCGCGCCGGCCTACGATTATCCCGTTTACTCAAATGTCGATACCAACAGGAAAGACTACCGCATCATCATGGTCAGACGCGACACCTGCACCAAGACCAACGCCCGGGAACTCCTGATGGATATCTTCGGCTACACCGCCGCGGAAGCAAACCTTATCCTTGATTCCCTTCCCGCGGAGATCGCCTGCAACCTGACTTTCCAACAGGCTGTGTACGCCTCGCAGGCGCTTACGGAATACGGGATCGACGTCAGCGTTATCAATTCCGACGGATATACCAACATCAACCAGTACGCCTCCTCTTCCGTTTACAATAACAACGGCTCTTTCCTGAGCAGCGTCCTGTCCGTGCTGGGCACCCTGACGGTCGCAAACCGCCTGAAGAACCTGACCCAGTGGAATCGTCCCCTTTCCTACACTTTCCGGCCCGCCTACCGTCGGACCGATCCGCTGACCTATCAGCGCCATTACATCAATAAACCGACGCCGATACTCCCTAACCGCCCGCATCAGACGGTCCCCCGCAGGGACGAACCTCTGCGCAATGCGATCGGTCCGATGAAGCACACCGGTCCTGCGCCTTCCGCAGATTCCAACTCAAAAGTCAATACGCCCATTTCCCGCGGGCTGCACGCCGATCCTAACGGCGGCAAAAATGGCGGCCATGGCGGCGGCCCCCTCGGTCCCGGTCCCAGCGGCCCCCTCGGTCCCAATAGGCGCAAGTAAGTTTTTTCCGACCAAAACACAGCGGCCGCCCCATCTGGGGCGGCTTTTTACCGCCTGCGAACCGCAGGAAAAGTCCATGCTTCGCGTGAGCACTTTACCAGTCCATTTTTTTACAGAAAAGAGCCGTGACGTCGGAAGGTCTTCCCTTTTCGTCACGGCCTTTTCGCATTTTTCAGCGTTTCCTTACTTAAGCCTCGTCCCGTTCGGCACCCGGCTGTCGGCAAAAAGGACCCTGCAGCCACAGGCATTGTTGGTCGCCGCCAGAAGCATTCCCTGGCTGGTGACTCCGGAGATCCGCCTGGGAGCCAGGTTGACGATCACAACGATCTTTTTGCCGATCAGCTCTTCACAGCTGTATTCGTTTTTGATGCTGGAAACGATAGTCCGCTTTTCGCCGCTTCCGTCGTCCAGCGTCAGCTTGTAGCAGCTGTGGGACTTGCGGATCTCCTGGCATTTCAATACTTCGCATACCCTGAGGTCGGCCTTAAAGAAGGTATCGGCGTCTATCTCATCCCCGAAAGGCACGAAAGGATCGGCTTCCCCGCCGGTCTGTTCGGTCTCCTCCGCCGCAGACACGGCTTCCTCCGTTTCGATTTCCTTTCCGGCTTCAATTTCTTCCTGGGTGATCGGGTAAGAGAAATCCAGAAGCCCAAGGAAACGCTCCTTCTCAATGGCATACAGGAACAGATACAGGCGGGGACCGGTCTCCTTGCCGATCAGGAGACGGTATACGTTTTTAAAGAATCTTCCCTGGGCTTCCTTCAGGGCTTTCTTGTCTGCTTCACCCTCAAAGGACGCTTTGGGGATATCGTAAAGGCGGGTCTGCAGTTCATCCATGGAGTAATCGTTGTCCTTCAGGTAAGCGTACAGCAGACCGATCTCCGCCTTTTCCGTGTCGGTCAGCGTTTCATATACGTCCCACGCCCTGCGGGGAAGAAGCTTGTTGGCGTTCTCAGGAGCGCAGTATTCCAGCCAGTAGCGGGCCAGGCCGAGCCTTTCGCTGAAATCCTTGTACTTATAGGGGGTCCCGATCTTTTCGAAAATCACTTCCATCATCGGAATATTGAAATCGACAATGGATCCAAGCTGAACGAGCAGCGGCATCGAGACCGTACTGATCTCCCGGTCTGTGGTCAGGCAGTTTTCGATCACCGTGCGGGTGTATTCGTCCGCGGTGCCGTCCCGGTACGCGTTGTACTGCCTGTCAAATTCAAAATACTGGCGCAGGATCCCGTCGTCAAAGCAGAAATCGAAAGCCTTGGTGGGCTCGGACCTGGAATAAAGCCAAAGGATCACCTCCGGCTGGTATACATTCAAAAGGAATTCCGGCGTAAGGTTCAGCCCGGAAGACCCGGACATTTTCCCCGTGGTCCCCTTGATGCCGATGAATTCATATCCCTGGAAGAGCGGCGCTTCGATGCCGAAGATCTCCTTTGCGATCCTGCGGCTGGTGTCATAGCTGCCCCCGGGGCTTGCATGGTCCTTCCCGCCGGGCTCAAAATCGACGCCCTCGGCCATCCAGCGCATGGGCCAGTCCACCTTCCAGGCCAGCTTGCAATTGTGGTCATGCACAAAGTCGAAATCCCCATGATGACCGCACTTGCATTCGAATTTGGCCTGGGTGCAGTCCTCGGACAGGGATGTGATGGTCGTGGTATCCCTGCCGCATTCCGGGCAGTAGATGCTCACAGGGTAATACCTCTCCCTTTCGCCCTCCACGGCGTCCTGGGTCCTGAAGGAATCGAGGATATCAAAGATCTGCCCTCTTTTCCTCAGCGCCGTCAGGATATGCTGGGTATAATCGCCCCTGCGGTATTTTTCCGCCTGATGGCGGTAATCCAGCTCAATGCCGAATTTGCGGATGGACGCCTCGAACTCGTGTTCAAAGTACATGGCGTAATTCTCGTCATCCGTTTCAAAAGGGTTGGGCACGTCCACATAAGGGCAGCCGATGTATTTTTCCATGTCGCCGCGCACTTTGGCCACATTGACCGGCACCTTCCTCATCCGGTCAAACTCGTCCCATGAGAAAAGCAGCCGCGCTTTCCTGCCCTTCCTCTGCAGGGCCTTGACCACAAAAAGACTGGTGGCAATATCCCTGAAATTACCGATATGAATGGAACCGGAGGGGCTGATCCCCGCGGCGCAGACGTATTCTTCCTTGTCCGGGTTCCGGCTGATCACTTCGTCGGCCAGTTTGTCCGCCCAATACATAAGCATCCATCCTCCATAAGCGAAATGTGCGATGACGCGGCGGGTCTCCCATGCGTATCCAAATCATTTTACACTAAAGTAAAAAAGATTACAATGCGTGTTTCTCCGTTTTTTTCCGTGATATCAGATTCCGGTCGACGGATGCGGCAACACCCCAAGAAACCGGAAAAACCCTGTATTTCCGCCGTCCTTCCTCGTCCCGGCGTGGACAGGTCCCGCATGGTGTGGTATACTCTGAAAGGTCCTTTCGGGGGCATATAACAATCCATTCAAAGAGGAACGCTATGATCGATCTTGTGATAAAAATCGGCTCAATGGCTTTGATCAGGAAAGAAGACAACGATATCGACTACAATATTTTTTCCCGGCTCGCCTCTCAGCTGCGTCCCGGGATGATCCTCGTATCTTCCGGCGCCACGGAGATCGGGCGGGTGGACTATATCAAGCGGACCGGGCAGGAACTGTACGGGGATCCGGATATGTGCAAAACAGATTATGCCGCCCAAGGCCAGTCCATCCTGATGGAGACCTACCGCAGATTCACCGATCCGCGTTACAGCCTTCGGCAGGTCCTTGTGGAGCATAACCATTTCAATGATCCCGCCAAACGCAAACACCTGCAGGAGCTGCTGGACCGCGCGGCCAAACAGCACGCCATCCCCGTGATCAACTATAACGACTGTATATCAGATGAAGAGAACCGCAAGATGGAGCTGATGGACCTGCACAACAAACGTCCGGCGGATCAGATAGTCGAATGTGTCGACAACGACGAGACTGCGGCCGTGGTTTCGGAATTGATGCACTCCGAAAAGCTGATCCTCCTGACAAGCGTGGACGGTATCATGCTGGACCCCTCCGACCCGTCCACACTGATCCCTGAAGTCGCCGCAAAAAATGAGGACGAGATGAAAAAGACCATCGCCGAATTGCAGGGGCATTGCCACGGCGCTTCACGGTCTGGCGCGAACGGCGCCGGAGCCAAACTGGAATACGCCATGCGGTGCGCCCTGACAGGGACCCATGTGATCATCGGGTCTCCCCGTTTCAGGCTGTCCGAGCTCATCCACCGCGAGGTGCCGTGTACGCATATTTATCTGGCCGGGGGCCGGAAAAAGCCCTGACGACGCCGGACTTAAAAAGCTCAGCATGTAGAACGCCGCCGGATCGTCTATCCTGATCCGGCGGCATTCCACTGTCAGCGGTCTTCCCTGAAATAGGACCTTCCCAGACTTTCCGGGGGCTGGGTCTCCCTTTTTTTGCGGATGGAGGAAAGCACCAGCACGATGATGGTCACCACATAGGGAAGCATCTTATAGATCTCCTTGATCGCAAGGTTCATTCCCGTCGGGATGTACATATGCAGGATATACAGGCCGCCGAACAGCACAGAGGCGATCACGCCGACGTTGGGACGCCATATGGTGAAAATGACCAGGGCAATAGCCAGCCACCCGCGGTCTCCGAAGGCGTCGTTAGACCAGATGCCCCTGGCATAATCCATCACATAATACAGTCCGCCAAGCCCGGCGATCATGCTTCCGATGCAGGTAGCGCGGTACTTGTACCTGTTGACATCGATCCCGGCAGCGTCTGCCGTGGCAGGACTCTCGCCCACGGCACGCAGATGGAGTCCGACCCTGGTCCTCTTCAGCACATATGAAGCAAAAAGGGCGATCGCGATCGCGACATAAGCCAAAAACCCGTAGGACAGGAACAGCTTTCCAAACCAGCCGAGGTTCGCGGCAAAGGGGAGCGGCGCGCTGAAGCATTCGGCTGTGGCGGTCAGCGTGATCGCCGGAACGTCCTTGCCGGAAAGCTTGATCAGCGACCCGCCGAAAAAATTGCCTACGCCGATCCCAAAGGTGGTCAGGGCAAGGCCAGTCACGTTCTGGTTGGCACGCAGCGTAACTGTAAGGAAGCAGTAGAGCAGTCCCATCAGAAGCGATCCCACGAGACAGCAGACCAGCGGGATCGCAACGGCAATGAAGGGGACCACACTTGTTCCTGCGGGCAGGGACTGCTCATAAAGAAAACCGCCGATGACCCCGCTGATGCCGCCGACATACATGATCCCGGGGATGCCCAGGTTCAAATTCCCCGCTTTTTCGGTCAGGGTCTCGCCCGTGCTTCCGTAAAGCAGGGGAATGCCCTGCATGACTGCCCTGGGGATAAAGGAAAGAAAATCAAACATGGGCCATTCCCTCCTTTGATTCGTTGTGCCTCATGCAGAGACGGTAATTGATAAAGAATTCCCCGCCGATGATGAAAAAAAGGATAATACCTGTCAGGATATCCGCAAAAGAGGAATTCAGCTTGCATTTCTGGGCCATCTCACTGGCGCCCCGATCGAGGAAAACCAGCAGGAAGCTGGCAAGGATCATCCAGACAGGATTGAACTTGGCAAGCCAGGACACCATCACGGCGGTGAAGCCCCTGCCGTCCACCAGGGTGGTGGTCAGCGTATGGTCCGTTCCGCCGGTCAGCATAAAACCGGCGATGCCGCACATGGCTCCCGAAAGGATCATGGTGCGCATGATGACACGATCCACCTTGATGCCCACATACCGCGCGGTCTTTTCGCTTTCGCCCACCACGGTCAATTCATATCCGTGTTTTGAAAAGCGCAGGTAAAAATACATCCCGGTGCAGAGGAAGGCGGCGATCAGGATGCTGAGAAGGTACTTCTGCCCTCCCACCACCGGAAGCCAGCCGACGTTCGAGCTCTGATTGATAACCCCTATGTTTCCGGAGCCCTTCGGGGACTCCCAGAACACACAGAAAAAAGCCACCAGCTGAGTCGCGATGTAGTTCATCATCAGGGTGAAGAGCGTTTCGTTTGTGTTCCATTTCGCCTTGAAAAAAGCGGGGATCAGGCCCCAGAGGGCGCCCGCAATGATGCTGGCGGCAAGCATCGCGCAAATCACGGCCCAGTTGGGAAGAACGCTTTTCAGGGTGATCATGCACGCAGCGGACGCCAGGCACCCCATCAGGGCCTGCCCTTCGCCGCCGATATTCCAGAACCGCATCTGGAACGCCGGCGTGACCGCCAGGGAGATCACAAGGAGCATCGCCACATTTTGCCCGGTGACCCACATCTTACGGGGCGACCCGAAGGTCCCGTTAAAGATGGAGGTAAAGATCTGCACAGGGTCCTGGCCTGTCATGATCAGCGATATCACGGCGCACAAAATCATGGCCAGGACAATGGAAAGCCCGCGGTACATCCATGCTTTCCACCAGGGCATCGGCGCGCGCTTTACGATATGAAACAAAGGTTTTTTGTCAGGCTTGCTCATTCACTTTCCCCCCGATATGCGTCATCAGCATACCTATCTCCCTTTTGTCCGCCGTACGCCCGTCCAGGATACCGCTGACCTTTCCGTCGCAGATCACCAGGATCCTGTCCGCGATCTCCAGCAGCACATCCAGGTCCTCGCCGACATAGATCACGGCCACGCCGTCTTTTTTCTGCCGGTTGATCAGATCGTAGATGGTATAGGAGGAATTGATATCCAATCCACGCACCGCGTAGGCCGTCAGAAGGACGGTGGGAGACGCGTTGATCTCCCTTCCGACAAGCACCTTCTGGACGTTGCCTCCGGAAAGGCGCCGGACCGGCGTATTCACCCCCGGCGTATTCACTTCCAGGTCATGGATAACGTTCTGGGCCACGTTCCTGGGCGTCTTCCTGTCGGTGAATATCGACCGGCCCTTGCGGAACGACCGGAGCATCATGTTGTCCGTCAGGTCCATATTCCCCACCAGGCCCATGCCCAGCCTGTCCTCGGGGACAAAGGACAAAACAACGCCCATCTCGGCGATCTTCAGTGGATCCTTGCCGATCAGGCTTTCCCGGCAACCGTCGTCCTCTATATAATAGACCTCTCCCTCCTGCGTATGCTGCAGTCCGGCGATGGCCTCCAGGAGTTCCTTCTGTCCGCAGCCGGAGATCCCTGCGATCCCCAGGATCTCCCCGGAATTGGCTGTAAACGACACATGGTCCAGCTTCAGGATCCCATCCTCCGTCCTGACCGTCAGATCCATGACCTCCAGCCTGGGCTTCGGATCCACCGGTTCGGGCCGCTCGATGTTCAGGGTAACGGAATGTCCCACCATCATATCGGTCATTTCCTGGGCATTCGTGTCCTTGGTGACAAGATCGCCGACAAATTGCCCGGAGCGGAGGACCGCCACCCTGTCCGACAGGCTGAGCACCTCCTGCATTTTGTGGGTAATAATGATGATCGCCTTGCCGCTCTCCTTCATGGAGCGGAGAACGGCAAACAGCTTGTCCGTCTCCTGGGGCGTCAGCACGGCCGTCGGTTCGTCGAGGATCAGGATATCCGCTCCGCGGTAAAGAGCCTTGACGATCTCGACGGTCTGCTTCTGGGAGACCGACATATCGTAGATCTTTTGGTCTGGATCGACGTCAAACCCGAATTTCGAGCAGATATCCCTGATCCTGGAGGAAGCGGCTTTCAGGTCAAGCTTGCCGTCCAGACCCAGGACGATGTTTTCAGCCGCGGTCAACAGGTCTACCAGCTTGAAATGCTGGTGGATCATGCCGATATGATTGTCAAACGCGTCCCTGGGGGAACGAATGACCACGGGCTTTCCGTCGATCAGGATCTGGCCCTCGTCCGGGAAATAGATCCCCGCGAGCATATTCATCAGGGTCGTCTTCCCGCTCCCGTTTTCACCGAGCAGGGCCAGGATCTCCCCTTTGTAAATATCCAGGTCCACATGATCGTTCGCGACCACGTTTCTGCCAAAGATTTTTGTTATGCCGCGCATCGATACGGCAGGCACTTTTGTTTCCATCGGTTATTCCGCTCCGTCCGGATAAATCGAAGGGCAGCGCGCCTCTTTGCAGACGCGCTGCCCTTTGAAAGGGAGGCATCAGCCTCCCATGGGGTTTTATTGATTAAGCGCCGGTATCCAGCAGCGTGATGCCGTCGATCTGGATGTCAAAATAGGGAGCGCTGCGGAATTCGGACTCATGGAAGTAACCGCCGGAGATCACCTCGGTATCGGGGGTATAATTCTCGTCGGTATCCACGTCTGCCAGGTAGCTGTCCAGAGCGGTGCCGTTCACGGTGAAGGCGGAAACGTCAAACACCTTCAGGGTGCCGTTTTCCAGGGCGGCCTTCGCTTCGGCGATGGCTTCAGCGGTGCCGGGAGCGGCAACAGCTTCGTTGACGTCGGTCAGTTCGACGGAACCGACGGCAAGGGTGCCGGTCCAGTCAGCCGCGATAGGTTCGCCGTTCAGGACGCAGGTGATCATGTATTCCATGTAGGGCACCCAGTTGATGCGGGAAGAAACAATGAAGGTGTTGGGGCCGGCGTCGATGGTGGAGCCGTTGTAGGAGACATTGGGGATTCCGGCGGCTTCGCAGGCGGAAGGAGCGCCCAGGGAATCGGCATGCTGGCTGATCAGAACGCAGCCGTCGTTGATCAGCTTCTGCGCGCCTTCGGTCTCGAGGGCCTGGTCATACCAGGAACCGGTGAAGGTCACTTCCATAGTCGCGGAAGGCACCACATGGCGCACACCCAGGAAGAAGGAGGTATAACCGGAAACGACTTCGGCATAGGGATAGGCACCGACGTAACCGATCTTGGCGTCAGCTTCGGTGATCTTGCCGCTGTCGATCATTTCCTTGACCTTCATGCCCGCGGCGATGCCGGCAAGGAAGCGGCCTTCATAAATGGAAGCAAAAGCATTGTGATAGTTGGACAGACCCACGGTGTGAGCCTTGGTGCCGGTCGCGTGGCAGAACTGGACCTCGGGGAATTCCTTGGCAGCCTCGATCATATAATCCTCATGGCCGAAGGAATCGGCAAAGATGATGTTGCAGCCGCCGTCGCAGAGTTCGACCGCTTTATTGTAGCATTCCTGTCCTTCGGGAACATTGGTCACGATCTCATATTCAACGCCGAGTTTTTCGCAGGCTTCCTTGGCTGCGCGCAGGAAGTTGAGGTCATACGTGGAGTTTTCGTCATGCAGGAAAATGAAACCCACCTTGACGTCTTCCTTGGCCACGCCGTCCGCCAGCGTATAGACGCAGGACAGGCACATCACACACGCGGCCAACAGAGCGATCAGCTTTTTCATGGACATAATTTCCTCCTTCTCTCTTTCGCTTGAGCGAAATGAAAACATGAACATAATAGCTTATCAGATGCCAAATGTAAAGGGAAATTCACCAAAAAACCGAACTTTAAGAAAACATACCAAAAAACATTCGTGTTTTTTGCATGTCGGACAAAATGTCCGTTCGGCACGACGTATCCGTCAGTTCTCCCTGAGGCAGACGTTCCCCTTTTCGTCGATATGGTCGACAATAGCGAGGGAATACAGATCTCTCCCCTGACTTCTCAGTGTCTCACCGCCGGGCTGGAAGCCTTTTTCGATCCCGATGCCGATGCCGCAAACCGGGCAGCCGGACTGGTCGCACAATTCCATCATGCCGTGCACCGCCTGCCCGTCCGCCAGGAAATCATCGACGATCAGGACCCGGGAGCCTTCGGGAAGATACCTGCGGTCCACGCGGATCGTGTTTTCGGTCTTGTGGGTAAAGGAATAGACCCTGGATGTGACCATTTCCTCATTCTGGACCACCGTACTCCCTTTTTTGGCAAAAACCACCGGTATATCTCCCAGAGCCCGTGCGCAGGCAAGAGCCAATGCGATCCCGCTGGCTTCGACCGTCAGGACCAGATCCGGGCGGGCGGAAGCAAAATGGTCCGCAAGCTCCTCTCCCATACGAAACATCAGTGCCGTATCGATCCTGTGGTTCAGGAACATATCCACTTTTACGACGTCTTTGCCGATGGTTTTTCCCCATTTGCGGATCGCTTCGTTCAGTTCCTTCATTATTTATACCTCCTGTTCCCGCTTTCTTCAAAGAGCAGACCGTAGTCTTCTCTTTTCAGAATGCGGTCTGTTTGGAATGCCGCGGTCTATTCTGCCAGTCAATCCTCCGCGCTGGCGGGACGGTTTTTCATCAGCCACACCATCAGAACGGAAACGTCCGCCGGGGACACTCCCGGGATACGGGACGCCTGTCCGAGGGAGGACGGCCTCTGGGCAGCCAGCTTCTGCCTGGCCTCCAGGCGAAGGGCGCTCATTTCAGTATATGGCGCGTCGTCCGGCAAACGATAGTCCTCCATGGCGCGCATGCGGCTGACCAGAGACGCTTCCTTTTCCAGGTAACCCCCGTATTTGATCTCTATCTCCGCTTCGGCAACAGACGACGGCCTGAAGCCGAGCTTATCATCCATACAAAGACGCCCCTCCGGCTTCCTGATATCCTTCAGGCGGCCCTCCTCGGTCAGGATGCGGATGATCTGCGCGGTCTCCTTTTGTTTCCGCTCCGTCCGGCGCATCCTTTCATCCGATGCGAGCCCCAGGGCATGGGAACGGGCCGTCAGGCGAAGGTCCGCGTTATCCTGCCTGAGGAGCAGCCGGAATTCAGCCCGGGAGGTCATCATCCGGTAAGGCTCATCGGTCCCCTTGGTGGTCAGATCGTCACAGAGGACGCCGATATACGCCTGGTCCCGGGTAAGGATCAGCGGCTCCTTCCCAAGGCAGTACATGGAGGCGTTGATGCCTGCCAGGATCCCCTGCGCCGCCGCTTCCTCGTAGCCGCTGGTCCCGTTGATTTGACCTGCAAAATACAATCCGGCAATGTCAAGGGCGCCCAGGGAAGGCCTCAGGGCCGTCGGATCGATACAGTCGTATTCGATGGCATATGCCAGGCGTGTGATGACACACCTTTCTAGGCCCCGGATGGTGCGGTACATTTTCCATTGCACGTCCTGCGGCATGGATGTGGACATGCCCTGGACATACCATTCGGGATATCCCTTCCCCTCGGGTTCAAGAAACAATTGATGTCTGTCCTTGTCCGCAAATCGGACGATCTTGGTCTCTATGGATGGGCAGTACCTGGCCCCGGTCCCAGTGATGGAGCCGGTGAACATCGGCGCTCTGTGCAGGTTTTCCCTGATGATCCTGTGGGTCTCTTCGTTCGTCCATGTCAGGTAGCATTTTTCGGTATTTTCGATCCTGCGGTCCGTCATGAATGAAAAAGGCACCACCGGTTCGTCGCCCCGCTGTTCCTCCATCAGGTCAAAATCGATGCTTCGCGCGTCGACCCGCGCCGGAGTCCCGGTCTTGAACCGCCTGATGGAAAAACCGAGGTCCGCAAGGTTTTTCGACAGATGCGTCGCCGGCAGAAGCCCCTGGGGACCGCCGTCCCAGGACGTCTCGCCGATGATGATCCGCGATTTCAGGTAAACGCCCGTGCACAGGACGCAGGCACGGCAGGGGATCGTCTCGCCGTCAGTCGTTTTGACGGCGCAGATACTGCCATTCTTTTCTGATATTTCCGAGGCTTCCCCCTGACGGACAGTCAGGCGCTCAGCGGAAAAAACCGCCCTCATCATCCGAGACTGGTAAGCCCGCTTATCTGTCTGGGCGCGAAGTGAATGGACTGCGGGCCCTTTGGCGGTATTCAGCATCCGGCTCTGAAGGGTCACATCGTCCGCAGCCAGGCCCATTTCACCTCCCAGCGCGTCTACCTCCCGGACCAGATGGCCTTTCCCCGTCCCGCCGACGGACGGATTGCAGGGCATCAGGGCGATGGATTCGATGTTCAGCGTCAGAAGGACCGTATCCAGCCCGAGCCTGGAAGCGGCAAGCGCTGCTTCACATCCCGCGTGGCCCGCCCCGATAACAACAACGTCGGCCAAATAAAACCCCACCTTTCGCGCCTGACCTGGAACAATTTTTGAATTATAGCACGAATATACAATAAATAAAAGAAAGAAAAGCAAATTATTCTGATCGTATTGATCACAGCGGCAATGAAAAATGTAACACTTCATGTCTTTTTTATTGCAAAAGTTTTATGCGAGTGTTACAATCTTATTGATTCGATTATTCAGGGCATTCATCCGCCCGAAAGGGAGTATGCATTATGAAAAAGACCTTGTGCCTTGCAGCGACGCTCGCTCTGCTCCTCGCCCTTGTCTGTACGGCATCCGCCGCGACGACGGCCTATAGTTTCAACGAACCTCAGATCGCCCTCGGCATCGATCAGAGCATCTACGAGACCGTCCTGACCCTGAGCAACCTCGCGGAACACGAGGATTATCTGTTCGCCAATGGGTATACCGTCGAAGGAATGACCAACATATTCAATTCCAACGGTTACCTTGTATACGCTGTCGACGCGGAGAACAACCGGACGCTTGTGCTCAGCGCCCAGATCACCGTGGACAGCGAAATGTACTTTGACCTGAATGAACAGGATAATGACATGCGCAAGGAATTCCGTACGGCCCACAAAGGCGACGCTTATACTCTTCTGGGGTACTCCTATTCCGAAGCGGCCTGGAAAAACTACGGCGGCGCGCTCCAGCGTTTTCTGTGCACAAAATACTCCTTCAGCGAAAACGGTGAGATCGAGCACCGGGGTTATCAGCGTAAAACCATCCGCAACGGCTATACCATCACCTTGGATATGCAGGTCCGCGACAGGGACTTGAAATCCGCCGACGAAAAAGCGCTTGAGCAGGCCATGGACAATTTCAGCTTCATTACCATTGCCCAGATGCCCCTTCTTCCCGCAAAGCTGTCCGTTTCGTCCGAGCCGCCGACATCCACGTCTTCCGACTCCTTTACGGTGAAAGGAACCACCGAAAAGAAGGGCAGCATCACCATCACCGTCATTTCCCTGACGTCATCTTCGGCCAATGTCTTCACCGGGACGGCCAACAGTTCCGGCAGCTTTTCCGTCAAGGTCACCCTTCCGGAGACAGGCATCTATTCGGTGGTGATCGAAGCATCCGCCGACAATTCCCTCAAGACCCAGTTTTCATACACGGTGAACTACCAGAAGAAGTGATCTGTATCCCGGCGATCTGCGGCAGCCCTTTATGGGCTGCCGTTGCTTTCTTCCGTCATGCTCCCCCGGAAAAAAAGCGGCCCCCTTTCAGGGCCGGCCACGGGACATATCGGGCTTTTACTGGGACAGAAGGGTCTGCAGATTCGTTAAATGTGTCAAAAGCAGTGTCTGCGCATCCAGCGTAGAGGATTTGGCGCCGGACAGAAGCACCTCGAAGCTGTCGATGTCGCCGTACAGCGCGATAAACACATCATCGCTGATCAGGCGGTTGTTGTCCAGGGCGATACTCAGTTTGTTCATCTCTTCTATCGCGTAAACATACTGCCGGATCCTTCCGATATCGGACATGGTTTTCGATGTGGTGGACCGGTCCATCCGGTTCAGAACGGTAATGGCGCTGGAAAGATCTGAATTGATGCGCGCCATGATCTCTGAATGTACATTGACCCCGGGCGTCCCGGTCCTGATCAGGACGATGACAAGAACCAGCACCGCCACGGACAGAACAGCCACCGCGGCAAGAAGCAGCCTGCGGATGGTTTCGCCTCGGCGGGTCCCTCCGGTATCCATTCTTGCGGAATACCGATACATCTGTCCTCTCATCTTTTCCTCCGCAAATCAATTTTTTTAATTATACCACGAAACCATGAAGACGTAAAGAGGACGCATTTTTCAGTATCCTTACATATTCATAACAGTGAAAACCCTCCTTTTTACAATTTGTTCATCATCTCTTCATATACGCGTGGTAACATATTGATATTAAACTTGAAGGAGACGTTATGGTCAGATTGGAACAGGTCCGTAAATATTACGGGGAACATGCGGCTCTGAGTCCCATTGACCTGTCCATTCCGGATGGACAGACGATCGGTCTGCTCGGCCCCAACGGCGCCGGAAAAAGCACGCTGATGAATATCGTCACCGGATGCCTCGCCCCCAGCGGAGGAAACGTTTTCATCGGTCCCTTCGACCTGATGAAGGATCCCAGGCGGGCCAAACGGTTGATCGGCTACCTTCCCGAAACGAACCCCCTTTACGACGAGATGACGGTCAGAGATTACCTTGCCTTCATCTGCCGCCTGCGCGAGGTGGAGAAGCGCTCCGTGTCCTCACATATTTCGGAGATCGCCGAAATGGTCTGTATCGGGGACATCATGGGCCGCCGCGTAGGCAACCTTTCCAAGGGCTACCGGCAGCGCGTCGGCCTCGCCCAGTCGCTGTGCGGCGATCCGCAGGTGCTGATCCTTGACGAACCCACCTCGGGCCTTGATCCCATACAGAGCGCTGAATTCCGGAAGATCATTTCCTCTTTCTCCGGGGAAAAGACCATCCTATTCTCATCCCACCTGCTCAGCGAAGTCCAGAGCCTCTGCTCCAGGGTGGTCATCCTCAACCACGGCAACCTGATCTCGGATACGAACCTCCAGGACAAAGCCCGCCAAAGAAAGCTCCGCGCGACCATCGACATGGAAAAAAACGCCCTTGTTTCAGCGTTGGCTTCCTTGGACGCCTTTGAGCAGGTCCAGCCCGTTCAGGATGGGGAAAACGGCCTGACCACCGTTATCCTCACCTGCAAAAACGACTCCTCCGCTCCCGAAAAGGATCTTTTCACCCTCCTCAGCGGCCTGAAAGCCCCCCTGATCCGCCTGATGCCGGTCGAGGACAGTGTGGAGGACATTTTCTTTAAAGTCACCGAATCCAATCAAAGAAAGAACGGTCGGGTGTCATGAGAACCATCTATTCCAGGGAAATGCAGGGCTACTTTTTTACCCCCATCGGATACGTTTTTATCGGCATTTTCCTTTTGCTTTCTTCGGTCTTTTTCGGAGTCGGGAACCTGACGGAAAGAAGCGGGAACATCCTCTTTCTCCTGCGCAACATGAGCTACCTTTGGATGCTCCTGTGCCCCGTGCTCACCATGAAGCTGGTGGCCGGAGAACGGCAGGCCCATACGGATCAGCTGCTGTATTCCAGCCCATGTTCCCTGTCAGGCGTCATCACGGGGAAATTTTTCGCCGCGTGCACTGTCCTTCTGGCAGCCATCGTCCTTTCCTTCGTCTATCCCGCGCTTGTCGCCATCTATGGAAAGCTGTACCTGACCGAGACGCTGGTCGGCTATCTGGGATTCCTCCTGACGGGCTGCACATTTATCGCGCTGGACATTTTTGTTTCCTGCTTCGCCAAGTCGGTCGTGACTTCTGCCATCATGTGCTTTGGCGTCAATCTGATGGTCTGGTTCTTTGACGTGATCGCCCTTGCCGCCAAGGGGACTGTCATCGCCGACTTTTTCGTTTTCCTCAGCCCTTACCAGCGTTTTACACCCTTTACCCTGGGCCAATTGAGCTGGGCGAATCTGCTATATGGGTTCCTGATCTGTGCCATCATGATCTTCCTGAGCATCCGGGTCCTGGATGCGCGTCGTTGGAGCGAGGCATGACCGAATGAAGAACAACCGACTGCGTTCCCTTTTTTCAGACAGAAAATTCAGGAGCGGCGCCATGTCCGCGGTGATTTCCCTGCTGGTGGTATTCAGTCTGCTCGCGGCGGTCCTGATCATGGACACCATGGAAAAGAAATACGCCCTGCAGGCGGATTATTCCTATAACGGTGCCACCACCCAAAGCCGGATAACAACGGAGATCCTTTCCGCCCTGACCCACGACGTCCATATTTACGTCGTCTCCTCCCTGGGAAATCAGAACAACACCATTCTTTCCCTCCTGGACAGGTACAGGACCGTCTCGAAACACTTTACCTACAGCGAAGAATCCCTTGCCAGGTCCCCTTACCTGCTGACCATGTTCACCGGCAGCGTCGGAGACGACCAGGTCTCCAGCGACTGCATTATCGTCTACTGCCAGGACACCGGCCGGGCCCGGGTCCTGAAAAACGGAGATTTTCCCGTATACGAGTATTCCACCGAGACCGGATATTATATCCAGACCGGTTTCAACTATGAAAAACCCCTCACCGAAGCCATCGTTTATGTGTCCCAGGACAATCCGCTGACCGTCCAGTTCCTGACAGGGCATAACGAATTGAGCGGTGAAAATATCACCAACCTCGAAACCATCCTCTCCGGAGCCAATTACTATATCCAGCAGGTCAATCTTTTAAACGGGGACACGCTGGATCCGGCCAATCCCCTTTTGATCATCTGTCCGCAGCTGGATTTCAGTTCCAGGGAGCTTTCCCTCCTGACGGATTTCGCCGAGGACGGCGGCAAATTCATGATCCTTTCCGATTATACCGATCCCCTGGACCTCACTAATTTCAATTCGCTTTTGCTGGAGTACGGCGTCGGGTTTTTCCCGGGACTGGTCATGGCGGAGAGCACCGACCGGTCGGGTTATTACGACGATCTCCAGGCCTTCCTCCTCCCCTACATGCAGTCCTCCGAACTGACGGATCCTCTGATCGAAAGCAATAAGGCCATCCTGATCATGCCTGGCACGCGTGCGCTGCGCATGCCTCAGGTCACGGATACCTCCCTGACCGTAGATCCGCTCCTGATCTCCGGGAAAGCTTACATCCGTGACTATACATTCTCCGCCCCCGACAGTCCCGAAAAACAAGCTACCGACGAGGAAGGGTATTTTGCTTTGGGCGTGCTCTCCACCAGGCTGACCGGCAGGGGGAATGTTTCAAGGGCCGTGATCATCGGGAACCACCTGATGTTCACCGACTATTGGGTGGAAAGCAATACCTACGCCGCTGATTTCCTGCTGCGTTCTCTCCAGTTCCTTCAGGGAGACGCCCCCGTTAAACTGGATATATCTTCAAAAGCCAACCGGGAACCGCTGGTCATGGGATCACGCCTGCCCGCCATCCTGGCGATCTCTCTTCTTCCCCTGTCGGTCCTGGCCGCCGCCCTTTTTATCCTTCTGCCAAGGAAACACCGCTGACAATGAAACAAATACGGAAAAAGCAAAGCCGCATCATCCCCCCCCGGACGATCCTGATCCTTGCGGCGGCAGCGGCGCTGATCATGGGGACCGTGGTTTTTTTTGTGCTGCGCGGGAATACGCAGGATCCGCCTTCGGAGATTCATACCGCGTCGGAATATGTCACGGTCCTCGGGACCTATACCCTGGATGATATCGCATCGGTCACGATAACGCCTCCCGACGGAAAGGCGTATACCCTTCTTTCACAGAACGGGACCCTGATTTACGCGGAGGACCCGTCCTTTCCGCTCCGCTCGGGGATCACGGAACTGATCGCCGCAAACATCTGTGCGGTACGCAGTGAAAATACTGTTCTGGACACGGCTGAGCACCCGATAAAGCTCGCGGACTTCGGTCTGGACCCCTGCAGCTGCATGTGCTCCTTTCAATTGACAGACGGAACTGTAAATACAATCAGGATCGGAAACCAGATCGTCGGAGGGGAGATCCCATATTATTATTTTATGTGGAACAGCGACACCAGGATCTTTGCCGGTGGGACGGATATGTATTCCGCCTTCAGCTATGACCGCAGCTTCCTCCACACGGTAACACAGCCCTCGGTCAACACGGATATCCTGGGTGCCGTTGAGATCAAAGGGCAGAATACGCTTTCTCTCCGGTATACGGATATCGGCTGGCAGATCGCTTCCCCTTTTTCCTATCCCGCCGATCCGAATCTCATGACCGGGTATCTTACAAACCTGTCGCATATCCTTTTTTCCCGGTATATATGCCAGGCAGAGGACGCGGACCTCAAAGCCCTGGGGCTTGAGGACCCGCTTCTTACGCTGACAGTCACCGAAGCAGAAAGCGTCCTGACCGTCCCGGATACTTCCGGCAATTTCCATACCTATCCGGTCCCGGAGACCCGTTCCGTTTTCCTTTTCGGAGCGAATTATGACGAATACAGCAGGTATGTGGAATATGAAGGCGCCATTTACACCGCCACATTTTACCTGACGGATTTCCTGTTCGGCGTCAGCGCGAAGGACCTTTGCCTGCCGTCTCCCTTCAACCTGGATATTTACCAGCTGACCGGTCTGGAAGCCGTCTCCCCTTCCGTCCGGGTCCGTTACGATATCGTCCTGACCGAGCAGGTCGGCCTTAACGGGGCTCTTGTTACAGACGAGATGGGAAATACGCTTTATGACTGCAGCGTCCTCCGGAATGGCGAAGGGATGGATGCGGAGTCGTTCCTTGCATGGTACGCAACATGTCTTCGCCCGGTCACCCCTTCAGGCTTCTTTGCCGGCCCTTCGACGCAGGAGACCGAACCGGCGGTATCCTTTACCCTGTTCGGTGAAAAAAGCAAAAGGACCGTTTCCTTTTACAAAAACGGTCTTCAGTATCTGATGTATGTGGACGGCACCTGCCTGTTTTTCGTTTCTTCTCAGGTCGTTGAACAGCTTTTCCCTCTGCCGTGATCGGACGCGCCGGCTCAGGGTCGGCCGTTTCTCCGCACGCGACCGCAAAACGCGGCTATTTGCCTAAAGGAGCCAGGGCGAGACTGCGTATGGCCTGCGCCACCCCGCCGGACGCGTTGTCAAACGTGACATAGCCGGCCATATCCTTGACCTCCGCAGCCGCGTTGCCCATGGCAACACCGACCCCGGCCGCCCGGATCATCTCCAGGTCGTTCATTTCATCGCCAATGCACATCACCCGGTCCATCCCGATCCCATAGTGTCTGCACAAAACGGCGATTCCCCGCACCTTGTTTACCTGAGCGGGCATGATCTCGAAATTCTGCCGTCCTGACCGGGTCACAGAGATTCCGGGGATCCCTTTCAGTATATCCAGGATCCTCCCGGGCTGCTCCATTTCGCAGAGGTAGTATTTATAGGTCGTTCCCTCCCGGGCGAAGGAACGGAGCTCGTCCAGCCCATGCGCGAAGCGGTGGCCCATTTCCCGCATCCTTTCCCCGTATTTTTCCTCGCTGTGATGGGGAAAACCTTTTTCGCTGGTGCAGATGGTCTTATCTCCGAGGAGAACGAATTTCAGTTTTTCCTCCGCCAGCATATCGCAGATCTTTAACGAAAGCGCCCGGTCCATGGGACAGGAGTCAAGGATCTCCCCCTTTTCGTCGATGACCAGGCCCCCGTTGAGCACACAGGCGGGGCATACCAGGCCGGCGTCGCGCAGCATCAGGATCACATTTCCCTCCGCCCGTCCAGATGCGATGGCACAGACAATGCCGTTTTCCTGGGCTTCGCGCACCGCGCGGGCGTCCAAATCCGAAACATTTCCCCCGGGATCCAGAAGTGTTCCGTCCAGATCCATACAGATCAAACGTATTTTTCCGTTCATTTTTCCCCTTTCGCCTGGGTTTTCGGCAGCGAAGGAACGCTGCGCTCCCAGCACAGTCAAAAATCGGGGTCTGGGTTTCAAAACGGCGCGGTCACGGTAAACTCCCGTCCGTCCAGGTACCTTAGCGGCGACTCCGGACCGAACCGAAGCGTCAGGGATACCGCGCAAAGTTTCAGGCTGCCCACGGATGCGTTCCGCCTGCTGAATTCCCTGTCTCCGTAGATATCGTCGCCCAGGATGGGATGCCCCAGGTAAGCCAGATGCGCGCGAATCTGGTGGGTCCTGCCTGTCAAAAGCTGTACCCGCAGCCTGCTGATCTCCCCCCGCATCGACAGGGTGCGGTATGCGGTCCTTATCTCCCTGGCTCCGGGCGTCCTGTGGGATATCACCCGGACCCTGCCGCGCTCCGCATCCTTGATCAGATACGCCTGGCACATCGCTTCCTTGGGCCGCATCTCTCCTTTGACAAGGCATTCGTATTCCTTTGAGACATCGCGGCTTTTGAACGTTTCGGTTATTTCCCTTTCTGTTTCGTCATCCTTGGCGATCACCAGCAGCCCGGACGTTCTGGTATCCAGCCGGTGGCACAGGCGGGGCATACAGTTTTCACCGCAGTGTGCTTTCGCCAGCGTCTCAACTGTCATGCCGCAGTATTCATCCTGGACACACACACCGGCGGGCTTGTTGATCACAAGCACCCGTTCGTCCTCATAGACCACCGGCAGCGGCACGTCCAGGGCCGTATAGACTTCCATCACGGCGCCGGATATGACATGGTCCTCCGGGGAGATCCTGACGCCGTTCATTTTTACGTCCCTCAGGCGAAAAGCGTTTTTCAGGGCGGATTCCGGGATCAGCGGAAGACTGCGCCTGAGATAGTTCAGCGCTTTTATCCCGGGCTGAACAGGGCCTGTTTCCCATCTGTAGACATTCATTCAATTCCGTACCGAGGACAGACAGCCGGTCCACAGGACCGCCTCCTGCCGCACCCTTTCCAGCGCATCGATCATCCGACCGGACGGCATGACAGCCAGATAGCTCTTCATGATCCGGGTCATATCCTTCAATCCGGCACCCTGCTTGGCCATGAAGCGCAGATCGTCCACCGCCTCGTTCAGGTCGCTTTCCGGACGGATGCCTCCCATAAGGACCCCCTTGAGACAGGTGACCGACGGCACCTCCTCCGGAAGGATCCCTCCCATGCCTCCGAGCATGCTTTCAAAGCTGATCTCCGTGGCCGCGTACCCCGGTATCCCATCCGCTGAAAGGATCTTTTCAGGATACGCCAGGGCCGGATGCGGCAGGAAGAGCTGTCCGTCGCTTGTATACATATAATCGAATTCCGCCATGATAAAACGCTGTGTCAGTTTTTTGTCAAATTCGATCCCCCTTTTTTTGCTTTCGGCGATGAACTGATCCACCAGAGGGCATGGAAAAACAAAACCGTAAATATATCGGATAGAATGAAGCATCGTCCCCAAACGGAAAAGGGCGTCCCTGGCGGGGATGTATCCTTCGTTTTTCATTCCCTCAAGGATAGCCTCCCTCAGTTCGGGAGCCACCGTCAAAACCGGCGTATCGTCATCCTGAAAGCTGACGGAACACCAAAGGCGTTTGAGCAGTGATTCCAGGGCGGGAATCTGATCCCAGTCGTCCACGGCAGCGCTCCATCCGCTGACGACCGCTTTTTTGATCAGTTCATCCTCACCGCGTCCCAGGCATACGGCTTCATCCCGGGCCTGCGACAGGACCCTCGTCCTCAGTTTTTCCGGACCGCAGGTGATGGCACGTTCCCCGGCTTCATAGGACCTTTGCCGGATCATGGCGTATTCCAGTGCCCCGATGTCATCGAACAGGCTTCTGGATCCCCAGGAAAACACCCTGTCCCGGCACGCATTCATCTGCTTTTCTTCCAAAACGGATTTCAGGCGGTCTTCCCATGCGCTTGACGCGCAACCCGAATATCTGATCAATTTTCGATCTCCTTTTCATGCATCCCGCTCCGGGCTTGACCCGGGGTCGGGCGCCATTTTATAATATGATCTGCCTGATAAGAACGCCCGGGCCGGAAAGAACATTTTTCACTGCTCCGCAGGCGCTGTCTCTTGTCAGTCACAACCTTTCGGGGAACAGTTCCCCCGTCGATCCTCCGGAGGCCGCAATGCCAACGATCAAAACCCAGGCCGTCATCCTTAAGAAAACGGACTGGCGGGACAATGACCGCATACTGACCCTCCTGTCCCCGTCCCACGGGCGGATGGAAGCCCTGTGCAGGGGCTGCCGCAGGACCAAATCGCCTCTTTTGGCCGCAAGCGAAAACTTCGCCCTGGGGGAATATGTCCTGTTCAGCAGCAATGGACGCCTGACCGTCACCGGCTGCATGCTGGCGGACAGTTTTTATCCCCTGCGCCAGGATTATGACCTGCTGAAATACGCCTCTTACATCTTATCCGTATCCGAGATCGTTTCCAGGGACGGTGAGCCTGCCCTGGAGCTGTTTACCCTGCTCACCCGCTCGCTGTCCCGTCTCGCCTACAAAAACATGGAGCCCCGCTCTGTCACAGGCGCTTTCCTTCTTCTGCTGGCTGCCCTGGAGGGCTGGCGTCCGCGCCTGAGTCACTGTGTCCTGTGCGGGAAAAGCTTCGAACCCGCCGGCCTGCCTCTATTCAGCATCGCCGAGGGCGGCGCCGTATGCCGCTCCTGCCCTCGTCCTCTCACCGGGGTCATCCCGGTATCACCGCGCGAGATCATCTGGATGAAAGACGTTCTTCTCGTCGGCATCGAAAAGACCGCCTGTCCCCCGGAGGATACGCCGCTCCGTCTTCTGATGTCTTATATCGAAAGCCGTCTTGAACGACGTCCCCCAGCCGCAAAACTGATCCCATAACGAAAAAAAGGATAGCTTTTAAAAAGACCGCTGCCCAAAGCAGCGGTTTTTCAGTAAAGGCGGTCCCAGGACATCCTCCGGTGCCTTTCGGTGATCTTCTTCTTCGCCGCGCTCCGGATAACGAACAGGTACGCGTAATCCTTGTCTCCGCTGGGACGTTCCAGCTGGATCCGGTCAAATTCGTAATCCCTGACCGAATCAAGCTGCGGGAGATCCAGGGCCAGAACGTTGGCCAGCGCCCGGACCTTGTCGCCGCTTAGCATCTGGTAACCGTTTTTGTTCAGGTCAAATTCCGCGATCCTGGTCCTGGGCCAAACGCCGATGACGACGACCCGGTCCCTTTCGACCCGGAGCTCCTCGATGTCTTCGTCCTTCGCTTTTTCAACCACCTGATGGTATATATCCGCATACAGCCGGCTCCCGCGCATCTTGTGCATGGCAAGGACCTGTTTTGAGGAACGCCGTTTTTCAAGGACTGCCAATGCGAGAGCGGCTATCACGCATACCGCGCATATCGCCCACAAAAGTGTGCTCATCGGCACAAAACCTCCGATCGCTGATACATACATGTTGTATCTTATCAAAAGACAGGCACAATTTCAAGGCGCGGGCCAATTTGTACGTAATTTGTAATATTCCGCGCAGTCTGTTTATCCGGCGCTTTACGCATCACATAAACCGTTCACGACAGGCAAGATGATCGGATACGTTTACGCGGGTGAAATCCATAAAAAAACTTTTCATTCAACAGGTTATGTGCTATAATCATGCCAGCCCAATTAATGAAGGAGGTTATTTCCTATGCCAATGGTAACCACGACCGAAATGTTCCGCAAAGCTTATGAAGGCGGATACGCTATCGGTGCTTTCAATGTCAACAATATGGAGATCGTCCAGGGCATTACCGAAGCCGCCAAAATGGAAAACGCGCCTGTCATCCTGCAGGTCAGCAAAGGCGCCCGCGCATATGCGAACCACACCTACCTGGTCAAGCTGGTAGAAGCAGCGGTCAAGGAGACCGATCTTCCCATCGCCCTGCATCTTGACCACGGCCCCGATTTCGAGACCTGCAAGAGCTGCATCGACGGCGGTTTCACCTCCGTCATGATCGACAAGAGCGGTGTCTCCTTCGAAGAGAACATCAAAGAGACCCGCCGCGTTGTCGAATATGCCCATGATCACGGCGTAGTCGTCGAAGCTGAGCTTGGCACCCTGGCCGGCGTCGAGGACGATGTGAAGGTCTCCGCCGCGGATTCCTCCTACACCCGTCCCGAGGAAGTTGAAGAATTCGTCTCCCGCACCGGCTGCGACTCCCTCGCCATCGCCATCGGCACCTCCCACGGCGCTTATAAGTTCACTCCCGCCCAGTGCACCCGCAACGCTGACGGCGTCCTGGTTCCCCCTCCCCTGCGCTTTGACGTTCTTGAAGAAGTGTCCAAGCGGCTTCCCGGGTTCCCCATCGTTCTGCACGGTTCCTCCAGCGTTCCGCAGGAATTCGTAAAGATCATCAACCAGTACGGCGGCAGGCTGCCCGACGCGGTGGGCATCCCCGAGGAGCAGCTGCGCAAGGCTGCCCGCAGCGCGGTCTGCAAGATCAATATCGACTCCGACCTGCGCCTGGCCTTCACCGCCATGATCCGCAAGCATTTTGTTGAGCATCCCGATCATTTCGATCCCAGGCAGTACCTCACCGAAGCGCGTGCGGCGCTCAGGGACATGGTCCGCCACAAGATCGTTGACGTGCTCGGCTGCAACGGCAAGGCCTGATCTGTCCTTAACAACAGAGCATAAGCCGGTGCTCCGTCAGCCTCCTTTGAGAGACCCGGAGCGCCGGCCTTTTTTCACAGGTATCCCGACCGCTTAATATAATATGGAATCCACGCGGCAGAACACCGGCTCAATACGGGATCATCCCTAAAACGATCCGATTCGGAGGGAACACCATGATCGACAAATCAAGCGCATCCTCGTTCGTGAAAAAGGAGCTGGACGCGTCCGTCCGCTTCTGGCTGACCCACGGGCTGGACAGCGTCAACGGCGGCATTTATACCTGCCTTGACCGCACCGGAAAAATCTATTCCACCGACAAAAGCGTCTGGATGCAGGGTCGCTGCGGATGGACGTTCAGTTATCTGAGCAATACTTACGGCCCCCGCGGGGAATGGCTCGCCGCCGCCCGCTCCTGCATCGATTTTATGGAGCGTTTCTGCATCAACCGTGACGCCGGGGGCAGAATGTACTTTACCGTGACCGGGGATGGGAAACCCCTCCGCCAGCGCAGATACTGCTTTTCCGAGGGCTTTTACGCGATGGCCAATGCGGAATATTACGCCGCGACCGGCGACAGGACCTGTCTTGAGAACGCGCGCCGCGCCTACGACCTGATCTGGGATCTTCATCACGGGATGCCCGACCCCACCGGCCTCGGCCCCAAAACGGTACCGGAGACCCGTACAGGCCGCGCCCAGGCTGATCCTATGATCTACCTGAACCTGACCCAGGTCATGCTCCGCTGCGATCCCGAACAAGCCGAAAAATACAACGAGCGCGCACATGCTTCCGCCGACGCCATCATCCGCTATCACTACAAACCGGATCTGAAATGCTCCCTGGAAAACGTCGGTCCCAACGGCGAAACGCGTCTTGACATCACGGAGGGCAGGATCGTCAACCCCGGCCACGATATCGAATGCTCCTGGTTCCTGATGGAGCAGGCCAAAAGGACGGGCGACCGTGAACTGATGGGCAACGCTCTTCAGATCTTCCGCAACGCGGCGGAATCAGGCTGGGACAAGGAATACGGCGGTCTGCTCTACTTCATCGACTGCCTTGGCAATCCCCCGGAAAGCTACGAGCACGACATGAAGCTCTGGTGGCCCCACAACGAACTGCTGATCGCCTCCCTGATGGCTTATCTGGAAACCGGCGACGATTACTACGCCGACTGGTTCAACCGGGGGCTTGATTATGTGAAGCAGGTGTTCGTCGATCCGGAATACGGCGAATGGTTCGGGTATCTCCGCCGCGACGGCAAACCCACCGAGCCGCCCTGCAAGGGATCCACATTCAAGGGGCCCTTCCACGTTCCCCGCTGCCTGATCATGCTGGATAAAATGCTTGAAAAACTTCCCTGAAGTCCGTTATCCCAATAAACCAACAAGCACAGGAGGAACATATCTATGCCTGGTCTGAGAAAGGAGACCATCTGTGTCCAGGGAGGCTATACCCCCGGCAACGGCGAACCGAGGCAGGTCCCTGTGATCCAGTCCACCACATTCCGCTATGAAAGCGGCGAAGAGATGGGCAAACTGTTTGACCTTGAGGCCCCCGGATATTTCTATACCCGCCTCCAGAACCCGACCAATGATCATGTCGCCGCAAAGATCTGCGCCCTGGAGGGCGGAAGCGCGGCCATGCTCACCTCCTCGGGCCAGGCGGCCAATTTCTTTGCTATGTTCAACCTGGCCTCCTGCGGCGACCACATCGTCGCTTCCTCCAGCATCTATGGAGGCACCTTCAACCTGATCAGCGTCACAATGGCTAAAATGGGGATATCCGTCACCTTCGTGTCCCCCGACTGCACCGACGAGGAACTGGACGCTGCGTTCAGGGACAACACCAAGCTGGTCTTCGGCGAGACCATCGCCAATCCCGCCCTGACCGTGCTGGACATCGAACAGTTTGCCCGGGCGGCGCATGCCCACGGAGTCCCGCTGATCGTTGACAATACCTTCGCGACCCCGATCAACTGCCGTCCTTTTGAATGGGGAGCCGACATCGTGACCCATTCCACCACCAAATACATGGACGGCCATGGCGTCGGTGTCGGCGGTGCCATCGTGGACAGCGGGAATTTCGACTGGATGGCCCACGCGGAACGTTTTCCCGGACTCTGCACGCCGGACGAAAGCTATCACGGGATCACCTACGCTGAAAAATTCGGCAAAGAAGGCGCGTTCATCACCAAATGCACCGCGCAGCTGATGCGTGACCTGGGCTCCATCCAGTCGCCCCAGAACGCATTTTACCTGAACCTCGGTCTGGAAAGCCTCCACGTACGCATGGCCAGGCACTGTGAAAACGGCCAGGCCGTCGCCGAATATCTTTCCTCTCACCCGAAGGTCCTGAGAGTCACTTACTGCGGCCTCCCCGGGGACCGGTACCATGAACGCGCGAAAAAGTACCTTCCCAACGGCTCCTGCGGCGTGGTCAGCTTCGAGCTGAAGGGCGGCCGGGCTGCGGCTTCCGTTTTCATGAACAGCCTGCGCCTTGCCGCCATAGAGACCCACGTAGCCGACGCGAGGACCTGCTGTCTGAATCCCGCGACCACCACCCACCGCCAGATGACCGACGAGCAGCTTCTCCAGGCGGGTGTTCCTGCCGGCCTGGTACGGATGAGCTGCGGCCTTGAAAACGCCCGGGACCTGATCGATGATATCGCCCAGGCGCTGGAGAAAGTCAACTGAACCATTCCGCTTAAGAAGGTGACTTTATGCCGATCAAGATCCCCAACGGCCTGCCGGCGGTGGATGTCCTGAAAAAAGAGAATATCTTTGTCATGACATCCGAACGGGCGACGACCCAGGATATCCGCCCGCTCCAGATCCTCCTGGTCAACCTGATGCCTAAAAAAATACAGACCGAAGTCCAGTTTTCCCGTCTGCTCGGCAACACCTCCCTGCAGATCGAGCTGGAACTGGTAGCGCCCGAGAGCCATACCCCGGTCAATACCCCCCAGGAACACCTGCAGGCCTTTTACAAGACCTTCGCGGATGTCCGGCACCGCAATTTTGACGGATGCATCATCACTGGAGCCCCTGTGGAGCATCTTGCATTTGAGGAGGTGGACTACTGGGACGAATTGTGCGAGATCATGGAATGGACCAAGGTCCACGTCCATTCCACCTTCCACATTTGCTGGGGCGCCCAGGCCGGGCTGTATTATCATTACGGCATCCCCAAATGGCCCCTTGACAAAAAAATGTTCGGTGTGTTCCCTCATTGCGTGGACTACAGGAGAAGCATCCTTTTCCGGGGGTTTGACGATGTTTTCTTCGTTCCCCATTCCCGCCACACCGAGGTAAGGCGTGAAGACATCGAGGCGGCGGATGGCCTTCAGATCCTTGCCTCCTCCCCCGATGCCGGGGTATATGCTATCTATTCCAAGCGCTGCAAGCAGATCTTCGTCACAGGCCATTCCGAATACGACGCCGATACCCTGGACCAGGAATACCGGCGTGATGTAGCGGCGGGCAAGCCGATCGATATTCCCGTGAATTACTATCCGGACAACGACCCTTCCCGGGATCCACGAGTCTCCTGGAGGGCGCACGCCAACCTTCTCTTCTGCAACTGGCTGAACTATTTCGTTTACCAGACAACTCCCTATGACCTGAATATGATCCCGCAGGGATCCTCCACGGAAGAATGACCACGAAAGCATAACGGTCAAAGGGCTGTCGCAGATGCAGCAGTCAGTGAACAGAAAAACAAAGCGTCCGACCACCGGAAATGGTTGAATGCTCCCCCTGAAGAAGACACCGGAAAAACAAATCCGGCGCTGTTCAGGGGGAGCATATCATTTTCTTCTTCCGCGGAGTACCGTTTTTTTATTCGAACCACTTGCGGGGTAGGTATGCACGCTGGTTTTCCAGCATATCGTCAAACAGCTTCCTTCCTTCCTCGGGCGTAACGCAGGCCATTTGCGGATCGTTCATGAAAGTGGTGAAGCCCAGCTTTCTGTCGCAGGCGAGGGCTGTACGCAGGGTATTTTCCTGATTGAACACATGCCTTGCCACCAGCGGGAATACCCCGGCGGGCAGCGGCCCCGCATAAACGGGCTCGATGCGGTCCCGGCCGAAGAATGCGTTGGTCTCCACCACAGCGCCAAGCGGAAGTCCGGGTACCTGTCCGCGGTTGGGTACGTTCACATTGGACACCATATCCCCCATGCCAAGCACCGCTTTCAGCAGCAGATGCCCCTCTTCGCCAGAGGCAGTCAACCGGATGCTTTCCCGTCCGGAGATCAGGTCGTCTGAGCGGCGCAGCCTCGCCTTCAGGTCTTCCACGCGCCAGTCCACGGTCGTCAGGTGGAATTTCCACCGGCGTACCGTTTCGGGATCCCTTGTATACCAGGGAGCAACGAACTCCGCAAGATGCCGGTCTCCCGCCGCGGCAATGGCACCGTAACGGCGGAATAGATCGAATTTGACCATCTGCGCGCAGGTAAAATTGGAATTCATCCAATTGGAGTCCCCGCCCGCGTCATAGCCGTCGGCATATTTTTCGCAGGCCTCGGCGTACATGGGCATCAGGTCCATGCCCTTCCAGGTAGCGCGGGTCAACCACGTAAAATGGTTGATGCCGTTCACCGTGGTGTACAAATCCTGTCTTTTGACGTTCTTGATGCCTTTTTCCGTTTCCAGAAGGCTGCACAAAAGCTTCTGCGTCCCAAAGACCTCGTGGCAGCAGCCGAACGCCTTGATCTCCGGAAAAACTTCATAGAGCGTGCGAACGCACAGGCTCATCGGATTGGTATAGTTGATGACCCAGGCGTCAGGCGCATGATCCCGAATAGCCTTACCGATCTCCACAAACATCGGTATCGTTCGCATGGCGCGCATGAACCCGCCCGCGCCTACCGTATCGCCCACCGGCTGCCAAACGCCGACACGCTCCGGAAGATGAACGTCGCTGCGCATTTCCTCAAACGTTGCGGGAAGGATCGATATCACCGCAAAATCGGCGCCTGTCAGCGCCTCCTTCAGGCTTCCGGCAACCGTATATTCCCAGCGGGACTTCGCGTCCGGTTGAGCGCTGATCTTTCTGCCGATGATCTCGTTCCGTTTGGCCGCGGGTTCGTCGATATCATAAAGCCGGACCGTCCCGCACATGTCACCGTCCATAGCCAGATCCTTCATAAAGCCCCATGCCCAGCCGCGGGATCCCCCGCCGATATAGGCGATCTTCAAGTCCTTCGCTTTTCCGTCGATCCTGTCGGTCATGTTCTTTCCTCCGTCCTCTTTGATGCTTTCAGATGATCATAATGGGTCAACATCCATACACTCCTCATCAAAGGCCCTTCTGCCGCGGCAGGGCTCTCATATCGGGATTATAACAGACATCCTCCGGCAAGTCCACGTCACGGAATGGGTTTTTTCTTATTTATTTGTGTTTTACACCTTTATCGTTATTGACGGACCGCAGCTTCGGCATTAAAATAGATTTATCATGTAAATCCGGGAGGATTTGCGAAGGAAAGGAAGGATACATCCCCATGGCTCTCTGGTACATCATTGTGGTTTGTGTGGCAGCGCTCGCCATCGCCTACGTTGCCTACAACTACACACGCATCAAAAAGATGAGTGAAGGCACCGCCGAAATGGTCGAAATGGCCGGCATCATCCGCAGCGGCGCGAACACCTTCATGAAGACCGAATACCGCACCATCCTGATCGTTGTGGTCTCCCTTGCCCTGGTCTTTTCCTGCTTCATCGAAAAAACCAGCGGCATCACCTTCCTGATAGGCGCCCTGATGAGCAGCTGTGTGTGCGTTCTGGGCATGCGCAGCGCCACCTTCGCCAACGTCCGCACCGCCAACAAGGCACGTGAATCCAAATCGATCGGCGAGACCGTCAAGGTCGCGCTTTGCGGCGGTTCCATCTCCGGCCTGTCCGTCCAGGCCTTTGGCCTCCTGGGCCTGGTCCTCGTGCTGGTCATCTTCGGCAACGTACAGCACGACGCGGAAGGCGGCGGCCTGATCGCCTCCCTGGGCGGGGTCAATCCCACCATCATGAGGATCTCCACCTATTCCCTTGGCTGCTCATTGGTAGCCATGTTCAACCGTGTCGCCGGCGGCAACTATACCAAAGCCGCGGACATCTCCGCCGATATCCTCGCCAAAGTCCGTAACGACCTGCCCGAGGATGACAGCCGCGTTCCCAACGTCATCGCCGACTTCATCGGCGACAATGTCAACGATATCGCCGGCAACTGCTCCGACCTGCTTGAATCCTTCGTTGCCACCATATCCGCCGCGCTGATGATCGCGGTCATCCTTTACAGGAAGTTCGTTGATGTCGCCGGCATTGACCTGAAGGCCCTGGATACCGTGTTCAACGCCACCACCACCTATCCGATCGTCCTGGCCTGCATCGGCCTTTTCTCCTGCATCGGCGGCCTTTTCTACGCGTCGGTCAAAAAGATGAGCAACGATCCTTCCAGGGAGCTTAACCTGGCCACCTGGATCAGCGCCGGTCTTACCCTGGTGCTCGGCTTCTTCGGCGCCATGATCGTTTTCAGAGGCGTTCCCGCAGACATTCTCAGGGATACCTACAACTGGGCATTCGGCTGGGTCTCCCCCTGGGTCTGCGCTCTGCTCGGCATCGCCAGCGGCGTTGCCATCGGCTCCATCACGGAATATTATACCAGCACCGATTTCCCGCTGTGCAAAAAGCTGCGCAAAAAGGAACCCACCACCAAGCTGGCCGAGATCACTCCCGAAGGTGAAGCCTTTGTCGTCACCAAGGGTGACGCCATCGGAAGCCGCAGCGTGCTCCTTCCCGTGCTGGTCATCGGCATCGCGCTGTTCGTTTCCGGAAAGATCGCCGATATCTACGGTGTTTCCATGGCAGCCTTGGGCATGCTTTCATTCGTAGGCGCCACTGTTTCCATCGACGCTTTCGGCCCCATCGCCGACAACGCCGGCGGCCTTGCCGAAAGCTGCCATCTGCCCCATGAAGTGCGCGCCATCACCGACAAGCTGGACGCCGTCGGCAACACCACCGCCGCTGTCGGCAAGGGCTTCGCCATCGGTTCCGCCGCTTTTGCCACCGTTTCACTGATCGTATCCTACGTCGGCAATTATAACCATGAAATGATACTGA
>JAFWWK010000033.1 GCA_017523615.1 Clostridia bacterium
ATTTGGGGTAAGGGGAAGTATACGCTTTTTTAACCATGCCCTTGTTCCTTTGTGTTGTTATTGGAAAAGAGCTGTGAAGCTCCGGATTTTTCAATCCTTTTCTTCACAGCTCCCGTTTTGTGCTCGGGGTTGTGCTGCGGTCTTTTTTATTTCATGCTGCTCGGTTTTATACGTCCGGTGATCGGACCGGCAAATGCTGTGAGTCCATTATTCAGGTGTTACCAGCTGCCGGTCGCTCCGCCGCCTTTGGGTTCGTCTTTGATCAGATCCGGATCCATCCTGTGATGACGTCGGAAACCGGGCAGAGGGGGAGTCATGCCAGCACCGCCGGAGACCTTTTCAAGCGCTTCATCGGTGATAAGATCTTTGTCCATCATTTCAATACTATCCATTATCGAGAACTCCTTTTTGTGAGAGATGATCTGTTGCTGCCTTACTCAAACCAGGACCAGATCCAGTCGAAGATCTTTCCGAAGAGCTTCTTCTTGGCCGCTGTATGGACGGCGCCGCCGCCGCAAACCTGTTCGAGTTCGTCCATGCTCAGTTCTCTCCTGGTCAGTTCCTTCATGTTCAGTTCATTGGTGTTGTTCTTCATGGTTTTTTATCTCCTTGCCCTGTGGGCGTAATGATGATTTTTTTGTCCCGGCGTTGTACCGTGGACACTTGTATATACGTGTCGCCCGGAGCGATGGCAGTACAGCGGTTTAAAGTATATCGGGATTTACAGGAACCATCTGTATGCTTCCGTGTTTTCATCATGTCCCCAGTCTTCTTTGTGAACGATATGCGTTGACATAAAGCCGTTTTTTTCCAGCACGTGGGCTGAAGCCCTGTTCTCGACCATTGTAGCCGCTGTAATGATCTCGATGTCCGTTTCTTTGAAGAGATAATCGGACATCAGCTTTGCAACTTCAGTGGCGATCCCGCTTTTCCAGAATTTTTCACGAAGACGGATCCCGACGCTTACCATATGCAGGTGATCCCGGTAATCGTAAAATTCTGCCAATCCACAGAGCTCGGAGGGATGATCCTTGAGGAATATTCCCAGAAACAGGTTTTGTTTTTTTTCAAAGTATTCGCCATAAAGGTCATGGAGCAGCTGATCCATATCGGTATATTGCTGTTCGAGCAGATATGTTGGTTCATAACGGTAAATGATATCGCTGCGCGCCATTTCCTGAAGGGTCTCCCGATCATCTTCCGTAATTTTTCTGAGAGTGACGCGCTCACCTTCCAGATATGGGATCTCATCAAACAATTTCTTCATGTACGGACGCCTCCCGCATATTGCCGCTCAAGGCACACAGTTGAACTGTATTCATGAAGCATCTGCCTGCAATTGGCGCATGGCGGTATTGCATGATATAAATGTCTGTCATGTACGGCAGCAATTGTGTCAAAGTATCTTTCGCCTGCCGATATTGCGCTTCAGATCTATATATATTCGGCGCGGGAACCGTGAATGCCATCTCACCTTTGCAGGAGCCCGAAGAAGAATCGCTTTATTCTGCCGTCCGTGATCACATGGATCGGCTTGATCTGATTCGGGGAAGCGCCTCCCATTACTTTCAGATCCCTGTACAGGGCATAGGTCTGGGGCTGGACGAAATTGACTTTCAGGGGCAGCATGGTTTTCTCATTGATTTTTTTGCGATATGAATCATGGATCTCGCAAAGCTTGCGATCCAGGATCTCCGAATAATACGGCCATGCGTCCGGCGGGATATCGCGTTCGCTTTCCATCAGAACGGTATAATGGCCCGGGACGGTTTCCGTGTCGGCATATACACTGTATTCCAGTATCTCTGTCCCTGACTCCGCCTCCATCGCTTTTACCGCTGTGCGAAGCACGGTTTCGGTCACTTTTTCGCCATACATGCTGATCAACTGATTCTTTCGATAAGAAAAAACGATCATCGGGCATTCATGGTGATAGCCGGTCACCCGGATCACGTCGCCCAGGCGATAGCGATAAAAGCCGGACAGGTTGGTGACCACCAGCTCATATTCTTTTCCGATCTCCAGCTGATCCATAAGCAACGGATGATCTTCCGCGCCTTCCTCCACGGGGATAAACTCGTAAAATCCGCCAAAGGGGAGCAGCATACAGGCGGGGTCATCTTCGCGGAGAGGCGCCGCAACGGTGGCTTCGGAACAGACATACCCCAGGTAATCCACAGAGATCTCTTTTCCCAGTATCGGACGCAGCCGGTCAATAAATGGCGCAAATGTGGCGGTGCCTACTGTGGCTATCCGCTTCATGTCAGGCCACAGCAGGGGAACAAATGCGCCGTTTTCATGCCTTTCCATGATCGTCCTGATCTCTGACGCCCGTTCCTGATCGGGGATCAGTTTTGCTTCCAGCTGCTTTCGCAGCTGCGGATCGATCGCCACATCCGCATTGATTTTCCCTGCTTCTATATCATCACACAAAGACCGCCAATGCTGACGGATATAGATGATCATATCATACAGCGTCGGTGAAAAAGTGGACATAAGAAAACTCAGATGTCTTTCGCGCAGCGCAAACAACATCTTCAGATGGCGCCGGTCAAATTCCCCATGGGGATAGATCAATTCGTCCGGAAGGATATTGTAAAAGGGCGTGTCCTTCGGATGATTCAGTGTTTCAGATACAGCGCCGTGCGCAACACCGTAGGGCGTGAAGCCGATCCTTGATTCCATCAGATCGGCGCCTTTCAGATCCGGCGCGCCGGCCCCCAAAGTGCTCCCGCGGGTCGAACCGTACAGGCCGAACACACGCTGGAACACCGTGGTGAACAGAATGTCCAGCGCGTTTTGCGTACAGGGGATCATCTTGGATACGCCGGATGTACCGGAGGTATGGGCATAATATACAACTTCGTCAGCCGTGATCAGTTTTTTCTGGTTATAGCAGAGCATCCGCTCAATGTATGGCTCATAATCCTCATAAACCGAAAACGGCACTCTCTCGGCATAATCGGCATAGGAGCGGATATGCCGAAAATGATATTTTTTACCGTATTCGGTGTCCTCGTTTGCCCGGATCACGCGCATCAGCGTTTCCATAGAGATGCTTTTGCCCTGTCTGCTGGAATCCTCCATGTGCTGCAGTGCGAGGTTCCCTTCAGAAATATATTTTTTCATCAACTCTGCACTCATTGTTTTCCTCCTGAAATCATCCACGCCAAAGCGTCATTAAACAATCCGCAGAATCTCTCCGCCATAGCCGGCGTATACAGTTCGGAATCATAATTCAGATAAAACGGGAACGGAGCATTCGGATCGGAAACGCTGAAGATAATGATCTGAGCTCTTGTAAACAGTCCATTCAGCCTGTCGTAAGCATATGCTGCCGCGGTCCCTTCGGGCAAGGCCGCGTTCATATCAAACCCGGATTCATATACGACGATCATCCTGTCCCGCTCTCCGGGGGTCACTCCGTTATTGCCGAGCGAAAGGTCTGAATAGCGCATGCCCTGCTCGTTCTGCTCGTCGATTTCCCGCAGCAGCTCCTGCGGAGAACCGATCGCCGCTATATCGACCGCAACCGGCACAGAGGAGATCGTCATTCCGATCAGGTCCTTTTTCCAGTTTTCATCCCGCCCGTGATAAGTCCATTCCACCGTGACCTTGGATTCTCCGCTGAGCCCGGACAGCGCAATGAGACCGGCAGCGACAAAAAGCTTGCCCATGCTTGTCCTCAGTGCCGCGCATCCCTTCCCGAATTCCCCCGAGGTCCGGGATGTGGCGCTCATAAACCGTCCGTTCCCGGTCCTCCTGGAAATCCGCTCGGGCTTTGGATTGCACAGGTATTCTTCACGGCTGAACCGCTTCATCAGCAGCATGGCATCCGCTTCCTGCTCCAGCTCCCTGCGTCTGCGGTATTGACTTTCCAGATAATAGTAATAATGGTCCTGCCGGAGCGCCTCTCCGCGATATGCTTTAAAGAGCTCAGACATAAAATTCGCCATAGCCGATCCGTCGCTGATCAGGTGACATGTGTCCAGGTCCAGATATACATGGGCCGGTGTTTTGCAGATCCTGCACCGGTACAAAAGTTCCCCGTTCATCCGGTATGGCCGTACCATTTCCATCAGCATATCCACCGTGTGTTCCCGGACCTCCCGGATCTCCGGACGGACGATCTTGCCCGGTACATAGCGCATAACGGGAATGCCTTCCCCGTCATGAGACATGACGGTGCTGAAGACAGCATAGTTGGCAAATACCGTTTCAAGAGCGTTTTTCAGCCGGACAGGATCGACCGCTTCCCCGGGAAAGCACAGGCTGACCGGGTTGTTTACGGTGGTCTGCCCGGGCGAATACAGGACCGCGTCATAAAAGTATGTCTGGTAAGGCGTCAGGTACTGATCCCGTTTGAGGGCGGCGCTGTTCAGGATATCCAGGTCAGTCTGATCTTTTTCTGAAAGCCTGGCGGCGATCGCCCGCGGCGTTTTCCATGTGTAGATATCCTTGTAATCCACCTGCAGCTCTTCCAGCTCCGCTGCCGCCAATGCGGTGGACAGGGAATCGCCTCCCAGCTCGAAAAAATCGTCGTTCACGCCGACCCGGTCGACGTGCAGCACTTTTTCATAAGCCCTGCAGATCGCCGCTTCCTGCGGTGTCTCAGGCGCGGTATAAGCCCTGGCTTTTGCGTTGATATCCGGCTTCGGCAGAGCGAAACGATCCACCTTGCCGTTGCTGTTGAGCGGGATACGATCCAGCCGCATGAAATAAGCGGGGATCATATAGTGCGGCAGACACTGCTTCAGACCGTTTCGCAGCGTTCCTTCGTCAAAAGCCTCTGCGGCAACATAATAGGCGCACAGGAAGACTTGCCGGCGGTCCCCCTGAAAATCCCGCACAGCGGCGTTCTGTATCCCCGGGATCCTGCGCATCGCCGCTTCGATCTCTCCGGGTTCCACGCGGTTGCCGTTGATCTTTACCATCGTATTCAGCCGCCCAGTCACCACAATATTCCCATCCGGAAGACGTTTTCCCATATCGCCGGAATGAAACACGCCGCCCCGCAGCACTTTTGACGTTTCCTCCGGCAGATTCACATATCCCCGGAAAAAAGGATTGTCAAAACAGATCTCGCCTGCCTGCCCCTCCGGTACCTCCAGTCCGTCCTCATTCAGGAGCTGAATATGGATATCCCCGAAAACAGGCTTCCCGATGGGCGTGATGTCGTACATACGATCCATTTCAAACTGCGCCACATGAAATCCGGCTTCGCTCATGCCGTAATTGTTGATCAGACGGATCCCTTCAAACCATACGCCGTTCGCCGCTTCACTTCCGGTCACCAGTATTTTCAGGCTTTGAGCCGGGCCGTCGGACATGACGCGAAGGATGGAGGGGGAAAGGAAAGCCAGGTTCACCTGATACCGGTCGAAAAGCTTATTCAGATGCACGGGATCGCGGGCGGTCTCTGTCGAAAAGATCACCAGGCGCATGCCCGAATACAGCGCGTTCAAAAAGATCTTGACGGCCGCGATGAAGTTCAGGGGCGCGCATTGGGCCATACATGTGTCAGCGTTGATCAACTCGCCCGGACGGCGTTCCAGGGAAGCCTGATTCAGCTTGATTTTTCCGTATTCCTGCAGTACGCCTTTAGGCTTCCCGGTGCTTCCGGATGTATAGATGGCAAAACACGCGTCATGATCATCAGCGCGGCGGAAGCCCGGCCTGGGTTCCGTTTTCAGGATCTCATCCCATGCGGCGTCATCGATCACCGTACGGCAGCCGCAGTCTTTTTCGATCGCCTCTATCCTCTCCGGCGCGTAATCATCTTCCACCACGGTAAACGCCGCGCCTGCTTTCCAGACGCCCAGCATGACGATGAAAGGCCGGACATCCCTGGGAAGCCGGATCAAAACAAAGTCTTCAGTGCCGATCCCTTTATCCGCCAGATAAGCATAAACACGGGCGGACAAATCATCGGCCTGCCTGCGCGTAATGCTTTCTCCGTTCACCTCCGCTGTCAGAAATACTGCGTCGGGCGCCTGCCGCTCCACTTTCGCCCAGTATTCGCACACATACGGTACGTTGCTCAAAAAGTCCAGTTTCATCGCTTTTCCTTTCCTGTCGGCGTTTAAGCTGCAGTAAATAAGTCCATGAACGGCTGTTATAAGGCAGTGGGAATTCGATGATCCAACTGCTGTTTCTTTTGTCTGCATGACAGATTGACATAAATGAACGTTTTCCATCCGGAGCTTCATACGGGTTCCATACTGACCTGCCCTTATTTTACCCGCACTCCTGACATTTGACAATGGAAAAAGACAGAGGATGGGTTTCAAACAGCTGCAGATTATTCGTTTTCCCTCTTGAAATCTGCCGTATTTGGAATATAATGATGGTGTTAGATGAAACTAACTTCTTTGACGATCCGGGAATGTTTGAGAGGCTGACTCTGGACTTATCACATGTACGAATTGAGCCGCGGGCGATCCCGAAAACGCGATGAAACCTGGCATACCCCTGGGATCCTCCATTGCCGTCCCTGGGGTTTACGCATGATAAGAAGCGCTTTATTTTTTTGAACGACAGTTAGTTTATTCTAACGCGACGATCGAAGAACTGCCGCGTACCCGAAAGGGCGCCGGTCCTTTCGCCCGGCGGGGGGGGGCATGGCGCGCTGGCCATGCTGCTGAAGCTTTTCCGGGAGACGCCGCTGCGCAGCGTCCTGACGGCGGGATGGATCAGCGCCGGGGACCTGCGGATGTTCGGCGGACTGCCGGCCGCAAAGAAAAAGCAAAGGAGAAATGAACGATGCAGTTTGTGGAAATGGGCAGCATGAGCGGCAAAACACTGATGCTTCTTCCCGGGACAGCCTGCGATTATCAGACGAACTTCGCCGCGATGCTGGACAGGCTCGGGGAAAAGTATCGCCTGATCTGTGTAAACTACGACGGCTTTGATGGAAGCAACGCCATCTTCCCGGATATGATCACGGTGACGGAGAAGATCGAGCGATATATTCAGGCGCGCTTCGGCGGAAAGCTGGACGGGGCGCTCGGTTCCTCCCTGGGCAGCACTTTTGTGGGGCAGCTGATCATGCGCCGGAGGGTGCATATCGATCATGGCATCTTTGGCAGTCCCGACCTTGACCAGAGCGGAAAGTTCAGCGCGTGGCTGCAATCAAAGCTCGTAGTGCCGCTGCTGACCAGCTTTACCGGCAGCGAAAAGAAGCAGGCAAAGACCAGGGAAAAGATCAAGTCTTTCTTTGATATGAGCGATGAAACGGCCGACAGGTTCATGGGATGCTTTTCAAAATTCAGGCCTGAATCCATCCGAAACGAGTACTACACCGATCTGCTCACGCATCTTGAGGACGACATCCATGTGGAACACACGGCAGTGCACTTCATCTACGCCCGTAAGATGGGCGAAAAATACCTGAGACGTTACAGAAAATATTTCCGCGATCCGGACGTCCGGGAATTCGATATGCAGCACGAACAGTGGCTCTTTGGCGGGGAGCGATACACTTCTCCCGTGCTGAAGGCAATTGATGAGTTTATGGAGATGCCGGTATGAAGAACTATGTGAAGGTGGGGCAAAAGCTGCCCCTGTACGGTGTCGGCCCGGCGATCGTGTTCGGAATGGGTACGGTCACCGCCATCGGGATCATCATGTTCGCCTATGTTTGGAAAAACGGTGTTCTGGAAGCCCCATGGGTGCTGTTCTGCCGGATCGCCGGAGCGCTGCTGATCGTGCTGGGGCTTGCCGTCTGGTTCATCGGTGCGCTGCGATCCGACATGGACGCAAGCATCGCGGAAAATCGGCTGGTGACCTGCGGGATCTATGCCTGGGTGCGCAATCCCATGTACAGCGGCTGGTGGATGCTGTTTGCCGGTATCTGCCTCCAGTGGCACAATGCCTGGGTCATGCTGACCATCCCGGTCAACTGGGTCATCCTGACGATCGCCCTGAAGCTTACGGAAGAGAAATGGCTACTCGATCTATACGGGCAGGACTATGCGGACTATATGAAGCGGGTGGACCGCTGCATCCCCCGGCCGCCCCGGAAAGCGTGAGGGGGTAAAACGAAGATGAAAGTACTGGTTTACGGTTCCGGCGTGATCGGCTGTTATCTGGCGCATGTTCTCTGCGCAGCCGGCAGCGACGTGACCTTGCTTGCCCGCGGTCAGTGGAAAGAAGAGCTCCAGCGGAATGGATTGAGGATCCGCCATCATCTCCAGCGGAAGACCACCCTGGATCACCCGAGGGTCATCGGCGGCATTGAAGAAGATGATGCCTATGACGCGGTATTCGCCGTGATGCCTTACAACAAGATGCGTGCGATCCTGGAAGGGCTTGCGGCGATTCATTCTCCGGTCGTGGTGCTGGTGGGCAACAACATGAGTCCCGCCGCGATGCAGCGGCAGATCCTGAAATACTCTGTGTGCGAAAAGCAGGTACTGTTTGGCTTTCAGGCTACCGCGGGCAAACGGGATCATGAAAAGGGCATGCTGATCTGCGAACGGGCCGGCGTTGGCGCGATGGATATCGGTGGGCTGCACAGCCTGCCGGATAGCGATACAAAGACGAAGCTGGAAACGATGTTCAACGGCAGCGGATACAAGCTCAGCTGGCAGCCCGATATGGAGGCTTATCTCATCTGCCATTTGGCGGCGGTGCTCCCCATTTGCTATCTGGCCTATGCCTGCCATGGGGATTTGGCGGGCTCCACAGGAAAGCAGCGCAAGCTCATGCGCATGGCCTCCCGGGAGGCGTACGCGATGCTGAAGGCGCAGGGGATCCCGATCCTGCCGGAGGGTGACGATCGATACTACGCTTCCGGGATCAAAGGCGCAGTCATGAAGTTTCTGTATTTTGGCATGGCCAAGTGGAAAACCGCCGGAGATCTCATCGCCTGCGAACATTGCCGGAATGCCTTTGAGGAGATGGAGATGCTGGACGGGGACTTCGAGAAAGTACTGGCCCGCAGGCCGGGATTCCCCATGCCAAACTGGCGGGAGCTGAAAGCACAGATGCCGGGCTGGGATGCGATCCGGAAACAGTACGCCAGGGGAAATATGAAATGATCGTATTTGTCCGGATGTGGGCGAAGGTGTTCTGCGCCCACAGGCAGCGGGAATGGACCCGGCTGCGCAGGAAAGGATGGGCGTCATGGATCCATTAAACAGGAAATGGTTTTACCGGGGGTTTCGCAGGCGCCTTGTCACGGCGCTTGGCAGATTTCGGGCGGATACCGTCTGGGAAAAAGGGGGCAGGGAATACCGGTCTATGCTGTCGGGCAGCGCGCTGATGAAAAGGCATAAAGACGCGATGGTTCTGCCCGCAGCAGCGCTGTACCGCGCGTTGACCGTCTCCGGGGCGGATGCGGAGGATCTGCTCAATGCCTGCGGCGCCAGGGAATTGGGCGATGAGAAAGCCGTGCTGTGCTGCATGCAGGGCTTTCAGCACATACGCTGCCAGCGCACCACGGCGGTATCAGAAGGCGCGGAATGCTGCGGCTATCGTCTGCGGTTCGATCCGGAAAAGAAATAGAAGGGGAGGGATAACATGCTGTTGACTGTATTCCTGGCGATCGTGTTCTGCGCGGCGATCTCGCTGATGCTGCTGTCGGCTGTGGCGTTCATCCAAAAGAAGGCGCTTTTTTACTCCGCGCCCAGGGAGGCGCGGGAGGCGGTCCTTCCCCGTGAAAAGGAACTGTTTGTCGGCGCCAGAACCATCGGCTGGACGCTCATGATCTTCAGCGTCCTCATGATCCTGGGCGCAGGGATCGTTTCTATTTGGGACGGCTTCAGGAGCGGCTTCGGCTTCCGGCAGTTTTTCACAAGGTTTGCGCTGATCTTCACCATCTACAAAGTCTACGATATGGTCTGTTTTGATTACTTTTTGCTGATGAAGTTCCGTTTCTTCCAGCATTACTATCCGGAAACGCAAAGCGCGCTCGCTGGAAGAAAGTATGGATTCAACATCAAAAGCCAGCTGCTGAAACTCCTGGTCATTTTCCCGGCGGCTTCAGCCATCGCGGCCTGGATCTGCAGCCTGATCGGATAGGAGGAAGCGCTGATCGTGAAACTGAGCCTGAAAGAATACGATGCCATGCAGTCCGGCTGGCGCAAATGGATCAACAAGCACCTGGAGATCGGCGGTTTTAAGGCCTGGGGCATGGATTTCACCGGGAAAGACATTCTGGAGGTCGGCTGCGGGTCCGGCTATTCCGCCTCCCTGATCGTCAAAGACCATCCGAAAAGCTATACCGGTGTGGATATAATGCCGGAACAGCTTGAAAAGGCGGAGGCGCTGAAACTGCCGTATGCGAAATTCGTCCAGGGGGACGCCGCCGACCTGAGCCGGTTTGAGGACGGGAGCTTCGA
>JAFWWK010000034.1 GCA_017523615.1 Clostridia bacterium
CCCTCGCAAGGGGAAGGTGTCGGCGAAGCCGACGGATGAGGTTCCCCCCTGCCGGGTGCACGCCTAGCAGCAGGAGAGGCGACGGATCCCCCTGTAAAGGGAAGCGGCGCAGGGAGAGACGGGGAAGGGAACCTCATCCACCGCCAAAGGGCGGTCCCCCTTCCCCGTGCGCGTGGAAGGCAAAAAGCCCTTCTCCCGCCGCTCGCGAGCCCTTCGGCGTATCACCCGCGGCAAGGAAGACTCCGTACGCCTTCCCCTCGCAAGGGGAAGGTGTCGGCGAAGCCGACGGATGAGGTTCCCCCTGCCGGGTGCACGCCGGGCAGCATGGGAGGCGATGGATCCCCCTGCCGGGTACACGTTTAGCAGCATGGGAGACGACGGTTCCCCCTGCCGGGTGCACGCCTAGCAGCATGGAAGGCGTCATCGCTTCCATCTGTGCCCTCCGGGCTCCCGTGTGCATGAAAGCCACTCCTGTCCATATGTCATGCGTTCAAAAAGTCCCGCAGGAGGGACCGGCACCTTCCTGCGGGACTGATTTGCATTTATCAAACCATATTACTTGTTCATCAGGGCGATGCCTTCGTCATACAAACGCTCCACCTCGGGCGACGGGGCTTTGGTGCACAGCGTCACGGCGACGGCGGCGACGAGGCCCGCGGCAAAGCCGGGGATGATCTCGTACAGGCCCGTGCCGGACAGGAACGCCAGCCACAGGATGTCCGTCACCGCGCCGCAGACGATGCCCGCGGCGGCGCCCGCAAAATTGAAGCGCTTCCAGAAAAGGCTCAGCAGGATGGCCGGGCCGAAGGCCGCGCCGAAGACGCCCCAGGCGTTGGATACCAGGTCCATGATGGAACCGGCGTTGGGGTTGGAGGCCAGGATCAGGGCCAGCAGGGCGATAATGAGCACCACCACGCGGCCGGTCCACAGCATTTCCTTGTCGTTGGCCTTGTTTTTGCGGACCAGGGGCTTGTAGACGTCGCTGGCGAAAGCCGACGCCGCCGACAACAGCTGGCTGTCCGCCGTGGACATGGAGGCGGCCAGGATGGCGGAGAGCAGGATGCCGGAGATGACCGCGGGGAAGATATTGCGGACCATGGTGATGAACACCAGGCTGTTTTTGGATATGTTCTCGTCCATGCCCAGCATCATGCGGCCGAACACGCCCACCAGCACCGAGAAGCCCAGGATCAGGAAAGTCCAGGTGATGCCGATCTTCGCGGACTTTTTAAGGGATTTCTGGGATTCCACCGACATGAAGCGGATGATGATGTGAGGCATGCCGAAGTAGCCAAGGCCCCAGCCCAGGCCGCTGGCCACGTCCTGCCAGGAGGTGAACACCTTGAAGAAGGCCGGCGTTTCGGTGACGATCGCCTGGGTGTCCGCCGTCAGCCGGGACGCGGCGAAGATGGGGGCGACGAAAAGCGCGCCGAGCATCAGCAGGCCCTGGAAGAAGTCCGTCCAGCACACGGCAGAGAAGCCGCCAAGGAAGGTGTAGCCGATGATGATCAGCGCCGCCAGGTACATGGCAAAAGTCGGGTCGATGCCGATGACCGTGTGGAACAGCGTCCCGGCCGCTTTGATGCTGGAGGCGGCGTAAATGGTGTAGGCCACCAGGAAGATGACCGCGCAGATGACCTGCAGCGCGTAGGATTTTGATTTGAAGCGCTTGGTCAGGTACTGGGGGATGGTGATGGCATCGTCCGCAGCCACGGAGAAAGCCCGGAGCCTCGGCGCTTCATAAATCCAGCTGAGGGCGTAGCCGATGATCAGGCCCACGGCGATCCAGACCTGTCCCAGGCCCATGGCGTAGATGGAGGCGGGCAGGCCCATCAGCACCCAGGCGCTCATATCCGATGCGCCGGCGGACAGCGCGGAGACCCATGCGCCCATCTTGCGTCCGCCCAGGAAGTAATCCTTCTCGCCGCCGTTGCGGGTCTTGATAAAGAAGTAAAGACCGATGCCAATCATGCCAAGAAGATAAACGATGAATACGATGATCTCTGCGGTGCTGTTCATGATTTCCTCCCTAGATCCTTCTTTGGAAATGATAAAATCCGGGATATTATAACAGGACAGCGGCAGGACGTAAATACAGAACGGAGTTCAGACTATATCCTGAACTCCGCCTGGAAAAAACGCTGCAAAAGCAAGATATAATTTGATTTATAAGACTGTACGCATACAGGACTCAAAGCTGTACGAAAGTCTGTTCTTTTTTTATATTGTAGCCTTCCAGCATCAGGGGCATCATGCGGGACGCGTATTCCCCCAGGCCGTAGGAAGCGCCTGCCAGGCACCAATCGTACAAAAGCGCCCTTTCAAACATGGCATAGGCCGATACGATCTCCCCAGCGGAAATGTCGCGTCTGATCTCGCCCCTCTCCTGCCCCCGGACGACAAGCTGGTGCAGCAGCCGAAAATAGGTACGGTTCCTGTCCAAAAGCTGGCGCTGGCCCCGGGTGAGCAGCTGGGACGAAAGGAGGCGGGCCAGAAGATCCGGGGATACGCTGTTTTCGATCATCGAAAACAGCTCCCGGTTCAGCCACAAAAGCGCGTCCATGGTCCCCTGCGTTTCCCCGATCCCCTTTTTGAGGGCCTCATATTTTTCGTCAAACAGCATGGCGAGGGTGCCGGGCAGGTCGTTTTTGCCCTCAAAATAATGATAGAAAGACCCTTTGGACGTGCCGGAGGCGGCAACGATGTCCTCTACCGTGGTGGCGTCGAAGCCCTGATCGTAAAAAAGCTTCCAAGCTGCCTGAACGATCCGTGCCTTGGTGTTTCGGCTGTTTTTCCCGGCCATGCGACTCTCTCCTTTGTTTATCGACTTGCCTTTTACGCTTCCCGCGGCCGGTTCCCTTCCTCCGGGCCTCCGCTGAAATAAGCGTCCTTTTCGGCCTGGTTTTTAAGCATCCGCCAGCAAAAGATGAACATCGCCGCGACATAAATAAGGAAGAATGCCAGCGCCGGGGTGGAATCGGCATTGGACGCGAGCAGGTCGAAGGCCCCATGGGCGGCCGCGGGAATGGCAACGGACAGAATGTGTGCCCGGCGGGCCCGATTTAAGTCCCCGGCGGCGGCAAAGCGTTTGGCCGAACCGTACCATGCGCCCATGAACACGGAGAAACAGATATGCGCCGGGATGGAGACCAGGGCCCGGACAAAAAGGACGCTTATGCCGTATTTCAGGCCGTACATGAGGTTCTCGGCCAGGGCGAACCCTGCCGAAACAGCCGCGGAATACACCATGGCGTCGAAAAAGCAGTTGAAATCTCGGCATTTCCAGGTCTTCAGGCGCATCATCATATACTTGCAGAATTCCTCTGAGACCCCGACGACCAGGAACCAGTGAACGATCAGGTAAAGGAAGTTTTCCTCTTTAAACACATGCTCCAGCGCCGCCAGCCCGCCCAGCTCAAGCGCCATGACAGGCAGGACGGAAACGACGCCCAGGCCCACCAGGGACCAGACAAGCTTCGGCGGTTCCGGCTCCAGGCGGTCCTTTTTCCATACGTAACGGATCAAAAGGATGGACGGAAGCACCGCGACGAAGATCAGACGAACGATCGGTACGTTGAGCAATAATCGGAAAAGCAGCTCGATAAGAAAATCCATGTTGATCTCCTTTCATGGCCGGGACCTCCGGCTGTTCCATGGAAAAGCCTGAGCGGCCGATCCACAGACCCTGATTTGAATTATACACGACAAGGTCCAAAGGAGCAACAGCGGACTGGGACGGGAAAAAAGCGGAGTGGACCGCGGGGTGAAACGTTGAAAAGAGCATGAAATGGACATTTGGATCAACAATAATTATTTGCATTGATCCGGATGATGGAATATAATTACAGAGTGTTTTCGGGACCGCGGCAGGGGGGACACCGCGATCATTCCCCATGCAAGCGGGGCCGAAGCGCCGGGAAACCTTTCCGGCGGATCGGTTTCGTCAGAGAACTGGCGGGCCCAAGGCAGGCTTCACTGCTGGCCTGCGTCGCTCATGAGCCTATCGGCGTATCACCTGCGGCAAGGAAGACCCCGTACGCCTTCCCCGTGCGCGTGGAAGGCAAAAGACCGTCCCCGTTGATCATGACTCTTCCTCTCTATTTCCCGCTGCAAGGAAGACTCCGTACGCCTTCCCCTCGCAAGGGGAAGGTGTCGGCGAAGCCGACGGATGAGGTTCCCCATGCCGGGTGCACACCGGGCAGCATGGGAGGCGACGGATCCCCCTGCAAGGGAAGCGGCGCAGGGAGAGCCGAGGAAGGGAACCTCATCCACCGCCAAAGGGCGGTCCCCCTTCCCCGTGCGCGTGGAAGGCAAAAAGAGCGTCTCTCGTTGATCATGACTCTTCCTCTCTATTCCCCGCTGCAAGGAAGACTCCGTACGCCTTCCCCTCGCAAGGGGAAGGCGTCGGCGAAGCCGACGGATGAGGTTCCCCATGCCGGGTGCACACCGGGCAGCATGGGAGGCGACGGATCCCCCTGCA
>JAFWWK010000035.1 GCA_017523615.1 Clostridia bacterium
CAGGCTTTCCGGCACGTCCCCCCGGACAATCCGCAGGGCCAGGCCTTCGGCGATGGCGGTTTTGCCGACGCCGGGCTCGCCGATCAGCACCGGGTTGTTCTCGGTCTTCCTCGAAAGGATGCGGATGACGTCGCGGATCTCGCTGTCCCTGCCGATGACCGGGTCCAGTTTGTTTTTCCTGGCCTGGTCAACCAGGTCCGTGCCGTATTTCTTCAGGGCGTCATAAGTCTCCTCCGGGTTGTCGCTGGTCACCCTGGAGGCGCCGCGGACGGTGGAAAGCGCCTGAAGGAAGCCCTCCCGGGTAATGTTCTGGGATGAAAACAGGGATTTCATATCCCTGTCGGCGCAGCCCAGCAGGCCAAGGAAGAGATGCTCCACCGAGATGTACTCGTCCTTCATCCCCTTCGCCTCGTCTGCCGCTTTGATCAGGGCGCGGTCCATATCGGAGGACACATAGATCTTCCCGTCCTCCCATGCGCCGCCCCGGACCTGGGGCAGCCTGGAAAGAGCCTGCTCGCAGCCGCTGCGCAGGCCGTCGCTGTCCCTGCCCATAGCACGGACCAATTGCGGGATCAGGGCGTTATTATCCTTCAGGAGCGCATACAGGAGATGGGCCTGCTCAAGCTGCTGCTGCCCCCGGGTCCTTGCTTCCGCCCGGGCCTCATTGAGGGCCTCCAGGCTTTTTTGCGTATATGCGTTCTGACTCATGATATCACCTCGGTACTTCAGGTTGATGAAGGCCAGCCGTTTGACTTACTTTGACCTTCACTGATATTGTACCCGCTGCGCCCCATCCTGTCAATACCCCGGGGAGCCTTTTTTTATATTTAAATACGCGGCCTCCCGAAGGAGCACCGCGTATTTTGTCAGATCCTGATAAAACGTGTCGTGGAAAGAACCCTGTTCAATTTCTCTTGAACAATTCCTCCAGGGGCAGCTTGCTGTTCAGGGCTGCCTTGATGGCGAGAGCCTCCTCAAGGGTAAAGCTGTTTTCACCACGCATCTTTCTGCAAAGCGTATTGTAGTGCATACCCACGGTCTCGGCCAGACTGGCCCTGTTCATGCCTGCCAGAGCAATTTGTGCGCTGAGCACATTGTACTTTCCTTCCATGCCCCCCAACCTTCCTTTCTTGTTGGGATAACTATACGTCTTTTTCTGTACATCTGTCAATAAAAACTTATTTGTGAAGCTTTATTTGAATAAATATTTTTTATAACTGATCTCTTTGATTATCGGACAGACCAGCACAGCGCTCTTGTTTTTCCTCTGTGTTTTTGCGCCGTCCGAATTGAAAATCAGCTTCCCCTGGGCTATGATGGGCATGCGCTGTCCTTCGAGGAGAGCAGCCAACGATGAAAGAGGAGCCGCCATGCCGAATTTCTCCCTGCCGGACGACGTATTTGTCCGGGCAGCCGACACATTTCCCACCCCGTTCCACCTGTACGACGAGGCGGGCATCCGCTCGGCCATCCGCAATGTGAAGGAGGCCTTTGCCTGGGCCCCCGCCTTCCGTGAATATTTTGCCGTCAAGGCCCTGCCCAATCCCCGGGTGCTGGAGATCTTCCGCTCTGAAAACTGCGGGCTGGACTGCTCCAGCCTTTGCGAGCTGATCCTGGCCCAAAGGGGCGGTTTTTCCGGGAAGGAGATCATGTTCTCAGCCAACGCCATGCCTCCCGAGGAATATACCCTTGCCCGGGAGATGGGGGCAGTCATCAACCTGGACGACCTGACCGACATCGAAACGCTCCTCTCCCACGGCGGGGTCCCGGAGGAGATCTGCCTCCGCTTCAATCCCGGGGGAGAGCTCAAGGGCGGCTCCGCCATCATGGGCCAGCCCGGCGAAAGCAAATACGGAATGACCCGTCCCCAGCTTTCCCAGGCCCTGGGAAGGCTGAAAGCCCTGGGCGCGAAGCGGTTCGGCCTGCACGCCCTGCTGGCGTCCAACTCCATCGACCGGGAATACTACCCGACCCTGGCCCGGCTGCTTTTCACCCTGGGAAGGGACCTGAGCGAAGAAATCGGCCTGCCCCTTTCCTTTGTCAACCTGTCGGGCGGCATCGGCATCCCCTACCGTCCGGAGGAGAAGCCCAACGACATCCGAGCCATCGGGAGCGAAGTCAAAAAGGTCTACGAAGACGTCTTCGGTCCCGTCTCGCCCTCCGGCCCCGCCATCTGCACGGAAATGGGCCGGTTCATGACCGGTCCCTACGGGTGGCTTGTGACCCGGGCCGTCCACGAAAAAAAGATATACAAGGATTACATCGGCGTGGACGCCTGCGCCAGCTGCCTGATGCGCCCGGCCATGTACGGCGCTTATCACCATATCCATGTGGCGGGGAAAAGGGACGAAACGCCCGACCATATCTACGACGTCACCGGCGCGCTGTGCGAAAACAACGACAAGTTCGCCTGGGACCGTCCGCTGCCCGAGATCGCCGTCGGCGACCTGATCGTGATCCACGATACCGGCGCCCACGGCCTGGCCATGGGATACCAGTATAACGGACGCCTCAGGTGCGCTGAAGTGCTTTTGAAGGAGGACGGGGATCTGCGCCTCATCCGCCGCGCCGAGACCCCCGAGGACTATTTCAGCACCCTCGTTTGACGGATATTGACGCAAAATACATTCAAAATGCAGTATTAAAACAGCGAAAATGCAAAACAGGCCCCTTTTTGGCGTTCCATCCCCTTGCATTCAACGCCGGACCTGTCGTAAAATTCAATGTACCGTTTGTGGCATGAAATCACGGTCTGACGACCAAAGGAGGTCCCAATATGAACGCATATGTACAGAAAGTCTATGAAGGACTGAAGGCCCGCAACGCCCACGAGACTGAATTCCTTCAGGCGGCGTATGAGATCCTGACGTCCATTTCCCCGGTTTTTGACAAGCATCCGGAATTTGAAAAAGCCGGCCTGCTAGACCGGTTCGTAGAGCCCGAGCGCGTCATCCTTTTCCGTGTTCCGTGGATCGACGACAAGGGCCAGGTACAGGTGAACCGCGGCTACCGCGTCCAGTTCAACAGCGCCATCGGCCCCTACAAGGGCGGACTTCGCCTGCACCCTTCCGTGAACCTGAGCGTCATCAAGTTCCTTGGCTTTGAACAGATCCTCAAGAACAGCCTGACCGGCCTGCCCATCGGCGGCGGCAAGGGCGGCAGCGATTTTGATCCCAAGGGCAAGAGCGACAACGAAGTCATGCGTTTCTGCCAGAGCTTCATGACCGAGCTCTACCGCTACATCGGCAAGGACGTGGACGTGCCCGCCGGCGATATCGGCGTAGGCGCAAGGGAGATCGGCTTCCTGTACGGCCAGTACAAGCGCATCACCGGGCTGTACGAGGGCGTGCTGACCGGCAAGGGCCTCACCTACGGCGGATCCCTGGCCCGCAAAGAAGCCACCGGCTTCGGCCTGTGCTATTTCCTGAACGCCATGCTCAAGCGCAACGGCCTGAGCGCCGAGGGCAAGCGCGTGGTGATCTCCGGCAGCGGCAACGTAGCCATCTATGCCTGCCAGAAAATAACCCAGATGGGCGGCAAGGTGGTCGCCATGAGCGACTCCAACGGCTACATCGTGGATGAAAACGGCATCAACCTGGACGTCGTCAAGCAGATCAAGGAAGTGGAGCGGGGCCGCATCCGCGAATACGCCGACCGCGTGCCCGGCAGCGTCTACACCGAGGGCTGCCGCCAGATCTGGACCGTCAAGTGCGATATCGCCCTTCCCTGCGCCACCCAGAACGAACTGGACCTGGAAGGCGCCAAAGCCCTGGTGGCCAACGGCGTCATCGCCGTGGCCGAAGGCGCGAACATGCCCTCCACCCTGGACGCCACCAGCTACCTGCAGGAAAACAAGGTGCTCTTCGGGCCCGCCAAGGCTGCCAACGCCGGCGGCGTGGCCACCAGCGCCTTGGAAATGAGCCAGAACAGCCAGCGCCTGTCCTGGAGCTTTGACGAAGTGGATTCCAAGCTGAAGGGCATCATGGAAAACATCTTTGCCAGCGTGGACTCCGCCGCCAGGGAATACGGCAGCGAGGGCAACTACGTGGTGGGCGCCAACATCGCTGGCTTCCTGAAGGTCTCCAACGCGATGATGGCCCAGGGAGCAGTTTGATCGTTTTCTATTGTAGCTTTTTCGGCGCCGGCGTATGCCGGCGCCAGTTCTATTTTTCGCTTCTCTCCTATCAGCGGCAATTGCGGAACCGGCCTGTTTAGGGGATAATACTGCTATCAAATCACAGGAGGTAATCCAATGGAAAAACAAGTGAATACGCTGCCGGGACGGCCGATGAAATGGCATAAATTCCTGATCTACTTCCTGCTCTGGTTCAGCGCCATCGCCAATCTTGCTTCCGGCTTTCAGGCCATTTCCGGAAGCCAGTACGGCGCAAGCGCCAACAGAGTCTACTCCAATTTCCCTGGACTGAAAACCATCGATATTATTTTCGGGCTCTTTGTGTTGTTCATCGCTGTTTTTACCATCGTCACACGGTTCAAACTGGCCGGATTCAAGGCGGACGGTCCCAAATACCTGATCCTTGTCTATATCATGAGCGCAGCAGGTTCCATTGTCTATATACTTGCTGTCATTGCAAACACCCCCCTGACCATGGGGGACTTCGGAAGCCAGCTGATCGGCCAGATCTTCGGGCCCGTCATCATGGTCGCCATCAACCGGACATATTATAATAACCGTGCCGACCTGTTTATCAACTGAACCCCTACGCTTTGGGGGCTTCTTCAGCTCCCAAACCCCCGAACCAGGGAGGTGACCTCCCTGGACCCACGATCAACGGGGTATCCTGCCCACGGCGTACGCGGCGAACCTATAGAAAAATGAGCTGTGCCCCTGTGATAAGGCATTCCTTTTCACAGGGGCACATCATTTGTTTTCCCTTGTCCGTCAGCCCGCCCGGCGGCATTGCCAAACAGGCGGAGTCTGTCAGTTATCCGTGACCGGCCCCATCGCCGATACGGCGTGCAGGGGCGAAAGCCCATGCCGCGGGGTCCGGGGCCGCGCAGGCCCCGGCGGGGCGCGCCAATAAACCGAAGAGGCGTCATTCCCCGTCCCGTTTCAGGCTTCCGACCTCCTCCGTTTCCACATCTGGCCCCTCGATGCCGTTGAAGCGGGTGTTTTCGATCACCGCCTCGCGCACGTTCCTCAGGATCAGGCCGCGGCGGAAGCATTCCTCCACGCCCTCAGCCATGACCGGGACCATCTTTTTCCCATCCGGGGCGAAATCAAAGGAGCAGTCCTTCAGCGTGACCTTTTCGCAGGGCATTTCCGGGATCCCCAGGAAATAGCCGGCACAGGCTTCCGCGTTCACAGCGGCGACCCTTTCGAAGGTGAGGGACCCGATCCGCGGTGTGCGGTCGTCCACCGGAAGCTTTTCCCGGGTCTGCACATAGGGCGTGTGCCCGTCGGGATCGCAGTAGTACATCGCGTTGCAGCAGAGCGGCGAGCGCACGTTCTCCATGCGGATGTCCCGGAAAACGATGCCGTCGATGACGCCCTCCTTGCCGCGGCCGCGGCGGGTCTTGATCCTCAAGCCCCGGTCGGTGTGCCGCATCAGGCAGTGGGAGACCTCCACGTCGTATACGCCGCCGGCCATTTCACTGCCCACCGTCACGCCGCCGTGGCCGTCCTCCATCAGGCAATGGCAGATGCGGACGTGCCGGGTGGGGGTGTGCCGGGTCGTCGCCATATAGATCTTCCCGGCCTTGATGGCGATACAGTCGTCGCCAACGGAAAAATGCGCGCCGCACAGCAGCAGGTTTTCGCAGCTTTCGGGATCGAAGCCGTCGGTGTTGGGGCTGTCCGCCGGGGCGTTCACGCTGATGTCCAGGAATTTGAGATCCCGGCTGAAATAGGGCTGGATGTTCCATGCCGGAGAGTTCCGGAAGGTCAGCCCGTGGACGACCACGTTTTCGGAGCGGCACAGGAAGAAGAGCCGCGGCCGCCAGGCGCCCCTGCGGACCTTGGGATTTTTCCACCAGTCGCCCTCCCCGCCGTCCAGGACGCCGGGCCCGGTGATCGTTACGTCCTTCACCTCCACGCCGGTGATCAGGGAAGCGAAGCTGTCCAGGGGATTCCCTTCCCAGCTGCCAAGGTCCGTATCGCCCTTTTCGTCCCAGTGGGGCGTCATGCCGGGCAGGACGGGGATCTGGGAGCGGTCCGATACCAGCTTCAGCACCGCGCCCGAAGCAAAGTCCAGGTGCAGGCCGCTTTTGAGGAAAATGGGACCCGTCAGGTAAGTGCCCCCGGGCAGGAAGACCCTGCCCCCCTCGGGGCAGCAGGCGATGGCCGCCTGGATGGCAGGGCCGTCGTTGTGTACCCCGTCGCCCAGAGCGCCGAAGCGGCGGACGTCCATCGTGCATTTTTCATCCGCGGTGCAAAAAGAGATCTCCTCAACTTCGCCGTCCCCAAAGTCCGCGCGCAGGGAATACCGCGTATCCGGGAATAAGGCATAGAAACTGAGGACTTTCCGGGAAGAAGTCTCCTTCCGGGGCGTCATGGGCATCCTTGGCCAGCGCTTTTTGCCGTCCGCGATCTCCAAAAGGGTATAAAGATATGGTTTTTCGGTCTCGTACAAGCCCAGCGCTTCGATCAGGACCACGGCGGAGCGGGAGGAGATATGGAGAAGCTTCATATGATTACTCCTTTCCGGCACGCAGGTATTCGCTCAGGGCCATCATGAAGGGACCCGTGCCCTTGGAATCATCCTCGCATTTGGGCTCGCTCAGATAATATTCCGCGCTTCCGTCTCTGGGCATGCCGCCGTCCGGTCCCTTGCCCAGGCCCGCCACCAGGCAGATATCCTTCAGGCTGAGGGATCCGTCCGCCTTTTCGGTCAGCTTTTCCCTGAGCAAGCCTTCAAAAGCGCGGATGCCGAAGGGCTTCGCCTTTTCCTCGCTGAGGACGCCCAGGCGCACGCCCTTGAGGACGGCGTAGGCCACCATGGCGGTGCCGGAGGTCTCGGTATAATTGCCCTCCAGGTCCTTCCGGTCGATCACCTGGAAGAACATACCGCTTTTTTCGTCGGCATAGGGCAGGATGCCCGCCACGGCCTCCCTGAACAGGTCGATCAGCGCCCGGCGGTGTTCGTAAAGCTGCTCGTCAATGAGGTCGATGCAGTCGATGAGCGCCATCAGGTACCAGCCCATGGACCTCAGCCAGTAATTGGCGCTGCGGCCGGTCTCCTTATCGCACCAGAACTGGGCGCGGCTCTCGTCCCAGCCATGGACGTAGAGGCCCGTCTCCTCGATATAGAGGTTTTTGCGGACGTTTTTGAACTGGTTCACGATATCGCCGATCTGCGCCTTGCCTCCAAAGCGCATCTCATAGGCCGCGTAGAAGGGCTGCAGCATGTACAGACCGTCCAGCCACACCTGCCAGGCGTAGCGCTCCTTGTGGAAGAAGTTCCCGCATTTGCACCTTGGACAGTTGCGGACCCGCTCCATGCTCTGCTCGATGGCCGCGCGGTAGCGGCCGTCCCCGGTCTCATCCAGGGCAAAGAACAGGGCCTTGGAGGCGTTGATGGAATCGGTGGAGTACTGGCGGTAATCGAAATTGACGATCGACCCGAAGGGGCCCACGAACCTGTCGCAGTAATCAACGACGAAATCCCTGTACTTCTTTTCCCCGGTCACGGCGTACAGGTCGATACAGCCCACCAGCACGCATCCGTCCTCGTAATTCCAGTACTTTTTATAATCCTCGTATCCCTCAAGGAAGCGGTCGACATATTCCAGTGCTTTCATCATTATTCCCTCCGTTTTTTTCGATCCTCTTTCACGTCAAGAAGCCGTAAATGTCGGTCCCATGCCGCACTTCCGGCGGCAGGTTTTATGAAAAAGCGGTTTATGTGCTTTCTATTGAAAAGGAACCGCGCGAAGCGGTTCCTTATGACGGACGCGGCGTCCCTCAGTCGATGACCATTTCGGTCTCCGCGTCGAACAGATAGACTTTGTCCACCGGGATCATGAATTTGTAAACGGAATCCATTTCGGGGATGCCGTCCGGCGCCACCTTCAGGATGACCCTGTGGGGGCCGATGTTCATGTATACGTTGGCGTTGTCGCCCAGCATTTCGGTGAGCTCCACATCGCCGTACAGTTTGTACGCGTTCTCCACGTTTTCGCCGTTATCCGGCACGCTGGCTTCGGGACGGAAGCCGACGATGACTTCCTTGCCCTCGTATTTGGCGATCTTTTCGCCCAGGCGCTTTCTGAGGTCCATCTCCTGCCCGTTCATGGAGACCTTGCCGCCGCTGACGGGGAGGCGCACAAAGTTCATGGGCGGCTCGCCGATGAATCCGGCCACGAACACGTTGCGGGGATTGAAATAGACCTCACGCGGGGTGCCGACCTGCTGGACATAGCCGGCCTTCATGACCACGATCCTGTCAGCCATGGTCATGGCCTCGGTCTGGTCGTGGGTGACGTAGATGGTGCTGGCACCGGTCTCACGGTGGATCTGGGTGATCTCCGAACGCATGGTCACGCGCTGCTTGGCGTCCAGGTTGGAAAGGGGCTCGTCCATCAGGAACACGCCCACCTTGCGGATGATGGAACGGCCGACGGCGACCCTCTGGCGCTGACCGCCGGAAAGCGCCCTGGGCATCCGGTCCAGGTAATCCGTAAGGCCCAGGATCTTCGCGGTCTTGCTGACGCGGTTCTCGATCTCTTCCTCATCCACGCCCTGAAGGTTCAGTCCGAAGGCAAGGTTGTCAAAGACCGTCATATTCGGGAACAGGGCATAGCTCTGGAACACCATCGAGATCCCCCTCTGGCGGGGACCCCACTGGTTGGCCAATTGCCCGTCGATCAGGAATTCTCCCTTGCTGATGTCCTCCAGGCCCGCGATCATGCGAAGGGTGGTGGACTTTCCGCAGCCCGAGGGCCCGACGAAAACGATGAACTCGCCCTTTTCGATCTCAAGATTGAAATCATGCACCGCGTGGAAACCGTTGGGGTAGATCTTGTTGATGTTCCTGAGCGTCAAATAAGCCATATCTTTGCAACTCCTTTGCTTGGATTGGACCTGTTCCGGCAGGATCGGGCGCGCTTGTCCCCGCCGGAAACGTTTTTATCGCCTGGAATAAGAGCCGCGTATGTTAAAGGAAAGTCTTTCAGGGTTTGCGCGGGCAGTTCACTTGAGACCGTAATCCCTGCGATTCCTCTCCCCGGGTTTCGGCCCGGCCTCCTCCATCGCATCGCCCACGATCCTGCGGATCAGGCGCTTGCAGCCGAGAAAAAGCATGTCCCAGGCCGTCAGGAACACCCCGAACAGGATGGGCCCCACCCCGATGAAGACCGGCCCCTTGTTCAGTCCGCCGTAGGTAAGCAGGACCAGGAACATCAGGATAATGGAGTAGACCAGATTGAGAAGCAGGGAAACGAACCTTTTTTTCGGGACCATCATCCAGCAGTCATTTTCGCCCGGTTTTCTGGCATAATAGCGAAAAATGTTGCTGACGATCAGGTCCGTAACGATGCCGTGGACCACACCCATGATCACGATGGTATCCATGGTGCTGACGCCGTACGGTCCCAGGCCCCAGACAAAGAAATAGCAGATCATTCCGCCGAACCAGGCCTTGATCAGCGCGGCCTTCAGCCAGGGGGGCAGCTTCAGCTTGAATCCGGAACGGTATTTCCTGAGTTCGTCAGGGTCCACCGCCGGGGAATTGGTCACATCCGCGTGGATCAGGTCGTCCACCGCTTTGGCATGGCGGCTGAGCCTTGCCTCCATATCCTTCGGGGGAACATCCCGGGGGGTCTTGTCATTTTTACTCATGCGATCCTTACAGGCCTTTTCTTTCCCGTCCCGGGCGTCAGGTTACCGTCACACCCGGGGGAGAAATCAGTCGTTGCCCTCGATCTCGATAGCGGCCATATCGCTGTTGCCCTCGATGTTGACGTTGGTGTTGATCTTGCGCAGGAGCTTGCCGTACCAGGGGACCAGGACCGCCAGCGCCGCGCCGATGACCAGGATGATCCGGTGCACATTCAGCATGGCTCTTGTCGCCAGAATGTAGGTCTCCTTGGCCGTATCCAGCTGGGACTTGGGATCGTTCAGGGCTTCCCCGATCTTACCGATATACATGCCGTCGCACAGGAAGATGATCAGAAGCATCGCCAGGGACAGGCCGAGCATGATGTAATTCGGCTTCTTGCGGCGGGGATACGCGTTCATGAAGCAGACCATGGAAAGGACCGACAGAAGCATGGAGGCGAATTCCGCCAGGCCCATGTTGGGCTTGTTGATGCGGGAAGTGGTATGGGAAACATTGGTCAGGCTGAAGGTATAAACAATAAACGCCACCAGCAGGACGCACATGGCGACCAGCGCCGGCTTGCGCTTGAGGGATACCAGCAGTTTGCGCAGGACGTTCTTTTCACTCATTTCACTTTACCGTCCTTTCGAATGGCCTGAGTCGTTTCCTTGTCAAAGAAATGCATCCTGCCGAAGGAGATCCTGACCTGGTCCCCGTCGCGGTAATCCGTCCAGCCCTTGAGCTTGGCGGTGATGCGGTTGCCCGCCAGGTGACCGTGGACCAGGGTGTTCATGCCCAGGTTTTCATTGGTGGTCACGTCCATGACCATGTTGCCGCCTTCGGTAATATCCTCAGGCCGCACGCCGAGGGAGATCTCTTTGTTGTTGTAGGAAGCCAGCGTCGCCTTCTGTTCGGGCGTCAGCTGCACGGTGAAGCCCTTGCCCTGAAGAACGCCGTCCCTGACGGCAACGTCGAATATGTTCATGGGCGGCAGCCCGATGAAGCTGGCGACGAAGATATTGTTCGGATGCAGGTACAATTCCAGGGGCGTGCCGATCTGCTGGACGTGGCCCATGGACATGCAGACGATCCTGTCCGCCAGGGTCAGGGCTTCGGTCTGGTCGTGGGTGACGTAAAGCATGGTGGCGTTGAGCCGCTTGTGCAGGAGGATGATCTCCCTGCGGGTGGCGCTGCGGAGCTTGGCGTCCAGGTTGGACAGCGGCTCGTCGAACAGGAACACCTTGGGGCTGCGGACGATGGAACGGCCCATGGCGACGCGCTGGCGCTGGCCGCCGGACAACTGGGAGGGCTTTTTATTGAGCTGGGTGGTCAGATCCAGGATCTCCGCCGCGGCCAGGACCTTTTTATGGATCACATTGGGATCTTCCTTGCGCAGCGTCAGGGAGAAGGCCATGTTTTCATAAATGGTCATGTGGCCGTAGAGGGCATAGTTCTGGAACACCATGGCCATGTCCCTGTCCTTGGCGGGGGTCTGGGTGATGTCCTTGCCGTCCAGGGACAGGGTACCCCTCGAGATGTCCTCCAGGCCAGCCACCATGCGAAGCGTGGTGGACTTGCCGCAGCCCGAAGGTCCGACCAGGACGATCAGTTCGCCGTCCTTCACATCCAGATTGAAATCGAACACCGCCTGGACGTTATTATCGTATATTTTGTCGATGTGTTTCAAGCTGAGCTCTGCCATCTTCGTCTCCCCTCCTTATGCCTTGCCCGTTTCCAGGGAAGCGGTATGCGCCGCCAAAGCGCGGCTCTTGCCCAGGTTGATCAAAGCGCCTCCAACCAGGCAGAGCGCAGAGCCAACAAGGTACGCGATCAGGCGGATAAACTGGAAATCGCTCATCAGGCCGGGCTGGCTGTGGGCTTTTACAGGATAGATGAAAATGCGTGCGATCTGGATGGCCGCAAGGAAGAACATCACATAGGAGAAATTTGTCTTGTAGTTCTTGACGCCCTCGGACGAAAGGAAGGCGGCAAGCATGAAAACCAGGTTATACAGGATGGACGCGCCCATCAGGGCCGTGTAATAAAATTCGTCCGATCTTGTGGTATCCTTGCAGACGTATTTATAGATGCTGACAAAGAAGAGCACATCCAGCACGATCGCCAGCAGGGCCAGACGGGAAGACTGG
>JAFWWK010000036.1 GCA_017523615.1 Clostridia bacterium
AGCAGCTTGATTGCCCCAAAGGTCCTTCATTTGGGGTAAGGGGAAGTATACGCTTTTTTAACCATGCCCTTGTTCCTTTGTGTTGTTATTGGAAAAGAGCTGTGAAGCTCCGGATTTTTCAATCCTTTTCTTCACAGCTCCATTGCTTTTCCTCCGCCAGCACCCTGTCAATATCCACGTATAAGTTGTTTTCATTGTTTCTGTCGATGTAGACCGGGACCTGTTTGGAGGTGATCATCCCGGCAGGATCGCAGTAGAGCGCCTGACTGTAACAGATATGGGGCTTGCCGGTGGCAGGATCCCTGAAATGGCATTCCACCGTGTATGTCTCACGGTAGCGGACGCCGGTGAACATATTGTCGCTGGAAGCTTTGAAGGAGGTCCCCTTCACGATCCCCGCAATGTCGGCCATGACGCAGCGGTCGTTTTCATAGGCTTCTCTCAGGCCGTCTACCCGTTCTTTATCCTTTAAAAACATACGTATCCCGAAGAACAGCAGCGCAACGCCCATACCCATAAAGATGAGCAGGAAAATAAGCAGTATCTCCCCTTCCAGTCCGAATTTTCCTGTCACCCTGTCCACAATGGCTACCGCCAGTCCCAGGAGCATCAGCGCGCATCCGGCGATCGTCAGGATGGCGCCGACGGCGCCGCGCATTTCCAACCCGAATTTTTTGTAGCTTTGAAATGTCGTCATATCTGTGTTCCTTTCAATACCGGGTACGGATCGCTCCCTTCGCTTGTATTCCTATCGGATTTATGATACGATAGGATCCGGGAACAGACGAAAGACAGACCGATCCCTTTGCGGATCATAAAGCAAACAGCCCTCTTGATCGGGGCGCTGTTTTTGAGAATACGGCGGATCTGTCAGCGTTCCGGCTGTCCGGGTTCCGGAAGGATGCCCGGCACCGGATAACGCAGGCAGGACAACTGGGAAACGATCTTTTCCGCCGTCATGGGCTTCATCACATACCCGCTGGCATTCAGTTCCCAGGCGACGCCCGCATATTCCGGATGGCTGGTAACGAAAACGATATTGATCTTCGGATAAATCTCCATCAGGCCGCGGGCCAGGTCGACGCCGCTGCGGTTCCTTCCCAGGTCGATTTCCATGAAAGCAACGCACACGCGATTGGATCTTGCAAAAAGCAGAGCTTCATCCGGTCTGCGAAAACCCCAGATCTGTTCATCCGGGAGCGTTTCCGTCAGCTGACGCACAAAGTATTTCAGGATGACCGGGTCCCTGTCCACAATGATGATATGGCGCTCATCCTCAGGGTTTTTTTTGATGCGGTGCTGCGCTTCAAGCAGCACCATGACCTCCACGTTCAGAGCCCCGGCCAGGCGCTGTATGGTGTCCGCGTCCGGCGTTCGTTTCCCGTTCTCCCAGTTTCCCACCGCTTTCCGGGTGACAAACATCAGATCGGCTAATTGCTGCTGGGACAGGTTTTTCCACGTCCGCAGTTCCCTGATTTTTTTGCCCAGTTGCTCTGCCGGGGTCATGTCTTCGCTCCCTTTTCTTCATCGTTCCGCCCACCGCATTATCAACTGTATATTATATAAAATACACTAACGGAAAGAAAGCAGATGTGACAGGATTCGCACAATCAGCGCGAAAGCCGGCAATGGAGGATACGCATGATCGACACCACCGCCTTCGGAAACAGGATCCGTACGCTGCGGATGGAACGCGGGCTTTCGCAGCAGCAGCTGGCGGATAAAATGTATGTTACCAGGTATACCGTGATGCGCTGGGAATCCGGAGAGCATGTGCCGGATATCACGGTGCTTTCTCGTCTGGCGGAGTTTCTGGAGGTGGAAACCTATGAACTGCTGGACACGATGAACGGCGTGGACGCCCCGCCCGTCATGATCGTAGTGGATGATGAAATGGTGATCCTGCGGGGATTCGTGCATATCCTGGAAGATACGCTTCCAAACACGGAGGTGTACGGCTTCCAGAGCGCAGAGGAAGCCCTGAGTTTCGCAAAAAGCAACCGGATCGACGTGGCTTTTCTGGATATCGAGCTGACCGGGGAAAGCGGTTTGTCTTTGGGAAAAGAACTGTCCATACACAACCCGCGCATAAATATCATTTTCCTGACCGGACATTCCGAATACGCCATGGACGCGCTGGAGATGCACAGCAGCGGGTATCTGATGAAACCCCTGACCCCGCAGAAAATCAAAAACGAGATCGCCCATTTGCGGTTTCCCGTCAAGTCACTTCGATCCCTCTCAGGAGAAAAGCATGAAAGCGAAACGACTGCATGATCTGTCTCCCGCCGGCTGGGGGCTCGTCCTTCTGGCGCTGCTCGGTCTAATGATGGTAGTATTGATCCATCTCAACCCCGGTCTGGTCCGCTATGCCTATGCCCCATACGCTTATTGGATCATACAGCCGGAGGAAATATCGGAGGAATCCATTGACGGTTACGCCGGCGTCAGGCGTACCTTCACATTTACCATACCGGAAGGGAACCCCACCAGGATCGGCGCGCGGCTCAGCTTCTACCTGCGCCATACCGGCGCGCAGATCGAGATCGAGGATTCCAGGCTGATCTACGATTCTTCCGAAAGCGCGGAACCGCATATCGGAAAAACGCCGGGAAACTATTGGATCACCGTACCGATACGGGATAATTACGCCGGGAAAAAGGTGCGCATTGTCCTGACGCCGCTCTTTGAAAACGTACGGAACGAAACGCCGGATTTCTATCTGATCGGTCATGAACAGCTCCTGACGATGATCCTGATCCCCCGGGAAGCGCCGATGCTGTTCCTGTGCGTGATACCGCTGCTTGTGGGACTGTTCCTGTGCATCCTCGCTTTCGTGCTGCCCCTGGAACGCGCGGACAGGAGGAGCATCCTGCTCCTGGGGACCATGGCGATCGCCGCCGCGCTGTGGAAGTCCAGCGGGCTGTCCTCTATAGCCCTGGCGCTGGATATGTACGGACTGCACAAGGAAATCTGGTATCTGGGCGCGGTCATGTATATGCTGACGCTTACGCTGTCCCTCAGGTATCTGCTTATCCTGCGCGGAGATAAAGCGGGGCGGAGGGAGAAGACCTGCTTTTTTCTGGCTCTGGCGGTTGATATCGTTATCCTGGGGCTGCAGTACCTGAATCTCCTCGAGCTTCATCATACGCTGATCGGCCTCGGCTTTCTGCTGGCCGCTCTGCACGCCGCGGTCCTCTTCCCGGGAAAACCGTCCCGTCCGGAATTGTTGTGGTGCCTGCTTTTTTTCTTCTCATTGATGCTGGATATGGCGGTGCTCGGGATGAGCGGTTCCCTGAATAACGCTCCGTTTTTCATAACCTGGGTCATGATCAACCTTCTTATTCAGGGTTTTGGCTTTGTACGCGGGGCCCTCCAAAAAGAGAGAGTCCTGCGCGAACGGGAAACGGAACTGAAAAACGCAAAAGTCCAGGCCATGATGCAGCAGATCCGGCCTCACTTTATTTACAACACGCTGACCTCGATATATGTTCTCTGCCGGGACGATCCGCAGCAGGCGATGCAGGTGGTGGACAGCTTTACCGCATATCTGCAGGCCAATTTCACTGCCATCGCCGCCACTAAACCCATTACCTTTCCGGACGAGCTTCGCCATACGCAGGCTTATCTGGCCGTGGAAGCCATGCGGTATGGGGAAAAGCTGAAGGTGGAATATGATCTCAAACATACCGCGTTCCGTCTGCCCGCCCTGACGCTCCAGCCCATTGTGGAGAACGCAGTAAAGCACGGGATCGGAAGCAGTCATACCGCTGAAGAACACATCGTCATCCGAAGCCGCTACCAAAACGGCACCGCTTTCCTCACGGTCGAGGACGACGGCCCGGGCTTTGATCCCAATATCCGGACCGGAGACGCCCACATCGGGATAGAGAACGTGCGGCAGCGTCTAAAGCTGATGTGCGGCGGTTCAATGACGCTTGAAAGCAGCCCGGAAAAGGGCACCGTGATCCATATGGTCATTCCGCAAAAGGAACAATCATCATATCAGAAAGAGGAAACGCCATGAAATACTCTCTGTTTTTCGGGGAAACAGAACAGCAGATCCTGGCCGCAAAAACACCGAAGGAAGTAATGCAGATCGCCTGGCAGGCCGGCGTCCTGCTGCCAAAGAAGGCGGTTATTGAATTGTTTCGTGAAGTAAAAAAATATCGGCAGCAAGCCGATCTGGAGCGCCTGGATGAGAAGGCCATGGAAACCGTAACAGGCGGAACAAACGCACTTCAGGCGATCTTTTGCCGCTACGGTCTGCATGTCCCCGGAAATGTACAAAAAGGCGACAGTCTCTGCGTCTGTGCCTGCTGCGGACAAACCTTCCGGATGATCCCCCCTCCGAAACAGCCGGAATAGCTGTCCAACAAAAGCCCACCTTCCTGTCAGACAGCGGGTTTTCAAACGCGGGCATATATGTTCAGCCGTCCCCGGCAGGATCCTGCGGGGAGGGGAAACGCATATCGTAATGACCGGACCGTCAGAATGGCTCAGAAAAAACCATGAAGGGCTTCTCCGAAACCACAATATTTCCGGGTCATTTTACAATATAGCTTTGCATAAAACACGGCATAAAACAAGGGATGGCACAAAGTGTTCCCTCCCTTGTTTTTTAGTGTCGCATGTTGTATTATCATCTTGCGGCCGGGAAAACAAACACGGCATACCGGCCGGAAATTATGAAAAAATAAGGAGAATGAAAAAATGAAAAAGATGATTTCTATCGTATTGGCACTGATGATCGCCCTGCTCGCGCTGACCCCTTCCCTTGCTGAGGATGCGGCTGCCGAAAGCCCGGATTTCGCCGGGATCTGGACAGACGAAAATTTTGACAGAATGGTACTTTCGATCCTTCCCTCCGAAGTATGCTGGTCCGATGAGCGGATGGGCGAAGAAGCGAGCGCACAGAAGTATGTGATCCAGATGGTCTGGTCTTCTTCCGACAGTGAAGAAAGCATTTACAACATCGTGGCTGAAATGGATGAAAGCGGTAAAAAGCTCACCTATGAAGGCGGTTTATACGCGGAATTCGTCTATGACGAAAACGGCGACGTGAACGAAGAAGAGACCTGCCTGGTAGAGGACAACGGCACCGGCTTCTTCTCCATGAACGAAGACGGTCTCCTCTTCTGGCATGATTCCTACCTGCAGGACGCCGACAATATGACGCTGGTCCGGAACGTTGCTGAGGCTCCTTCCGCCGAGGAGATCCGGGAGTCCTATTACCAGAAGGTGATCGGCCTGGAGAAGGACACCGCGGGCGCTTCCTTAAAACTGGCGCAGACCGTTCAGGAAATTTTCATGTTCTGCATGATCAATCCCTTCTGGTGCATGGATGGCGAGCAATTCGGCATGAATCTGGCACTCGCGCAGCAAATGCTGACCGCGGAAGAAAAGGCCGCCTTTGACCAGAACCGCGGCGCGCTGACCCAGGAAATCTCCAGGCTCCTGATGGAAAACGAAGAAGCGGGCAGCATCTATGCCGACGCCGGGATCGAAAACCAGATCGAAACCCTTCGGAACACCATGGAAATCCGCTTCTCTGTGGAAGTTTTCCTCTACGCTGTGGAAACCTTGAACGAAGAGCCCTGATCGCCTTCCGGAGGGACCTTATTAAACAGGTCCCTCCGGGTGTAACAGAGCAAAATATAAAGATACAGCCCCGAGAACCCGACGATCTGGGTTTCCCAGGGCTTATTCAATCGGTACGATCCGGTCAATTTTTTTTCCCCGACACACGATCCGACACGGAACCGGTGCAGTCAGGCAAAGGCCGAAGGCGGAACGGATTCGGCAAAAAGGCTGCGGCTTTTGATCACACCGGCAGGCCCCGGGGAAGAAGCTTCATCTCCTCCGGCGCTCAAACATCTTGGCCAGCCCGCCTTCCGCGGTTTCGCGGAAGCGTCGGTTCATGCTGATGCCCGTTTCGTACATCGTGCGTACGACGATGTCAAAGGAGATGCGCTGCGTATCCCCCAGGAAGCTGGCCAGATCGCAGGCGTCCATGGCCCTCCGCGCGGCAACCGCGTTGCGCTCGATACAGGGCACCTGCACCAGCCCGCAGATCGGATCGCAGGTCAGGCCGAGATGGTGTTCCAGGGCGATCTCCGCCGCGTGCTGGATCTGGTTGGTATTATGTCCGTAAAGGTAGGCCAGCGCCGCGGCTGCCATGGAGCAGGCGGAGCCCACCTCTGCCTGGCAGCCGCATTCGGCGCCGGAGATCGAAGCGTTCCGCTTGATGATATTTCCGAAGAGCCCCGCAACAGCCAGGCCGTGCAGGATATGTTCATCGGAGAAGCCGTTGGTCTCCTGGGCGTAGCGCAGTACCGCGGGCAGGATCCCGCAGGCGCCGCAGGTCGGCGCGGTGACGATGGTGCCGCAGTCCGCGTTCTGCTCGCTGACCGCGAACGCGTAGGCGGAGAGGATCCGGCACTCCCGCACCTGGGGCAGCTCGTTTTCGGCGCTCTGGTTATAGAGCAGTTTCGCCTTCCGCAGGATATGCAGTCCGCCGGGCAGCTCGCCCTCATGGTGGAGGCCTTCCTCGATGGCGTTTTTCATCGCGGCCCAGACCTTTTCCAGGAAAGGCCAGATCTCCTCTCCCTCGTTGAAAGCCACGTATTCCGGCAGATTCAGCCCGCGGAAGCGCAGGAACTGCTCCACTTCGGCATAGGTGTTTTCCGGATAGACCTCCGGAGGTTCACGCCCCGGCTGACCTTCTACGCGGATATCCCCGCCCCCGATGGACAGTACCCGCAGCCGGTCGGTTGCCCGACCGTCACTGAGGGCTTCGAAGTCCATGGTATTCGGATGCGGCAGATCAGCGGGGGACTCCGCTGCAAAAACAATCTCCGTGGGCTTCGGTGAAAGGACTTCCCGCAGCACGCGGTCCGTGCCGTGGCCTTTCCCGGTTTTGCTCAGGGATTCATAGAGAGTAACCCGATAACCTTCCGCGTCGGGATGCTCGTTTTTAAACAGCACCGCGGCCCGTTCCGGCCCAATCGTATGGGAACTGGATGGTCCCTTGCCGATCTTGAAGATTTCCTGTATGGATTTCATGCTTTACTGCCCCCCATTCAGCCGGTTTCTCTTTTTTGTCGTCCCCGCGCCGCGGAGACGTTTTCCTGTCGGATATCGTCCCGGACACTCACAGAGGAAGTTTCCGGCCCTCCCTGATCCACTCCCGGAATTCCGCCGCGGCGGTAAACAGCACGTCGCCGGAGGAATTGATAGCCGTTTCGCAGGAATCCTGAATAACGCTGATGATGAAGCCCACCGCCACCACCTGCATGGCGATATCGTTATTGATCCCGAACATGGAACAGGCCATCGGGATCAGCAGCAGCGAACCGCCGGCTACGCCCGATGTGCCGCAGGCGCCAAGGGTAGCCAGGATGCTCAGGACGATCGCGCTTACAAAGGATACGCCAACGCCCAGCGTATGCGCCGCCGCCAGCGTCATGATGGTGATGACCACGGCGGCGCCGTCCATATTGATCGTCGCGCCGAGAGGGATCGACACGGAATAGAAATCCTTGTCCAGGCCGAGCCGCTCGCACAGGGACATATTTACCGGGATATTGGCGGCGGAACTTCTGGTGAAGAAAGCGGTGATGCCGCTTTCACGCAGGCATTTGAATACCAGCGGATAGGGGTTGCGGCGGATCGTCAGGCCCACGATGAGGGGATTGCTGACGAGCGTCACAAAGGCCATTGTCCCCACGAGCAGGAGCAGCAGCCTGCCGTAATCCCCGAAAATGGTCAGCCCGCTGGAGGAAACCGCTGTAAATACCAGGCCAAGTATCCCGAAAGGCGCCAGGCCGATGATCCAGCGGACGACCTGGGATACGGCGTCGGAAATGTTCTGCAGG
>JAFWWK010000037.1 GCA_017523615.1 Clostridia bacterium
AGTTTCACAAGCTCGTCATAGATGCTGTCAAGTTTTTCCTGATGGTCCTTAAACCACTGGCCCGTGGCTTTCCACGCGGCAAGGCGGCGCGCATCGTCAAGGTCATCCTGGAAAGGCCCCATCTGCGAAAGCGTATATACTCCGCCCTCGAAGGGGATCTGTGCGGAGGCGATGAGATCGTCGTATTCGCTGGTAAGCTCATTTTCCCTCTGCAGGTCCTCGATGATCTCGGGGGAGAAGGTCTTTTTTTCCATCTCGGCTTTGATGAACAGGAGGTCGCCGTATTCCGCCTCGAAGTCCCTGCGGAAGGGACTTTCCAGGAGCGCCTTGATCCATTCCTGCTCGTATTCCTCGATCTCGGGCAGGTTCTCATCCCAGAAATCCTTTTCCGCGTTATAGAATTCATCCCGGGTGTCGATCGACTGGCGGATATAGACCAGTACGATCATCGTGTCATCCTTTTTGTATTCCTCCTCATACGCAAGGAATACGGCCCGCGCTTCCCCATAGCTTTTCGCGTTTTTCAGCTTTTCGGTAAATTCAGCGGTACATTTCTTGATCTTCTCGGGATCAGGCCTTACATAAGGCATTTGTGAAAACTTCATGATCTGTCTCCTTTTCAATTTATCTTGTTTTGCGCCGCAGCGCATCCGTTACAGTTTTTTGCAGGTGGAATCGCCGCACTTCAGGCAGCCGTCGCAGAATGTCAGCCTGAGCATGCCGCGCTTCCTTCCGAACTCATTTTCCCCGATGGGATAGAGACGGAACGACGCTTTACCCTGATCGTTGCAGTCTTCTCCGCTCAGGATCGCCTTTGCCCAAAGCTCGCCGTCCTTCATGAATACCTCGTCGAGAATGAAATCTGCGTCTCCCGTATACTCGTATTTGCCGCAGAAGCTTTTCCATTTTGATCTGTCGGGGTCTTTGACCGCGATATCCTCAATGGATACGGCGGGTTCGGCTTCTTCATCCCTGGCGATCGCCTGCACTGCCGGCATAAAAAAACATAATAATACCGCAGGGAAGCAGCTTCCGTCCGTGGCTGCGTCCTGCGGATCCCACTATCAGAAGTTACTCTTTGACGGTACGCCAAACAAGAGGGCTTGTGTTTCACCCTTCATGCCAGGCACCTATATATTCAGTTACCCGGCGACAGCCTTACTGTTGATCATTGGTTTGCGTTCCTTTCGTGGATCACATGTTGTATTATAACCGGGGGCTGATCAAAAATCAATGCCTGATATCCGATACTGGAGCATCTCTGACGCTGTTTCGTCTTCATGAAGGCAAAAATGATGCCTTGAGGGAGCAACGGCGTCGGCTCGGTGTGATGATTGATCCGGTGATCCGATGCCGACGGACAGTCCTGTTTGACAATCAGACATCAACATGTTATGCTGTTGCAAAAATCGATAAGAAGGGATGGCAGCAAGTATGGCAGCCGGGGACTGGGCGACAGCGGATATATGCACGTGATCGTGCGGAGGTTTTGCAGGCGGATGCTGTTTGAAACAGGGGATGGATATGCGTTTTATCCTGGTTCCATGGAAAGATCCGGTCAGGACCCGCAGGCAAAGGCGTGCGCTCGGTGCCCGACGGAAAAACCGCAGGCATCCCATTCCCTGACGACGCGACTTACAAATACGGGAATGCTATGAAAAATGAAGCGATCAAAAGGACGGCCTCCTACGCGGCAGTACAATTCTTTTTCTGGTTCGCCTATGGCACCGCTCTGGCCTATGCCAGTCCCTACCTGCTGGCCTGCGGATTGTCAAATACGGCCATCGGCCTGATCAACGCGGCGGCCTGCGCGCTGTCCGTATTGATCCAGCCTGCGCTGGCTGCATATGCGGACCGTGCGAATAGCCCTTCCGTAAAAACGATCCTGTCCATCCTGCTGTGCGTTATGCTGTTTTTTAATGCTTTGCTTGTCCTTGCCGCGGGAAAAAGCAGTTTCGCAAGCGGTGCGCTGCTCGGCATTGTCATTCTGATCGTCCAGTTATGCCTTCCTTTGGTGAACGCATTGGCCACGGAAAGCATGAACGCGGGATCTATGCTGAACTTTGGCATCGCCCGGGGATTTGGCTCCATCGGTTACGCGGTCATGTCGGTCTTCATGGGGCAGCTGATCGCATGGAAAGGCGCCAAGATCCATCCGGCGGCGCTGGCGCTCTTTTCCGTCTGCCTGCTGCTGGCCATCCTTCTTTTTCCTTTCCGCAAGAAGAGGAAGGACGGCTGTGAGACCCGAAATCACCAGGACGCTTTTTCCGCATTTGTCCGCCGCTATCCTGCGTTCTGCGTCATGCTGGCCGGGTGTGTGATGATCTATGTGAGCCATGTGCTGATCAATAATTATATTTATCAGATCGTTGCCGCCAGAGGGGGCGGCAGCGAGCACATGGGTATAGCCATGGCACTGGCCGGGGTGACGGAAGTGATCCCGATGTTTATCTTTCCATGGATGCTGAAAAAAAGGGACAGCGGATTCTGGTTCAGACTGTCGGGCGTGTTTTTCACACTCAAAGCATTGGGTACCCTTCTGGCATCCTCCATGGAGGCGCTGTATCTGGTACAGCTGATCCAGCCCATGGGATGGGGGCTGCTCACCGTCGCATCGGTGTATTATGTCAATGGGATCATGGGTGAACAGGATCGGATCAAAGGCCAGGCTTATATGACGATGACCCTTACCATAGCGACCATCATCGGTTCGTTAAGCGGAGGATGGATGATCGATACCGTGGGTGTCAATGGTATGCTGGCCGTTTCCGTTGCCTGCGGTGCGGCCGGGACGCTTGTTGTTTGGTATAAAAAGGAAAAGACCTGAAAGGAACGGACGAAGGCATGCAAAAGGAAGGCTTTTCGGAACAACAGGAAATACGGCGGTCTGATACCGGCGGATCACAAAATCAGCTTGCATAACCAACGGATCCTTTATATAATAATCGCTGTACAATGAGGGAGAAGGCCCGCAGGGGATTTCCGAAAAAACGCGCCTGCGGCTGGAAGGCGCGTATACACAGGCCCAGAGGCTCCCTTCTCCCGAGTATGCGTTAGAAAGCGCCGGTCAGGCGAAATCCCCCCGGGGTTTTCGATACAGGGCAAAGAGACGGCGGCAGAATGCCGTCAAGCAAGGTGGTACCGCGAAGCAGCAGCCTCGCCCCTGCCGGGGGACAGGCTGTTTTTTCAAACCAGGGAGGTCACATCATGAAGGTCAGGAATCTCGTATCCAAACGTTTCAAGGAAACCCCGGCGGATTGCCAGATCGCCAGCCAGGCTCTGATGATACGCGGCGGTTACATCAAGCCTGTGGGCAACGGCATCTTTACGCTGCTGCCCATTATGAAGCGCATCACCGCGAAGATCGAAAAGATCATCCGCCAGGAGATGGACGGCATTGACGGCCAGGAAGTCCTTTTCCCGGTCACCATGCCCGCGGACCTGTGGCGCAGATCCGGCCGGTTTGATTCCATCGGTCCGGAATTGCTGCGGTTCAGGGACCGTTCCGGCGCCGATATGGTCCTGGGCATGACGCATGAAGAGGCTTCCGTGCAGCTGATGACGGATGTGGCCGATTCCTACACCCAGTATCCGTTCATGATCTACCAGATCCAGACGAAATTCCGGGATGAGCCCCGCTGCCGCGGCGGATTGATCCGCGTGCGTGAGTTTACGATGAAGGACGCCTATTCCTTCCATACTTCCCAGGAGGATCTGGAGAGGTACTATATGCGCTGCTATGAGGCATACAACCGCATCTACGCCCGCTGCGGCGTGCCTGAGGTAGTGGCTGTGGCCAGCGACAGCGGCATGATGGGCGGTAAGGTGAGCCATGAATACATGCTGCTGACCGATGTGGGCGAGGACACCGTCGTGCTGTGCCATAACTGCGATTACCGTGCAAATATGGAGGCGGCCCCCTGCATACTGACAAATGAACCCGGTTTGGCCGCGCCGCTTGAAAAGGTGGATACCCCGAACATCAGGACCATTGATGAGCTGTGCGGCTTCCTGAAGATCCGCCCCCGGCAGACCTGCAAGGCCGTTATGTACCAGCGGAACGATGACGATTCCTTTGTGGTCGTATTCATTCGCGGCGACCTGGATGTGAACGAGACCAAACTGCGCAACTTCCTGAAGGCGGAAGTACATCCGGCGGCCGTGACCGAAGACAGCGGCATCCACGCGGGATTTACCGGCCCCATCGGGTTGCCGGAAGGGACCGCCGTGGTATATGACAGATCCCTGGAGGGGATCGAGTGGCTGGCCACCGGCGCCTGTGAGGATGACCGGCACTATATCGGCTTCAACATCGCCCGGGACATCGGCAGGGTGGAATATACGGACGTGGCCAAAGCCGTTGACGGCTGTATCTGTCCTGTGTGCGGCAAGCCGTCCGTCTATACCGGCCGAGGCATCGAAGTGGGAAACATCTTCCAGCTTGGGACCAGGTATACCGAGGCCATGGGCATGACCTATGTGGACCGGGACGGAAGCCTGAAACATCCGATCATGGGATGCTATGGCATCGGCGTTGGCCGCCTGGCCGCTTCTGTCTGCGAGGCGCACCATGATGATTATGGGCCCATCTGGCCCATGAGCATCGCCCCCTGGCATGTGCAGATCTGCTCCCTGCGGTCCGACCAGGGCGAGGTGGCGGAGACGAGCCGAAAACTGTATGACGCCCTGACTGACCGCGGGATCGAGGTGCTCTGGGATGACCGCGCCGTTTCTGCCGGCGTGATGTTCTCCGACGCGGATCTGTTCGGCGTTCCGCTGCGTGTGGTCGTCAGCCCCAAGGGCCTGAAAAACGGCACCGTCGAGATCGCGGCCCGGGACAAGTCCATGAAGGAACAGGTGCCCGCGGACGAAGCCGTGGATCTTGCGGCCCGCTATGTTGAGGACGCCCTGGCCCGGCTGGGCTGCAGGCTGTGATCCCATCCGTAAGCATTTCCGCAGCCGGAGAAAAACAGCGGTTTTGCATATGAAACCGGTAAACAGGGCCAAGGCCGATATCTATTTGTTTACGGTGCTGTATTTCAATGATATACCTCCCTCAAGGAGACAGAACGCATGGATATCACGCTTTCTTTTCTGCTCTTTTCCTTTATCATCCTTTTATACTGGGTCATTACGGAACTGTTCACGTTTTTCTTCCGATTGACGGGACTCCCGGATGACCGAGCCCGCTTCCAGGTGCTCTCGCTTCTGACAGGTACGGGTTTTACCACACGGGAAAGCGAGCTGATCCTGGGTTCCCGGCGCAGGCGCAGGCTGGCGCGCGTCACCATGCTTTTCGGATATGTGTTCAATGTGACCATCGTATCCGCGCTTGTCAACGTGTTTCTGTCCATGAAGCTCGTCAATTTCGGGGCGGAGTATTTCGGCGTTCTGATCCCTCTGTTCACCATCGGCGTGATCCTGGTTTTTTTGCGTGTCCCGAAGATCCGCGCCTGGGGGGAGAACCTTTTCCGGCGCGTGGCGGACCGTGTCTTTGATCAGCAGGAAACCTTCAACGCCGTGATGCTGCTGGACTACATCGGCACCGAATCCATTGTTCAGGTGACGCTCCGTCATATTCCGGAAGAATACCGGGGGCTCAGCCTGGCCGAGACCCGGCTGAGGGCCGAGACAGGTATCCTGGTCATGCTTGTCGAGCACCGGGGCGGAAAGACCATGCCGGCGCAGGCGGATACGGTTTTTGAAGAAGGCGATAAGCTGACCGTTTTCGGGGATTATTCCATGATCTGCAAAACCTTCCACGCAAAAGAGCATTTCGCGGATGACTGAAGCGGGCGGACAAAAAAAGCTGTGAAGCAGGGACTGGCAAAGTCCGGACTTCACAGCTTTTTAATGCTGTAAACATGCGATTTCTTCCCCCTGCGGCGGCAAGGCGCATCGGGACAAAAAACAAACGGTTTTCAATTTTATTTCAATCATTCCGGGCTATTCTTTAACCGTCAACAGGACAGGAGGCGATTTTGATGGCAATTACGGTAATGCAGAGATATGAGATGAAGTATCTTTTGAACGCGGCGCAGACGGAATATCTCCGCCGGCAGCTTGAGGGGCATATGCGACTTGACGGATACGGGCTGACATCGATCGCTTCGCTGTATTATGACACACCCGACGCCCGCCTGATCCGCGAAAGCCTCGAAAAGCCGGAGTTCAAGGAAAAGATCCGCCTGCGCTCCTACGGGCTTGCAGCAGATGATTCCCCGGTGTATCTGGAACTGAAAAGGAAATGCGGCGGTATCGTATACAAGCGCCGGATCCAGACCACCGTCACGGAAGCCGGCATGTTTTTCACGGGAAAAGACGTGCCGGACGGCGGGCAGATCCTAAAGGAGATCGCGTATTTTCGCGATCATTACCACCCGCTGATCCCGTCATGCCTCATTGTTTACGATCGGGAGGCGTACTTCGAACCCGGGGGAGACCTGCGCCTGACCATCGATTTCAGGCCGCGCTACCGGACGGAGGACCTGACGCTGACAAAGTCGATGGACGGGATCCCGCTTCTGGAACCGGGGTGGACTATCCTGGAGGTCAAGGTGCAGGACGCCATGCCCCTGTGGCTCTCCCGGATCCTGAGCGCCGGCGGGATATTCAAAAGCAGCTTCTCGAAATATGGGGAAGCGTACCGGCGGGAACTGGCTTATCAGAAAGAAAAAACGATCGAACGCGGCGGGCTGATATTGCCCGACGCCGCGTGAAAGGAGAATCGTACCATGTTTGAATCTGTTTATTCCTCTGCCGTCACGCCGGCCCAGTTTTTCCTGATGTCGGGAGCCGCGCTCGTTTCGGGCTTTGTTTTTTCCTGGATCATGAGCTTCCACGTTCGTTCCACAAAACGGTTTTTCATCGTAAGCACCCTGATCCCCTTTGTCGTAGGCGCCGTGATCACATTTGTGAACGGCAATATCGGCGCGGGGGTGGCTATCGGCGGCGCCTTCGGATTGATCCGCTTCCGCTCCGCCCAGGGCAGCGCGGACGAGATCGCCGCCATCCTGGCGGCAATGGGCTCCGGCATCGCATTCGGCATGGGGTATATCGCATATGGCGTGATCATCCTGATCGCCATGGCCGTCCTGTTCCTGGCGCTCAGCCGCGCGGACGTATTCGCCCACGGGGGGATGGCGGAGGACAGGCTTTTGCGGATCACGATTCCGGAAACGCTGGAATACGGCGGCGCTTTCGACGACGCCTTCGAGCGTTTTCTTAAAAAAGCGGAAAACGTCGGGGTCAAAACTGTAGGCATGGGCAGCATGTTCCGCCTGTCCTATAAGATCCGGATGAAGGATCCGAACGACGAGAAAAAATTCATCGACGAGCTCCGCGAAAGGAACGGCAACCTGGAGATCTCCATCCTGCCGTACGCGGAACAGGCGAACCAGCTGTAAAGCAAAAAAGCATAACATAAAACGGCTCTCCGGTCCGCAGGGGCGGATCGGAGAGCCGATGTCATATGGAGGGATGATCATTCGGCGGGATGTACCATGAACACGGACAGGCAGATGATCGTGCCGCCCTCGCCGGGGAAGAAGACGGACATGACGACGTTGCCGTTTTCAAGCAGTTCGAACACGAAATCACGTCCCGCGGCGTCCTTGCCCTGCAGCTGGCCGGCTTCGAAAGTGTACGGCATTTCGATGGTCACGAATTCGCCGTTCTCCTGCTGAACATCCTGCATCACCTTTCCGTCCGCAATACGGTAAGGCATGAAGTTGTAATCGTATTTTTCGGCCAGAGTCTGCTCGTCGGCGTATACGGTGCCGGCAAAGGCGACGTCAAGCACCCATTCGCCCTGGAAGGCGGCTTCGTCCACGGTGGTTTCTTCGTCCTCAAGCATCACGCCGGGCATATCGTTGAAGACGGGGATCTCCATGTCGGCCATGGCGGCGCAGGCGGCGAACATCATGCACAGGGCCATCAGGATCGCAAGAATCTTTTTCATAAATTCGTTCTCTCCTTTTTTGTTTTATTATATCAGATGTCTCCATCTGGTATGGACTGTGTCCGTATGTGTATACGCTGAAAAACCATGCGCGGCAGTTCCCGCGGCCGGTCTATTCCTGCCACAGAAACGGCATGAAGACCGGGAGCTGTTTTTCCCAGTCCGCTTCACGGTGGCGGCCGCCGACCTGGCAAAACAGTTTCACGGCGCCGCCCCGGGCTTTGATCTTGTCGGCGGTTATCCGGTTTTGCCTGTAAAGCCGGCTTTTGCGGTCCTCCTCCAGGGGATTTTCGACGCCGCCGTACCCTTCCATGGTCCCCCAGGAGAAGAAGGCGCGGGTGTCCGGGCTGAGAGAGGTTTCGTTCATTTCGTGCCAGAGCTGTCCGGAAACAGGGCCGATGGAGGGGGAAACGCAGGCAGCCTTGGAAATGTACCGGTTGTAACGCACCAGCGCGTACGCCGCCATCAGCCCGCCCATGCTGGAACCGCCGATGCCCGTGCATTCGCGGAAGGGGATCGTCGGGAAGGACGCGTCGACCCAGGGCTTCAGTTCATGGATCAGGGCCCGCATGGTGTTTTCGCCCAGCGGCTCGACGCCCCGGAGAAAGCCGAACGGGGACCTGTAAGGAAGATACTCCGACAGGCGGAGGTTCCCCTCGTGGGCGCATTCCATGCCGACCACGATCAATTGCTTGTTCCATTCGGCGCAGAAAGCGTCCAGCCCCCAGGACTTGCCGTAAGTGGCGTCCTCGTCCCGGAAAAGGTTGTGGCCGTCAAAAAAATACATGACCGGGAAGGGCCCCGGCCCTTCCGGCAGACGGATGTGCAGCGGCCGCGCCGCACCGAGATGATGGAAATAAAAATCCTGCCTGATCAGCATGCTCCCGTCTCCCTGCGATGGGGGATACCCTTTTCGGGGAAAGGCCCCGAAAAAATCATACCGTATTTTGACGGATATGGCAATGATCCTGCCCGCGAAACGCGTTTTTTTACATTTCCGGGAAAGGGCCCGGAGGGCGCTGAAAATATAAGAAAAAAATTAAGGATTTTGACCTTTTCAAAATCCCGGGCAGTTGGTATAATAGTCTAAGGAGCACGAGTTGCTTACTACAATCGAATGAGAGGAACTGATTCTATGAAGAAACTGTTTTCCATTCTTCTGGCAGTCTCCATGATGCTGTCTCTGTGCGC
>JAFWWK010000038.1 GCA_017523615.1 Clostridia bacterium
AGGAATACGAAGGCAAGAAGGTCTGCTTCTACTGCACCAACTGCGGTCTGCAGGTCGCTCTCCAGCAGGCGATCATCAACGAGCCCAACGCCTACTATGCCCTGCCCTGCTGCCCCAGCCCCTATCATGGTTTCCAGGAAGCCTTCGGCCTCACCGCCACCTATGGCGACATTAACGGCGCCATCAAGAACCTGGCCGTGTACCTCAACGACCACGATGCGGTCAGCCGTTTCTCCACCTGGGCCCTGCCTGTGAACATGTCCATGATCAACGCCGGCTTCGAGTATGCCTGCGCCTATGCCGAAGGCAAGACCGAGGGCAAGGTCGACGAGGCCTTCCTGACCACCTGCTTCTGCAACGCCGCCGGCGGCGATATCGTGCTTGACAAGTATGTTGACGCTTCGGGCAAGGAATATGCCAACTATTACCTGATCCAGCTCGATCCCATCAACTTCGCCGATTACCTCGACTGAGAAAGGTCAACTGATTTTCTGCAGCCGTCCGGGGGATCCGTAAAGCCGGATGCCTCCGGGCGGCTTTTAAAATGTTTTGGCAAGGGAGGCTGGCTGCTTGTCCGCAGATTATATTCTGGAAATGAACCACATCACCAAGGAATACGGCTCGGTGGCGGTCCTGAAGGACGTTACCCTCCGCATCCGTCCCGGTGAGATCCACGCGCTGCTGGGAGAGAACGGGGCCGGGAAATCCACCCTGATGAACGTGCTGTTCGGCATGCCCGTGATCCATACCACCGGCGGTTACCAGGGCGAGGTGATCGTGGACGGAGAAAAGACGAACATTCTTTCCCCGATGGACGCCATGGCCAAGGGCATCGGCATGGTGCACCAGGAATTTATGCTGATCCCCGGTTTTTCCATTACGGACAACATCAAGCTGAACCGCGAGATCACCAGGCCCTGGGCGGTCAGCCGTGTCCTGGGAAGGGACCTGGAATTCCTGAACAGGAAAAAGATGGCTGAGGACGCCCGGACGGCGCTGGACAGCGTGGGCATGGGCATCGACGAGCTGGCCATGGTCAGCGGCCTGCCGGTGGGTCACATGCAGTTTATCGAGATCGCCCGTGAGATCGATAAGCTGGGCATGAAGGTCCTGGTGTTTGACGAACCCACGGCTGTGCTGACCGAGTCCGAGGCGCAGCAACTTCTGGGCGTGATGAAGGACATCGCTTCCAAGGGGATCGCCATCATTTTTATCACCCACCGCCTGGACGAGGTGATGGATGCGGCGGACACCATTACCATCCTCAGAGACGGCAAGCTGGTAAAGACGCTGGATAAAAAGGAAACGAACCAGGAGCAGCTGGCCGCCCTGATGATCGGGCGCGGGGACGAGAGCACGGTCACCGCCAGACGCCGCGACGGGGAGATCAAGGGAAACGTGGCCATGGAGATCCGTAATCTGTGGGTGAACATGCCCGGCGAAGTGGCCCGGGGCGTGGACCTGGACGTGATGGAAGGCGAGATCCTGGGGATCGGAGGCCTGGCCGGCCAGGGAAAGATAGGGATACCCAACGGGATCATGGGCCTGTACGAAGCGGCCGGAAAAGTGAAGCTTTTCGGGAAGGACCTGCCCCTGAACGACGCCTCCGCCGCCTTGAAAAGCGGCCTGGCCATGGTAAGTGAGGACCGGCGCGGCGTGGGGCTGCTGCTGGACCAGAGCATCGAGGACAACATCGTTTTTTCGGCGATGCAGGTCAACGGCAGGTTCCTGAAAAAATGGCTGGGCCAGAAGGACGCCGCCGCCATCCGCGCTCACGCGGATAAAATGGTGGAGGACCTGGATATTCGCTGCACCTCCGCTCAACAGCCGGTGGGGACCCTTTCCGGCGGCAACCAGCAGAAGGTGTGCGTCGCCAGGGCCCTGACCCTGGAGCCGAAGTTCCTGTTTGTGGCTGAGCCCACCCGTGGCATCGACATCGGCGCAAAGCAGCTGGTACTGGATACCCTGGTGCGTTTGAACAGGGATACGGGCATGACCATCGTGATGGTGTCCTCGGAGCTGCAGGAGCTGCGGTCGGTCTGTGACCGGATCGCCATCATTGCCGAAGGCCGGGTGGAAGCGGTGCTCAGGCCTGAGGATCCGGACGTGGACTTTGGCCTTGCCATGTCCGGCGCGTCCAGGAAAGGAGGGAAGCACAAATGAGTATGAGCCTGGAGAAAAAGCATACGGATCCGGAAAGCAAAAAAGGCCTGTCCGGACGGCGGATCTTCGGCTTTGTGCTTCTTGGGGCCGCTGCGGTGCTGATCTTCCTGGCGGTCATCGGGTATATCATGGCGGGAAGCGGCAAATCCGTTTCCTCCCTTGACGACATGCGCACACAGGCGGTGCTGCACGCGGCGTCTGACGGGCTGGTGGATTCCATTGTTGCCCAGGCACGCCAGGACAAACTAAAGGAACTGCGCGGGGCAAAGGATTTCCGTTCCCGGGGACAGGACGCCATCAACGCGGAACTGGATGCCGCGGGCGACGCGGCACGGGCGGAGGCCGAGGCGCTGTACGCCAATCCCGTGGTCGAGGACAGGACCGGGCTGTTCAACAGCATCGAGTCGCTTGAAAGCGCCCTGCGCGCCTTCGGTACCCTGAAGGACAGAGAGAGGAGCGTGTATTCTGACCTGTATATCCGCCTGGTGGACAATGTTGCCGACTGGACGGAACTGACCGAGCAGGCCGGCGACGATGACGAAAAACTGTTTTCCCTGCTGACCCGGATCGTTCCGGAGCTCGGAAAAACAGAAAACGCGCATCTGAAGCCCGCTTTTATCAAGCTCTGCCGGGATATGAGCGACAAGGAGCACGCCCGCGAGGAGGCGGAGATCAGGAACGGCCTGGTCTCGGCCATGGCGGGGGCTGTGGGTGATTTCAGCGTCCTTGAGGGGATGGACGACGACGCTCTGTGGGCGGAGCTTGCCCGGAAAGTTCCGGGGATCGAAGGAAACGAGCGCTTCAGGGATGACTTGATCGCGGAAGCGAAAAAACGCATCAGCGCGGCGTCAAGCGGCGAGACCGTGGAGGAAACGGTCAAGGACGAAGGCGCCGATACGGTGTATGAAACGCAGACTGACTACACTTATTTTGCCGCCTCGGATCAGCTGTTGAAGCTCGAGGAGGATAACGAGGCCGCTTTCGGCGTCCTGTGGGGCGAACTGGTGACCGTTATCCCGGACCTGGACGATCTGAGCTCCAAGCTGCAGAAGTCCATGCGGACCAGCATCGAGGACATCGTCTGGCCCGGTTCGGACGATTTTGCCACGCGGTACGCCACCTATACCGGCGAAACCGGGGATAAGGGCATCGGTTTTTCGATGAAGCTGCCCGCTTCGGCCAAAAAGCTGCTGCTCGGCGGCATCGCCCTGCTGCTGTTGGGCCTTGTGATGGTGGGATGGCATTTCCTGACCTCCAGGTTCGGCGTGCCAAGGACCATCATCACCCTGTTCTTTATGTACCTGTGCCTGGCGGCGGTCCTGTATAACATTTCCCTGTCCATGATGATGGGTGATATCCTGGTCCGCATGGGCATGTACGGCATCCTGGTGCTGGCGATGATGCCAGGCATCCAGAGCGGCATCGGGCTGAACATGGGCATGACCATCGGGTGCATCGCCGGCCTCCTGGGCGTCGTGATGTCCCTGCAGTTCAACATGACCGGCTTCCCTGGCCTGATCTTCGCCTGCCTTGTGGGCATGGTCGTGGCCGTTCCTCTGGGTATCGCCTATTCCAAGCTGCTCAACCGGATGAAGGGCAGCGAGATGACCATTTCCACATACGTTGGCTTCTCCTTCGTGGCGCTGATGTGCATCGGCTGGATGATGCTCCCCTTCAACAATCCCAAGATCATCTGGCTGCTTTCAGGCCGCGGACTCAGGGTGACTCACAGCCTTTTGAATTCTTACGCCCATCTCCTGGACGAATTCCTTGCCTTTGAAGTGCTGGGGGTGAAGGTGCCCACGGGCCTGCTTCTTGTTTTCCTGCTGTGCTGCTTTATCATGTGGCTCTTCTCCAGGTCCCGCACCGGCATCGCGATGACCGCAGCGGGCAGCAATCCCCGCTTTGCGGAGGCGAGCGGCATTAGTGTGGACAGGATGCGCACCATCGGCACGACCCTTTCCACGGTCATCGCCGCGGTGGGCATCGTGATCTATTCCCAGGCCTTCGGGTACGCGCAGCTCTACAACGCGCCGCGTCAGCTGGGCTTTATCGCGGCCTCGGCCATCCTCATCGGCGGCGCGACGGTAAGAAAAGCGCGGGTGGGGCATGTGATCTTCGGCGTCTTCCTGTTTGAAGGCGTCCTGGTGCTGGGCCAGCAGATCGCCAATTCGGCTGTCGCCGGCGGCGGTCTGAGCGAGGTCATGAGGATCATGATCTCCAACGGCATTATCCTTTACGCTTTGACGCAGTCCGGAGGTGCCAGCCGTGAATAAGAAATCATTTACAGACCATATCAAGAAATACGCGGTCACGTATCTGTTCATCATGCTGAGCGTGTTCTTCATCATCGTATCCGGCATGGATATCCATTATGTGGCCAGCCAGCTGCTCCTCAGGCTAAACCGCAACGCCTTCATTGTCCTGGCGCTGATCATCCCGATCATCGCGGGCATGGGCATCAACTTTGCCATCACCATCGGCGCCATGGCCGCGCAGATCGGCCTTCTGCTGACCATCTCCTGGGGTGTGACCGGCATGCCGGGTATCCTTCTGGCGGGTTCTATCACCCTGCTGCTGGGTTCCTTCTTCGGCTTCCTGATCGGCAGGCTGCTCAATAAAATGAAGGGCCAGGAGACCATCGGCTCAATGATCCTCGGATACTTTGCCAACGGCGCGTATCAGCTCCTGTTCCTGTTCATCTTCGGTTCTCTGATCCCCCTGAGCGACAAGGTGACCATCGTCGGCGCCACCGGTGTGCAGAACACCCTGAACCTGACAGGCTCGGTGGGGCTGTACAAAGCCATCGACGGCATCCTGCAGGTGCCGTTCCTGACTGGGCTTTATGTGCTGTGCGCCTGCGCGGCGGCCTTCGCCGTGCTTCAGTACACCCGCAGGAAGACCAGCCTCAGGCGGATGGCGGTCACCGTCGGAGTCGTCGTGTTCCTTGCGGTCCTGACGCTGGTGCCGGCCATCGGCGATATCTTCCGCAAGACCGCCCGCCACAACGCCATAACGGTGCCCGTGATCACATGGCTTTTGATCGGCATCCTGTGCCTGTTCAATTCCACGGTGATGAGTACCCGCTTGGGACAGAAGTTCCGTGCGGTGGGCCAGAGCCAGACCGTGGCCAACGCCGCCGGCATCGATGTGGACAAGACCAGGGTGATCGCCATCATGATGTCCACGGTCCTCGCCGGGTGGGGCCAGATCGTCTTTATGCAGTCTGACGGCATCGGCACCTTCCAGACCTACGCCGCCCATGAGCAGGTGGGTCTGTATGCCGGCGCGGCCATATTGGTGGGCGGCGCTTCCATCGACCGGGCTACCAACACCCAGGCGCTGATCGGCACTTTCCTCTTCCATTCCCTGTTCATCACCGCCCAGAGCGCGGCGTCCAATCTGTTCGGAGATTCCGCAGTGGGCGAGTATTTCAGGGCATTTCTGTCCTACGGGGTCATTGCGCTGGCGCTGGTCATCTACGCCTGGCGGGCTTCGAAGAAGAAGAAGGAAGGCAGCGTGGACCTGAACGCCCTTGCGAAGAATTGAAAAAACGGTTTTTCTCCGGCGGCCCGCACAGGGCCGCCGGCTTTATATGCCCTGGGAAGCAAATACGTGGTTGTCAAGCGCTGGTCTTTGGGTTATAATAACCGTGAGCCGGTGTGGCGGAATGGCAGACGCCGGGGACTTAAAATCCCCTGATCCATGATCGTGTGGGTTCGAGCCCCACCACCGGTACCAACACAGGGCTTCGGAAGCGTTTCCGGGGCTCTGCTTTTTTGAAAAAAGGAGCGGAATATGACGGGAAAAAGCTTTGCCGCACCGCTGCCCACGGATCCCATGGCCACGGCGCGCTGCCGACGGCTGTACGAGCTCCTGCGAGACTATGAGGGCAGGAAGATCCTGACAGCCCAGCAGGAAAGCCCGGGCCGGTTCCGGCACGACCAGGAGATGGCGTACCTGAAGAAACTCACGGGGTTTTTGCCCGCCATCCGCGGGCTGGATTTCATCCACAACGATTTTGACGGATGTACGGAGCGGGCACTGAGGTGGAACGACGCGGGCGGGATCGTGACCATATGCTGGCATACCGGGGTGGAAGGCATCGGCTACCCGGACAGCAAAGAGGAACATCCCGCGATTTCCGGGCTGTTGAAAGAGGGAAGCAGGGAGAACGGCCGCCTGATGAAACGCTGGGAGGCGGCGGCAGAGGCCCTCGGCTGTTTAAAAAGCGCGGACATTCCGGTACTGTGGCGGCCCTTCCATGAATTTGACGGCCGGTGGTTCTGGTGGGGAAAGGACGGCGGCGAAAGCTTTATCGCCCTGTGGAAGGAGATGCGGAGGGTCTTTACGGAGGGATTTGGCCTTCATAACCTGATCTGGGTGCTGGGCTATGCCGACGATGTTTCGGAAGGCTGGTATCCTGGGGACTGTGAATGCGACATCCTGGGATCCGACACCTACCGGGGCGAGACCACCCACCGGGCGTCCTACGACCGGCTGGGAGAGATCTGCCCGCGGAAACCCCGATGCTTTCACGAATGCGGTAAGCTTCCTTTGGCAGAACGTTTTTTTGATGACGGCGCGCCGTGGACCTATGTGATGCCCTGGCACGGCCGGTGGCTGACGGAGGACAACGCGCCGGAGAGGATCAAAGCCTTTTACCAAAGCGAAAGGACCCTGTGCCTGGGCGAAACAGCGCCTTTCTGACGGCGGGACGCCGCGGGAAACAGGCAAAATAAAAAACATTAAAAGAACAAAAAGATCCTTCCGGAAGGATTGATTTTTTTCGGAAAGAGTGATAACTTTTGTCTTATATCAGTGATAAGTTTAGTGTTATAAATCACTGATCATTGAAAAGCGATCAAGGCCGAAAGGCCGATAAACGGAAAGGCAGGGGAAGTAAAAAAATGCCCGTCATGGAGTACCTTGAGAGAAACGCGCAAAAGTGCCCGGATGAAGTGGCGCTGGTGGAGCTGAACCCGGAGGAAAGGGACCGGCGGAGGATGACCTGGAAGGAATTCGACCTGATCCAGCCGGACGTCAATAAACCTTACCGCAGGGAGATCACCTGGAGCGTTTTCAATGAGAAGGCCAATCGCTTTGCGAACATGCTTCTGTCCCGCGGCGTAGGCAAGGGGGACAAGGTGGCCATCCTGATGTACAACTGCCTGGAGTGGCTGCCGATCTACTTCGGCGTTCTGAAGACCGGCGCCATCGCGGTGCCCTTCAATTTCCGCTACGACGCTGATGAGATCGTCTACTGCGCGGAACTTGCGGAGGTAGATGTGATCGTATTCGGCGACGCCTTCATCGGGCGCATCGAAGCGAACGCGGAACGGCTGAGCCACGGCCGGCTCCTGATCTTTGTGGGGGACAACTGCCCCAGCTTTGCCGAGAGCTACCACGAGCTGGTCGCCGACTGCTCCAGCAAGAACCCCGGCATCCACCTGACCGATGACGATTACGGCGCCATCTATTTCTCTTCTGGTACCACGGGCTTCCCCAAAGCTATTCTGCACAAGCACCTGTCGCTCACTCAGGCGGCCCAGATGGAAGCCAAGCACCACCTGACCGGCAGGGACGACTGCTTCCTGTGTATCCCGCCGCTGTACCACACCGGAGCCAAATTCCACTGGATGGGCAGCCTGGTGGCCTGTTCCAAGGCTGTGCTCCTGAAAGGCACCCGTCCGGAGACCATCCTGAAGGCGGTCTCGGATGAAAGGTGTACCATCGTATGGCTTCTGGTGCCGTGGGCCCAGGACATCCTGGATGCGCTGGACCGGGGAGACCTGAAGCTGGAGGATTACCACCTGAGCCAGTGGCGGCTGATGCATATCGGCGCCCAGCCGGTGCCGCCGTCCCTGATCAAGCGCTGGATGACGTATTTTCCGAATCACCAGTACGACACCAACTACGGCCTGTCCGAATCCACCGGTCCCGGCTGCGTCCATCTGGGCATCGGGAACATCCGCAAGGTAGGCGCCATAGGCGTGCCCGGCTACCGCTGGGAGTGCCGCATCG
>JAFWWK010000039.1 GCA_017523615.1 Clostridia bacterium
ACATGCACGAAGCTATGCGCCCCCAGGTTCTATAAGGCGGATTCGTACTGGCTGATCAGAGCCTTTCGCTTAAAGGCGCTCAGGCAGGCGGCCACCATGGGAACGGCGTACCGCGCCCAGTCCTCCTTGATATCCTGCAAAACAAAGGTGTTTTCCGGGTTCTACTGCACCCAGTCGCTGCCCTTCTTCAGGGCGTCCGCCACCTCGGGCGGAAAGCCCTCCAGCCGCACATCCAAATCCTCGTCCTCCAGATAATCCTTCTGAGCCTTCGTTCCCTGCTGCCGCAGGTCATCCCTTACGCTCTTGCAGTTGAATTCCTATACCGGCTCTCCGCCGATCATGACGTTGGATATGCGGATCAGATGAACCGGGAAGGTGATCAGGCTGCCGTCCTCCATGAGGTAGATGTATACGTTGGCGTACTTGAAGTATTGGAGGAAGATGCTCCGCATCCGATCCTTGAGGCCGATCCGGTCATAGTATTCCTCGTACTTCTGCTTGGTCTGCTCGTTGGCCCCGATCTACCGCCAGTCGTCCGCTAAGGCAAAGGGAGTATATACGCCCTTGATGATGCCCCGGTAAATGGGATCGGCGTCCACAAAATAATCGCTCAGCTCATACAGGCTGTAGACGTACCGCTGCTTGTCCCGCAGGATGCTGTCGTAATCATAGCTGGCAAGATCCCCGGTAAATGTAATGGATTTATCGTTGTAGGTCATTTTGGACTGTCCGTCGTCCCTGGCGCCTACCGCCACCTCTTTGGGCGGCGGGGGCTGGGGTTCATCCCTGGGCTGCACCGCGCCGCGCTATCTTTGAAACCAACCCATACTGCTCCTCCTTACAAAATACTGACCACGCCGACGCACGGACTGCCGGGCTGCAGCAGGCGTTTCTTCCGCTGCTCCTCCAGCTCGGCGATATACCGTACCGCCATGGACTATGCGGAATACCGGTCTTTATGCTGGTTTGTCCGGGCCACGTCATACAGCACGACGCTGCCGCTGCCGGAGCGCATGACGATATTGCCCATTTCCACCTGCAATGCGTCCGTCTCCAGGAAAATGGCTTTTTCCTCCGCGGTGAGCTTCTTCCTTTTGCCTTCCTGTTCCTCCGCCGCTTCGCCCTCCTCCTCGGCGGGCTGCTCCGCGTACCGGGAGTTGACCGGCAGTTCGATGGAGCGCTGCTCCTACGCCACCCGCAGGCAGGAAACCAGCTGCTGATTGATCTGGGCGCTGGCCTTTACGCTGCGCAGGAGAGGCACCGCGTTATGGATGATGGTCCGTTCATCGTCCAGCGTCCAGGGCGGGTATTCTTTGCCGTTGCCCGGATACGTCCAGGGCTGGGACAGGAATTGCGGGAAGGCGTCGCCCAGGCCCCGGTGGTCGAATACGATCCGGGTTGTATGCGGGAACCGCACATAGGTTTTCCGCACCTCCTCCGCCAGCGCGTCCAGGCGCTTTCCGTGATAGGTGCGCATATACACCTACTTTTTCAGGAAAAGGCCGTTTTCCATTTCCACCAGCTTGATCACGCAGATCACCGCGTTGTCCGCCTCCCGCACCGAGGACGTGGCCAGGTCAACGCCCATCACGTAATCCGACGTGCTGCCGGTAGGCTGGGCGTATTCCACCTGGCGCAGCGTGCGGCAGGATTCCGTCAGGTTATAGGGGAAGGTGCTTCCCGCCTCCGCGCCGACAAAGATACTACCGTATTCCATGGCGAACTTGGCTTCCGGCATTTTCTTCTGTTCTTTGCGGAAGAATTCCATGTCCGTGATCCCCACCCGGGCGGCGCTTCGGTAATCCAGCGCGCAGGCAAAGGTGGTGAGGCTTCCGTGGGCGAAATCCCGCAGGGCCTGCATGAACATGGAATAGAAATAATTGCTTTTCAGGCAGGCGGAGGTGATGGACACTGTTTTGCTGGGATAGTCCGTCATATTCCGCTGGTGGCAGATATCCCGCTTGGTGTTTTTGACCGGCGCGATGACCGCGTCCAGGTCGTCCGCCTTGACCTCCGGGCTTTCGTCGATGACCACGATCTTAGCGCGGATGCCGCGCATGGTGCCCACGGAGAAGCTTTCGATCTTGGAGCCGTTTTTCAGCGTACAGATGCCCTTGTTCCGGGACAACTGCACCGCCCGATGCCCGTCCGTCTGGATCTCCCGCATGATCTCCGGATTGCGGATGAAGTAATCCTGAATCTTCTTGACGATCTATGTGGCCTGCTCCGCCGTGCCTGATACCACGGCGATGAGGCTGCCGGGGTACTACACGCCGATGGCGATGCAGCACAGCGCCACCAGCCAGGTCTTACCGTAGCCGCGGGACTTGACCACCATCTATGTGTCGCAGCGCCCGAACTGCCGGGCCACTACCTTCTGGGTGTCCTTCAGCCGGATGCAAAAATAGCTTTCAATGAACACGTCCAGGTGATCCCGCCAGAACAATATCTGCTTGGCCCACAGCTTCAGGTTCTTTACATCCCGTATCTGGGTGATCATACGCTCATCCCGTCCTATCCGATGGCCGCCGTAATATGCCGGAAGTCGTCAATGATGCGGTCGATATGATCCTTGGGGAAGGTGACCTTGGGCGCGTCCTATTCGCCGGACTGTTCGATCTTCGCCACGATGGCCCCCAGAGAGCCCAGCCCCGCCAGATCGCCGGGCTTGCGTTTGCAGGCGGCGAAGTTGGCCGATTTGGACAGGTTATCGAAGATGGCCTGGGCCTTTTCCCATTCCGCCACCCCCGCTTGTCCCTGCCGCATCCGGTTGTATTTGATGTCCGCGTCCAGGGAAGCCTTGGCCGCCTTGCGGGCGTAGTCCTCGATGTTCTGGTTGTCCAGCACGAAGCCCTCTTCCAGGCGGGCGTAATAATCGTTCAGGTAATCCTATTCCCGCTGAGTATAGTAGCCGTTCCATTCCCGGGAGAAGATTTGTTCCTCCGCCGGTTCCCTGGCCGCTTCCTCTTCCGCCTTTGTTCCATCCGGCGCGTCGGGATCAAATTCCCTCTGAACGCCGTCGTCCGTGACGTTGGGCTCGAAGTGGTATTTGTTCGACAGGTTCATGATGCTGAAAAAGGCCCTCACGATGGCCCGATTTTCAACATCCAGCCGTTTTTCCTCCGGCGCGTTCACGTCCAGGTAAATGGGATCGTTGGCCAGGGTGTACCGCGCTTTCTTCACGGCCTCCTCATACAGCTTTTCCGACCAGCGCCGGTTGTTGTACCAGCAGTAGGCCCGCAGGGTATC
>JAFWWK010000040.1 GCA_017523615.1 Clostridia bacterium
GGAAGCCAAGCAGGAAGACGAGAACAAGAAGGAATACCGCGAGCGCACCAAGGACAACAAGCATCCTGTGGTGGAGAAGCTCTTCCGTGAGTACGGCCCCAAGTACCGTGCCCGCAACCAGGAGAAGGGCTGCGCCGGCGGTTATTGCCGGATCTACAAGCTGGGCCCCCGTCGCGGCGACGCGGCCGAGCGCGTGATCATCGAGCTCATTTAACGCAAATAACGAACAGCGCCGATGCCTGTGGGTGTCGGCGCTGTTTTTGAATATCCGGGCATATAAGCCAAAGGGAGGACCAGATGGAGAGGATCAGCCGCAAAGCAAGGGAAATGTCCCCTGAAATGGACCCGCTGCGCCTGGGCACGGGATGGACGCGGGAGGACCTTGGAAAGCCCCAGATCATGATCGAAAGCACCTTCGGGGACAGCCATCCCGGTTCGGTCCACCTCCTTCGGCTGGCGGAGGCGGTCCGCCGGGGCGTAAAGGAGGCGGGAGGACACGGGGCCAGATACTTCTGCACCGATATCTGCGACGGAGAAGCGCAGGGACAGGACGGCATAAATTATTCCCTGGCAAGCCGGGAGATGATCGCCTCGATGATCGAGATCCATTACGGCGCGACCCCTTTTGACGGCGGAGTGTACATTTCCGGCTGCGACAAGGGGCTGCCCGGGAACCTGATGGGGATGCTGCGGGTAAACGCGCCCGGCCTGGTGCTCCCGGGCGGCGTCATGCGCGCTGGGGAGGGTCTCCTGACCCTTGAGCAGCTGGGAAAGTATTCCGCGCAGTTCGAGCGGGGAGAGATCGGTGCGGAAAAGATGGCCTGGGCCAAGGAGAACGCCTGCCCCAGTTGTGGGGCCTGCTCCTTTATCGGCACCGCCTGCACGATGCAGATCATGGCCGAGGCCCTGGGTCTGGCTCTGCCCGGCAGCGCCCTGCTGCCCGCGGCGGGCAATGAACTTACCGAATGTGCGCGCCGCACGGGGCGGCAGGCCGTGGCGCTGGCGGAAAAGGGCCTTCGTCCATCGGATATCGTGACCATGGGGAGCTTTGAAAACGCCATCCTTGTGCATGCCGCCATATCCGGTTCCACCAACTGCCTTCTGCACCTTCCGGCCATTGCCCATGAGATCGGCCTGCGCCTGGATGCGGATGCCTTCGACCGTCTGCACCGGGGAGCCCGTTACCTTGCGGACCTGAGGCCCGTGGGGAGGTGGCCTGCCGAATTCCTGCATTACGCCGGAGGCGTCCCGGCGCTGATGGAGGAACTGCGGCCCTGCCTGAGACTGGATGAAATGACCGTGACGGGCAGGACCCTGGGGGAAAACCTGGACGAACTGAAAAAAGGCCAGTATTATGACCGCTGCACCGAAAAACTGGAAGCGGCTAACAGGAAATACGGCCTCAGGCTCAAAAAAACGGATATCATCCGTCCGTATGACGCACCATTGGGTGAAAACGGATCGGTGGCCGTGCTGCGGGGCAACCTGGCCCCTCTGGGCGCGGTGATCAAGCATACCGCATGCCCCAGGGAGATGTTCTCCGCCGTCCTCAGGGCCAGGCCCTTTGACAGCGAGGAAGAGGCCATCGACGCTGTCCTTCATCACCGGGTGCGGCCGGGGGACGCGGTGTTTATCCGCTATGAAGGTCCCCGCGCCACGGGCATGCCGGAAATGTTCTATACCACCGAGGCCATCAGCAGCGACAGGGAACTGGGGAGCTCCATTGCCCTGATCACCGACGGCCGTTTTTCCGGCGCCTCCACAGGCCCAGTCATCGGCCACTGCAGCCCCGAAGCGTTTTCGGGAGGCCCCATCGCGCTGGTGGAGGAAGGGGACCTGATCCGCCTGGATGTGGAAAACAGGCTTCTGGATATCGTCGGCGTCCGTGGAGCGGAAAAAACGCCCCTGGAGATCGACGCCATTTTGGCTGAAAGGAAAAAGCGCTGGACCCCGAGGGAGCGCAAGTATAAAAAGGGCGTTCTGCGCCTGTTCTCGGAGCATGCCGCGCCGCCCATGGAAGGGGCGTACCTGGATTTTGACGAGTAAAACAAAAGCGGGTCCGTGCCGCGGGCCTGTACGGGAAGGCCGGGGGAGACCCGGAAGGCCCATGACGGAGGAAGGTGACAAACGTGCTGTGCGTCATAGCAAAGCTTGATGAAGAAGCAAACGAAAGGCTTGCTTCTCTCCGCAACGCGGTCTTTCCGGACAGTTCAGCCCTGCCGCCCCTTTACGGACACATAACCCTTGTCACATATCTGCCGGAGGATCATAAAGCATTCGTCAGGGACTGCGGGGACATACTCAAGGCGTTCCCCGCATTTAGGGTGCGGTATGAGCGCATCGGTCATTTCTCCCTGGGAAGCGTGATTTTTGCGCAGCCGTCAGAAAGCCCGTACCTTTCGGCGATCCACCGGAGGATCGCCGAAAAATACGGGCAGGACCTGGACCAATGGACCAGGGGGGAAGACTGGTTTCCCCACACCACCCTGCTCAGCGTGCCCGCGGCGGATCCGGACGACGCCCGCAGGGCCATGCAAAGGCTGTTTGTCCCGTTTGAGACCAGGATCGGCCGGGTGGAATTTTCCCTGGTCGGGGATACGGGTTTCACGGTCCTTGAAGGCGCGGACCTGAAATAAAGCGGGCCTGTGTCAAATCGGAGAGTATCAGGCCGCGTCGTCCATTTCGCCCTCTTCCAGGCGGTCGATGAAATCCACGATCCCCTCGGGGGAATACCAGGGGGCGTCCAGGGCGAATGTACCGCTTCCCCATTCGGCGGTCATCGGTACGGCGCCTTCGGCGGATACAAACTTGCCGTTTTCCTTGACGCCCAGCTTGAGGTTGCCGGAATAGGTGGAGATCAGGCCGATGGCGTCGTACCACAGGTTGATGACGCAGTCCCCGCCGCCGGGCTGCCTGCCGATGACCTTCGCCAGGCCCTGTTTGGCGGCGTAGAAAGCAAAGGCGTTGCCGCAGGAATAGGTGGAGGGGGAGGTAATGATATAGAAATCGTACTGCCCGCCCCAGCCGTCACGGTCGTCCATGACGCCGTCCAGGTTGGTGTCCACGTGCAGCCAGTCGCTGTTGTAAGCGCCGGTATAGGTGTTCATATAGGTGATGTTGACTTCGCCGTCGGGAGTGAGGAAACCCAGCAGCTGGCAGAGCGACTGGACATCCCCGCCGCCGTTGCCGCTCAGGTCGAAGACCACGCGGGTCACCTCGGGGGCGTGGGAGATGACCTCGAAGCAGCTGTAGAAGAAGCCGAAGGTATCGTATTCCCAGTCGTCTTCGGTGGGCAGGGCCAGGTAATAGCAGGCTGAGGCGGAATCGTCGGAATTGAAGGAATCAAAGGTGATGATGGCGGTGTTCCCGCGGATCCGCAGGCTGTTGCCGGCGACATCCCCGGGACAGAGCCAATCCATCAGGCAGGTCCATTTCAACATCAGCTGGTTGGCGGGGCCGTACCAGTGGGAATAATCGTCGCCCAGGACCCAGCGGGTCAGCGCCTCCACGTCATTATCGTCGTTCAGGACGCCGTTCCATTTTTCGCCCTCTTCTTTCTCTTCTCCCATGCCGGCGGCGTAGATGGTCCCGCCCCGGATGGAGGCGACGGCGGAATCCAGCTCCTCCTCATGGCTGTCCCGGATGAACAGCAGGGTGGCCTTGGTGTCAAAGACGCCGCTGTCGCCGGTGTAGCCGTCGTGTGAGGTGTCGAAAAAGATATTCAGCAGTCTGTCCACGCCGTAACGGATATCGCCGGCGTCCTGGGAGAGGATCATAGGTTCGAGGCCGACGTTTTTGATGTATTCCATCATGGAGTTATAGCCGGTCTCGCCGCTGCGGCCGTGGAGCAGGTCCATCATCATGGCGAGGGTGCCCAGGTAATAGCGGCTGTAGGAGGGCGTAAGGCTCTCCCGGTCCGCGAAGGGGCCGGAATAAAGGGCATCCTGATAGGGACTGGGAGTAACGGAGCCGTAGGCGTATGAATTCTCGTCGTTCAGGTAACTGACGTCGTAAAAATCCTGTCCGTTGTAGATAAAGGCGCAGCCGGTCATTTTTTCGCCGAACATGACCTCCGCTGCCTGAAAGGGGATCAGGATATCATCGCCGGCGGGGACCAGTTCCAGCCCGTAGTCTCCAAAGCGGACCGTAAATTCGCTTCCGGGACGGTAGGTGCTGTCATGCTTGTCGGAAAACTGCATGATATCGGTGGACGACACACCGACCAGGTTCATATAGCCCATAAATTCCTCGGGGTTTGAGAGGGAAACCGTGTTTTTGTCGGCGTCAAAAACAGCGGAGCCGTCGCCGCATTTGAGGGTGATCCTGCTTTTTGCCGGCATGTGGGACTGGAGGGTGTATTCGTACTCATCGACCAGGGCAAGGCAGAGCTCCAGGTAATCCGTGACCGAAACAAAGGGCACGTCCTCCCATGCGGAAACATGCCACACCTTCAATTCCTCGGGGAAAAGGAGCGTCCCCAGGAAGACCCGGGCGGTGTGGGATACCTTTGCGGCGGGTGTTTTCCCGGCCGGGGCATCGTCCGAAACATCCTCCGCCGGCGTCTTCCCTCCCTGGACGGCATCTATGAGTTCCTCCGAATAGATGCTCCCGGCCCGGGCCGCGGACAGGCAGAAAAAGACGAGCGCCAGCAAAAGGAAAGGCAGTTTTTTCATATCGGACCTCCGAAAGGTTCTGTCGGAAAAAGAAAGCATTCCCGGTTTCGATCATCCGGGAACGTTGGAAGGCTGTCTTTGACGGACCGCTGTTCTGCTGGATGGTTTTATGCGCCGCGGGCGTTCCTGCGGATGCCGTACCAGACGTCGGCCAGGGCGGTGACGGCGATAATCCCGGCGGCGATGGCCGCGGCGGTCAAAGTGGCCTCCAGGCCGAGGAAACTGAACAGGGACCAGTCACCGGAAACGCCCGCCCGCATGGTCAGGTACAGAAGGCCCCCGGGAACCATCGGGATGATCCCGGTGACCAGGAAAACCGTGACCGGGCAGCGCCGGATACGGCACAGGATCTCCGATGCAAGGGTAACGCCGGCGCTTCCGAAGAAGAAAACCGCAAACGTGGTCATGTTCCGTCCCTCCGCCAGGAGCGCCAGCAGCCAGCCAAAAAGGCCGGTAACGCCCGCGATGAGGGAATTTGGCATGTCCAGGCCGAACAGCCGGGCGAAGGAAAAGGACCCGAAAAATGCTGCGGAAAGGGCGACAAGCGCCGGGGGCGTCAGCCATTCGCCGCCGGACGAGGCGGTGAAGGCAAAACCGAAGGCAATGACAAGGCTTAAAAGGGCGCTTTCCGCAAACCTGAGAAGGCCGGATATCAGGTCGCCGCTGAAAATGTCCCGGATGGAATTGGTCAGCGCGATGCCGGGGACGAACAGCATGACGCAGCCCATGGCGATGGATGATGAGGATAATCCGGCCTGGGCGGGGATCCAGATCAGCGCGCCGCCCAAGGCGGATGCGAGGATCACGGCGTAATAATCGTTCAGGCGGAGGCGTTTGAGGAACGTATGCACCAGGTGCAGTACGGCGCACAGCACTCCGGAGATCAGGGCGTCCGCCAGGCCGCCGCCGAAAAACAGGCAGAAGGAGGCCGCCGCCAGGCTCCAGTCCGTCAGCACGCGAAGACGCGCGGGTTCGGGGGTCTTCCGAATGGCGGCGATCCTTTCGTTCATGCTTTCAATGGACATGGGACAGGCACAGATCTCCCGGGAAAGCTGGTTGTACATCGACAGTTTTTTCAGGTCCACCCGGGAGGACCCGACGGCCCGCGTCTGTGTGAGGATACCCCACCGGGAACTGGCCGCCGTCACGACGATGGAAGAGGGAATGACGAACAGGTCCACCCGCTCGGCGCCGCAGGCGGTCATGATCAGGCTGATGGTGGACTCCACCCGGTCTACCTCGCCCCCCGCGCACAGGATGCCTTCGCCGATATCGATGACTGAGGACAACAGCTGAGGCGCGTCCTCCTTTAGAAAATCCATGGTTCCGGACTCCTTGAAATGCTGTATATCCTATATTATATTGCGGCGGGCATTGCTTTTCAAGTAGGGCAAAGGACTTCGCACGGCTCACGCATGAATGGACCTCATGACTTTTTCGAGGTAGTCGTCATCATAGGCACAATGGCGGCGCCTTCGGGCAACAGACATCTTATCATCCATAGATTTGAGGACATTCAGCACGATATGACGGACAACAGCGAA
>JAFWWK010000041.1 GCA_017523615.1 Clostridia bacterium
AACGTCTATGAGGAAGGAGGACACCACCATGAGCGAAATCATCCGCTCCATCGAGCAGGCGCAGCTCCGTTCCGATCTGCCTTCTTTCAATGTCGGCGATACTGTCCGCGTACAGGTCAAGGTCGTTGAAGGCAGCCGCGAGCGCCTCCAGGCGTTCGAGGGCACCGTGATCGCAAAGCGCAACGGTTCCAGCCGCGAAACCTTCACCGTCCGCCGTGTTTCCTACGGCATCGGCGTGGAACGCACTTTCCCGCTTCACTCCCCCAGGGTCGACTCCGTTCAGGTCATCCGCAGGGGCAAGGTCCGCAGGGCCAAGCTCTACTACCTGAGGGAACGCCAGGGCAAGGCCGCCAAGATCAAGGAACTCGGCCGCCGCTGACGGGATCTGAGACCCGCCCAAACAGCGGGAAACCTCACAGGCCGGAAGGAGTCCGACAGCTGTTTCCGTCGAAAGGACTTTCCGGACCGGAGTGCAGGAAAAAGAAGACTGCTGCAGAAGCATTCTGTTCTGCGGCAGTCTTTTTTTATGCTGTCAGGAACAAACCTGTCCGTCGACAGAAACAACAGCGCCGGCCGGTGTTCCGGCATTCGTTTCCCGGCCGTTACTCAGTCGGACGGATCCGATAACCGATATGTCCGTTCGTTTTCGCTGCGGTACCGTTCTGAACGGCTGCCTTCGGCAAGGGCGATATTGACGCCCCGTTCACCCCCCGGCCTGCACCGCGGTAAGCGCGGCGGTATTCACGATGTCTGACACGCTGCAGCCGCGGGACAGGTCGTTGCAGGGCCTGGCCAGCCCCTGGAGCACGGCGAAACACTCAGCGCCGCCGATGCGCTGCACCAGCTTATAGCCGATGTTGCCGGACTGCAGGTCAGGGAAGATCAGCACATTGGCGCGTCCCGCCACGTCGCTGCCGGGAGCCTTCAGCATACCGACCTCCTTTACCAGGGCGGTGTCCAATTGCATTTCTCCGTCCAGTTTCAGCTCCGGGGCCATTTTCCGGGCGATCTCGCCGGCCAGGCGCACCTTGTCCGCCAGCGGATGCCTGGCGCTTCCCTTCGTGGAGAAGGAAAGCATCGCCACCCGGGGTTCCATGCCGCACAGCGTGCGGGCGGTATCGGCGGATGAAACGGCGATCTGCGCCAGCTCCTCGGCTGTCGGGCAGGGCACCACCACGCAGTCGGCAAACACCATCAGCCCGTCCTGCCCCAGGTCGCGCCTTTGGCAGTTCACCAGGAAACTGGACGAAACGATGCTGACGCCCGGTTTGGTTTTGATGATCTGCAGCGCGGGGCGCAGCATGTCGCCCGTAGTATGCACCGCCCCGGAAACCAGCCCGTCCGCATCCTCCTGCCTGACCATCAGCATGCCATAATACATGGGATCGGCGGAAAGGGCTTCGGCATCCTCCGGTGTCATTCCCTTTGCCTTCCGCAGCTCATAAAGCGCCTCGGCATACCCGCTTCTTTCCGGGCTGCGGGCCGGATCCAGCACGGCGATGCCGCTTATATCCGTCCCGGTCCTCTCCGCGGAGGCGCGGATCCTATCCTCGCTGCCCAGCAGCACGGGATCCGCCAGGCCTTCGTCCCTCAGTATCGCCGCGGCCTGCACAGTGCGCGGTTCATCCCCTTCAGGCAGCACGATGCGTTTTTTATTCTGTCTGGCCTTTTCCCAGATCCGTTCGATCACGTCCATGGCTTTTCCTCCGTTTGATCTAAAAAGTCACGCCCTCGAAGCCCTGCCATACGTTCTTCCCGGTGTAGGTCTGCGCCTTCGCCCGGCCGCGGAGCACCTTCAGCACCGACAGGGCCAGCGCCTCCTGCTCCATTTCCCCCGGATAGACGCGCACCGGCGCGATCCATCCGCAGCGCTCGCGGATCCCCGCGGCGATATCGTCAAACCGCATCAGGCCGCCGGTAAGCAGGATGGCGTCCACCCTGCCGCACAGCACGGTGCTCATTTCACCGATGTATTTGCATATCTGGTAGATCATCGTGTTCCACACCAGGGACGCTTTCCTGTCCCCCGCTTCCACCAGTGCGTGGATCGTGTCGGAATTGGAGGTGCCGAACAGGCTGACGAACCCGCCGGACCTGGTACACAGCAGCCGCACGTCGTCTGCCGAATGCTGTTCGATATAATCCAGCAGCGCGGGAAGGGGCACATAGCCGATGCGGGTGGGAGAAAACGGTCCCTCGCCGTCGGCCCCCATGCTGCCGTCCACCATGCGGCCCCTGTCGTGGGCACTGACGGTGATGCCGCCGTCGATGTGCGCCACGATGAACCTGCAGTCCTCATAACGCCTGCCCATGGCCTCCGCGTCGAACTCCGCCACAGCCTTCTGGTTAAGCACATGGGAATGGGACACGCGGTACACGCCGCGGATGCCCGTAAGCCTGGCGTAATCGCAGAACTCGTCCACATTGGTCGGGTTCAGGGTATACGCTTTCTTACCATAGGCTATGGCAAATTTCCACGCCAGCATGACGCCAAGCTTCGCTGGGTGTTCGCTGCCTCCCACCGCCTTTTCGGTGTCTTCGTACAGCTTCCGGTCGATCTCCGTCACGCCGCCCGGCTGGGTGCACGCGCTGCCGCCGCGTCCCACGAACACGTCGATCCCGGCGGGGTCGATCCCCTCCTCCTTCAGGATGTCCAGGATGACCCCGTAGCGGAAAGGCACCTGGTCGTTGACATGGGGATACCTGAGCAAAACCGGAGCGTCGTGAAAAACGCTCTTTTCAAACAGCGGCGTCTCATTTTCAAACAGGCTGATCTTTGTGGATGTCGATCCCGGATTGATGATCAGCAGGGTGTATTTTTTCTCCATATCCGTTCCTCACCGGCCGAGCGCCGGATATCCTCCGGCCTTAAGACCGACAGTATTTTACTACCTTCCGCCCCCGCTTTCAATACGGCTTGGGCCGCGCGAAGAGGCGGACGATAGCAAAAAACAATTCCGGTACAGCGCTTTATCCATAATTGGAACGATCTCATCAAAATGCGTGGCCCTTCCGCCGTCAGCCATCGGTAAAAAACTTGCGGCATACCCTGGTCTGTAGTATAATGGATACATCAGAGGACACTTCCATACCAAACCACACAGGAGGGCGCATCATGGAAAAGATCAAGGATATGCTCGCAAGTGCCGGAGGCAGTATCGTAACGGCGATCATTGTCGCGGTTGTCGGATACTTCCTGATCAAGTACATCATGAAGTTCCTTCGCAAGCTCAAGGGCTTCGAGAAGCTGGACCAGACCGTGACCCGTTTTACCCTGAACCTCATCAAATGGCTTTTGTACGTCGTTCTGATCATCTCGGTGATCGGCATTCTGGGTGTTCCGATGGCCCAGGTGATCGCGCTCCTGGCCTCCGCCGGCGTAGCTGTCGGCCTGGCCCTGCAGGGTGCGCTGAGCAACCTGGCCGGAGGCATCCTGCTGATGATCCTTCGCCCCTTCAACGTGGGCGATTATGTGGACGCTGCGGGAGCCAGCGGGGTCGTACATTCCATCAACCTCTTCTATACCGTGATCCTCACCATCGACAACAAGCGCGTCACCGTCCCCAACGGCAGCCTGATGAATTCCAACGTGGTGGACTACACCGCCGAACCAGTGCGCCGGGTGGACCTGGTGTTCTCCTGCGCCAAATCGGAAAAACCCGCTGAGATCCAGCAGTGCATCCTGGACGCGGTCGCCCAGAGCAAATTCGCCCTGCAGGACCCGGCGCCTTTCGCCCACATCAGCGGCGGCTCCAACGAAGCCATGGAATTCACCGTCCGCGTCTGGTGCAAAACGGAAAGCTACTGGGACCTGTACTTCGAACTGAACCAGAGCATCGTGGAAGCCTTTGCCGCAAAGGGCGTCAAGGCGCCGGCGCTGCGCGTGGTGAACGACAAGGCGTAAGCAAAAGTGCGGCGGCTGCTTTCCGCCGCATTTCCCGCGCGGTATCTGCCGCGCGGGTTTTTTGTCTCTTTTTGCATTATTTCAGTCTTTTTTCTTTACCCCGTTCCGTCACAAAAACGCAGAAAAGCTGTCGACCGTCGTTTTTCTGTCCGATATTCGTGACTTGACCTTCTGCTTTTTGATGTTTTTCTTGCATCGTTCCTGCCGGTATGTTATACTTATTATAACAGATTGTCTTTTTTGTTCCGTTTTTTCATCTCCGGCCCCGGACGATCCTTATCAGGGGGGATAACGCATGCTGAAAGTTCATATATTCATCGTCGGCATGGCGGGTGCCGGCAAGACCAGTCTTGGCCGCAAACTGGCCCAGAATATGAACCTTCGTTTTGTCGACACAGACCAGCGGGTATGCGAAATGCTCGGCATGCCCTCCGTTAACGCGATCTATGCCGCGCTGGGCGAGGATATCTTCCGTAACGCCGAGACCGGCGCGCTGATGGAGCTGGCCGGCGAAGATCCCTGCGTCGTTTCCACCGGCGGCGGCATCTGCAACGACAGTGTCAATGTCACCATCATGAAAAACCATGGCGTCATCGTCCACATCGACCGTCCCCTCGACCAGATCCTCTCGGACATCCGGACCGACCGCAGGCCCACCCTGCAGGGCGGCGGCCACGAGGATATCATCGACGAATACAACCGGCAGATCGGCTTTTACAAGGCCGCCGCCGACTACCGCCTGGACAATTCCAAGGGCTTCGCAATCGGGCTCAAAAACCTGACCGAGATCGCGGAGACCATCGCCGTGGAATGGGGAGATCCTGCCGCTGCCCCTGCTCCCTGATGTGCCGTTTCCCGCCGCCGGAGGGCGGTTTTTTCTTTTTTAGGTCCGTGTTCCGCGGTTTCTTTTTTCTGCGGTATTATAAATCCTTATTCCCCGCCTGTGCTTTCGTTGACTTTTTCCAGCCGCTATCGTACAATAAACGCGTCATGGGAAAGCCTGAGAAACAGCCGTCTTCCCGCTTTTTTTCTATACCTGCGGGTATTGGCCGTTTCCGTCATTCGGAGGGCTGAAATGGTTTTTGTGTTCATCGGTCTGTTCATATGCTTTTGCGGAAATTTTACGGCGGAGGCCGTCCTGTTTTCCCTGCCTGTTTCCGCGGGCCTGTTTGCCTTCTGCTGCCGTTTTCTCGGTTACTCCTTCAAAAGGGAAAAACGCTTCATCCGGATGTTTCCTCTGGCGGCCGCTTATTTCGCCTTCCTGCTCGGCGAGATCGTCCGGGCCAATTTCCGCCTGCTGCGCTTCATCTACAGCCAGAAATACGTCCCCGAGCCCTGTATCGTCACCTTCTCCACCGGCCTTCGCTCCCCCATTCTCCGCACCATCCTGGCCGATTCCATCACACTCACCCCCGGCACCATCACCCTGAAGTCGGAAGGGAACGTCCTCCGGGTCCACTGCCTGGACAAAAGCATGGCCGAGGGACTGGAAAACTCCCTTTTCGAGCAGCGGCTCAAACGTTTTGAAGACCCGCTTCCCGACCCCGCGGGCGATTCCGTGCCATAAGGTTTCTTTCAACTGATATTCCCTACCCTGATATCATGAGGTAACGTGATGATCTCTGAAGCGTACCGCATTTTGTATCTCTCGGTGCTGATCACCCTGGCGTGCCTGATCCTCCTGTGCCTGTACCGTGCGGTCCGCGGGCCCAGGACAGCGGACCGCATCGTGGCCGTCAATATGATCTCCACCATGACCATCGTCATCATCGCCGTGCTCTGCCTGATGCTCGGCGAAGGCTACCTGATGGACGTGGCGCTGATCTACGCGATGATCTCCTTCCTGGCCGTGGTGATCCTCACCCGGGTCTATATGGGAAAGGTCGAAAACGCCAAGCAGGAAAAGGAGGGCGATGGCGATGCTTGAATGGATCCGTTTCTCCCTGACAGCCCTGCTGCTTTTATCCTCGGCGGTCATCTTCATCAGTGAGATCCTTGGGGTGGGCCGTTTCCGCTATGTCCTCAACCGCATGCACGCCGCCGCCATGGGCGACACCCTGGGCCTTCTTTTCGCCGCCGCAGCCCTGTGCGTCAGCGCGCCGGAGGTCACCGTCGCCTGCAAGCTGATCGTGCTCATCATCTTTATGTGGATGGCCTCGCCGGTTTCCAGCCACCTGATCGCCCTTTCCGAGGCCGAATCCAACCCGGACATCCACAAAGAAGCGGAGGAAATCAACAAGTGAGTCTTTTTGCCTGTCTGCTCCTGGGGTTCCTGATCATCTGCGCCGTATCGGTATCGGTGACGCGCAGCCTGCTCAGCGCCGTGATCATCCTGATGAGCTACAGCGTGGTCATGAGCGTTCTATGGATCCTGCTGGAAGCCCCGGA
>JAFWWK010000003.1 GCA_017523615.1 Clostridia bacterium
CCGTCGGCTCGGAACTTTGCCTGCGGCTTCCTTCAGATTCCATCTCGCGATGGACACCCTTGCCGTTCGGCTAACACTTCCTACTACCAAGCGTGTAGTGGACTTTCACCACCAAGCTATTGCCCATGGCGGGCGTACAAAGGTACCGGCCGCGGCGGATCATCCGCCGCGGCCGGTTTTTTCAGCGGGCTTCCCCGGGTGTGCCGGGGAAGCCGCGCCGGGTTACTTCTTGTTCCTTTCCAGGTCCAGGGTCCTTCCGCGCACAGTGAATACCAGCACCTCCTGGACCACCGCGCCGTCATTGTACAGCGCCGTCAGAAGCTCGCCGCGGGCTGCGGTCCAGTTAAGGAATGCCGACACGGCCTCCTTCGCCTTCGCGGGCGTGGAGCCGCGGAGGGAAGCGGTCTCGGTGGTCAGGGCAGCCTCCCACAGCCGGCGGATCCAGGAGAAGTCCTCCTCGCCGGGGGACGCGGCGTCAGGGATATAGCCGATGTAGCCGTGGCTGACACACAGGGTCTCGGTGAGGGTGAACCCGTTGCTCATCTTCCTCCTTGTCCGCACGCATTCGGCGGGCATCGTCCCGGAGGTCTTCAGGGTGGGTGAAATCCTGCGCACGCTGTCCCGGCGCGCCTGAGGGACGGTGTGCAGGGCATAGCACAGGTCGATGCAGCGGTCCCGCAACTCGTCAAGGATCATTTCCCCGGCGATATCCGCGCCGTAGGCGTCGGTGAGCATTTTTTCGTACAGGTCCAGCTGGGCAAAGAACAGCGACCGGTCCTTTTCGGCAAGCTGCGCGGTACCCGGGAATTTGGCCCCCATGTCGCCGTACAGGCTGTTCACCGCCGCCGTCCAGACAGTCTTTGCCTCGGCGGCGCCCAGTCCCCGCACTTTCTTTTCCACCGCCAGGTGGGTATCGCAGAAGGTGCATTCATAAATGCCCCCCTCGCTGCCGTAGGCGGTCAGCACACGGCGGCACATCGAGGCCGGCGCGGGCGTGGGGGTCCTCGGCGGCGGTGTCGGGGCCTTGTCGATCACATCGATCCTAAGCCCGTTCGACCAGACGGTATCATATTCCTGGGTGCCAACCAAACTGAACAGAAGCACTTCGGCATAGGCGATGTTGCTGAAGACTGTGTTCTCCACATCGATCTGACGCACGTCATACTCGTATTCGAAGACCAGCGTCTCGCCGGGGCCGATGGTGAATTCCGCGATCTTCACCGGATCTTCCAGGGACGACACCTTGTCCCACAATGTTCCGGTAACGGGATATTTATATCCGTTATGGACGGTGAGCCTGAACTTCACCGTTTCGCCGAGCACATAGCCCTTGGGATCCTTGGATTCGCTGATCTCCTCCTTCAGGATCGTCAGTTCTTCTTCCGGGATCTCTTCCACAAGTATCCTCACGGGACCGGATTCGGCCGAAACGTGACGATCCTCGCCGATAAACGCCGGATCGATGACCTGACCGTCGAACGCGCCGGTGTCCGTCACCAGCCCGTCCTTTACGTCCTCCCCCTCGATGACATAGGTAAAGTGGAAGGTGTATTCGGCGCCGCTTTCCAGATCGAGGCTGCCGATAATGATAAATTTTTCCCCGATGATATCGTAAGCATCACCCGAAACCTTGAATTTCCCTTTGTTCCGGAGGGTGATCGAATAGTTGACCGGGTCTCCCACCCGGAAGGCGTCCTGTCCCTCGGGAGGCGGACTTTCAACTTCCTTGATCACCTCGATTTGAGGCGGCTCAGACGGCAGCACGCTCTTCACCTCAGACTCCGTGGACAGGTCGTATTTTAAATACGCCGTGCAAAGCCTGCCGCTGTACGCGCCGTAGCCTGCGGCCACAAAGGTGAATCCGTCTTCCGGCTCCCCTTCGTAATGGAACGGGAAGGGCAGGACCTCACCGGCGGCGAGGATATTGGCCAGATCGTCCACCAGCCGCTCCATATGGAAGCTGCCGTCCTCCCCCTGCAGTTGGACGTCCAGGCTGATATTCGTCAGGTCCTCCTCGCCAACATTGGTAATTTCAAGGATGATCAGGTTTTCTCCCTCCAGCCCGTCCGCGCCCGTCAGGGTGATGGCGCATATCCCTTTCTTTCCTTCGGGAGCCGCTGTCACCGTATCGCTCTTCGGGCTGCCCGGGGGAATGGTCTGCTCTTCGACAGCGCCGCAGAGCGTACAGGTACGCCGCATCAGTCCTTCCAGGGACGGCGTGGCCTCCTTGACGGTCTGCCACGGGCCGAAAACGTGGGCTTCAGGGGACGCAGGAATGGCCCGGGTGTGGACCAGGCCGCACACGGAGCACCTGCGGGTCTCTTCCCCCGCGGCGGAGCAGGTCGGGGCCTTTGTCACCGTCCATGGGCCGTAGGAGTGGTTTGACTTGGGGATAGTTTCCCGCTCCGTCTCGCCGCACCGCCTGCACGTCCTTTCGCGTAAGCCGGTATCCTTGCAGGTGGCGGCCTTGACCGTCTGCCAGTCAGACCAAAGATGACTGTCATAGACGGCCGTCGGAGTCACGCACTCGCCCCGCATAGCCGCCAGGGCCAACGTATCCGGCGCAAGGCAGATGAGCATCACGGCGGTCATAAGATACGCAAACCATTTCAGGTGTCTCATGCTTTCCCCTCCTTTATGCTGTCCGTATTCGGTTGACAAATCATTATTCGATAATATTATAAAATGATTTGTTACGGATTGCAACAGGAATATGTGTGCGGACGCCTCACGGGCCCGGAACACGCCTCATTCTCCGGCTTCGCGGACCATCCGAAGCAGCCTTTTCCCCACCTCCAGGCTCAGACGGACCGCCAGCTTTTTCATGTCCGGAGGCAGGTAGCGTCCGAATTCCTGGATCTCAAAGGTCAGATCTCCCGGAAAGCGGATGTCTGAAAGCCCCGCCATGGCGCTTTCCCAGTCCAGGGATCCGAAAAAAGGCATCAGGTGCTCGTCCGCGGTCCCGTGGTTGTCGTGGACATGGACGGCCTTGAGCCGGGAGGAAAGCCGGCCCAGATTCTGCCGGTGAAGGGCAGGGGAATGCAGATTTGCGTGGCCGAAGTCATAGCAGATCCCCACGCGCTCCCCGTCCCCGAAAGCGTCTGCCAGACGGATCAATTCGCCGATATCGGCGCAGTAGACCCCAGAGCAAAAAGCGCCTCGGCGGAATCCATCGTCGTTTTCCAGAGCGATGCCGATGCCCTCCCGCGCCGCGAGGCGGACCTTCGGGGCAAAATACTTCAGGTTTTCTTTCATCGCGGTCTTCTCCCCCTCACCGTACACGGTGAAGGGATGGGTCACCGCCACCGGGCGCCCAGCATGGCCGTACCGTAAAGCGATCTTTCGATCAGCGTTTCCATCAGGGCCGTCTTATCCCCGTCCTTCTCCGCCCCCACATCGTAATAGGGCAGATGGCTCTGGTTAAAACGGATGCCGTATTCTCCCGCCAGTCTCCCGATGCCAAGGACGTACTCCTCCCAATGGTCTGAGCGCATCGGCGAATCCGGGTTCATCGCCATGCAGAAATTGATGTCCAGCACCCTGTAGCCCGCCTCCGCGCAGTCGCGGATGCTGTTTTCCACAGGATAGCGCGTCATTCCGGGCCCAAAGGCGCAGATGTTCGTGGATGTGGAAAGCTCCATGCTTCTCTCCTTATGATTTACAGTAAAAAAGGAGGCCCGAAGGCCTCCGCGGGTTCACCGGTTGTTCCTTACGTAGATCTCCAGCATGCCTCCCAGGTCGTCCGCCATCATATCCAAAGTCTCCTCAGGCGTCAGGTCGTCAAAGAGCATATCGGAAACGTCGTTCATGATGGCGTAATAAAAATCAGCGGAGGGCCCGACCGTGGCGGAAAGCATGGTTTCAGGGGTGTCCCTCAATTGCAGCGCCGCGGCCTCGTACTGGGGGTATTCCGCGACAAAGTCCCGCCAGGCCCCGCTCTCCAGGGCGCTGAAGCAGCTCGGGATATAACCCGTGGCCCTGGCGAAGGACACCTGAGACTCCGCGCCGCACAGGAATGAGACCAGCTCCCACGCGGCCTGCCTGCGCTCGTCTCCGTGATCGAACATCACAAGGCAGCTGCCCGACACCGTCGCGCCGTTCGCCGCCTCCGGGTTCACCCTGGGATAAGCGCAGACGCCCAGTTCGAACCGTCCGTCGATCCTTTCAAGAAGGCCGGCTACCTTGGAGGAGGAAGAAGTCATCACCAGGAGCTGCCCGGCGGCAAAGGCATCGGTGGAAGCGTCGGCATTGTCCAGGGCGCCGGTCGCGTACAGGTCCTTCCAGGCTGTCAGGAAGGTCAAAAGCGCGCCGTTATCAATACAGGCAAGACTGTCCGCCGTGCCCTCGGACCCGTTGCGGCAGTTGACCAGGTCGCTGCCCAGCTGTCCCAGCCAGTTGTTCAGGGTCGGGGTGTTGGGCACCGCGGCGTACACGGTATACCCGTCCCCCACCGCGGCTTTGATGCCGCCGATATCCTGAAGCGTCACCGGAGCGGGAACGCCGAAGGAATCCAGCACGGTCTTGTTGTAATAAGTCACAGTGGTGGAAGTGGCAAAGGGAATACCCAGCTGCACACCGTTCAGGTTCCAGTTTTTCAGCGCCGGGGGCAGATAATCGGACAGGTCCGTCTCCGGCCGTTCCGCGAGCAGGTCGTCCACCGTCCAGGCCGCCTCCGCCGCGCTGTAGACCACCTTGCCCGTGGCGTCTAATTGCATCACGTCAGGCAGGCTGTCGGGCCGGCCTGCGGAGAGCATGCCGTTCATCTTGGTCACCGCTTCGGTATAGGCGCCCTGGTACACCGCCGTCACGTGGATGCCCTTTTCGGCCCCCGCCGTGCGGTTGAATTCATCCACCAGGCTTTCCAGGCTCTCGCCCGCCGCTTCGGTCATGCTGTGCCAGAAAACGATCTCGACCGGCGCGCCGGCGTGCGCGAATGAGACAGACAGGGCGATGAACGCCGCCAGGGCCAGGGCCATGATCTTTTTAAGCATTTTTTCCGCCTCCCAAATTGAATGATATGTATGTTCGGCCATCGGCCGGGACGCGCTAATCGGATACCGCTCCGCGGGTCATGGACGCGGTCAGGCGGTTCCTGACCGTTATGAACAGCACCACCGGCGGCACCATGGCCGCGCAGGCCCCCGCCAGGACCACCTGGTAATTGGTGTCCTCTGCCCCGGTCAGCATCGTGATGCCTACCTGCACCGTCCGCATCGCGTCGGAATCGGTGACCATCAGCGGCCACAGGTAGGCATTCCACTGGGCTACGAAGACCTGGATCAGCAGGGTGATGACCACCGGCCGGCACACCGGCACCAGGATACGCCACAAAAAGCGCATGTCCCCGCAGCCGTCCAGGAACGCCGCATCCCTCAGGGCCCGGGGCGCCTGGGCAAAGGCCTGCCGCAGCATGAACATCTGGCTGGCGCCGGCAAAGGAAACGACGGCGACGCCCAGCCACGTGTTCGTCAGTCCCAGGCGGCTGACAGTACGGTAATTGGTGATGATCAGGGTGTCCGCCGGCAGCATCATGGTGCCGAGGATCAGCACAAAAAGAAAGTTCTTCAGCCTGAAATCGAAAAAGGCGAAAGCGTAGGCCGCCAGGGTGGAAAGGCACAGTTTCACCGCGCAGACAAGCGCCGTTGTCCCCAGGGAATTCAGGAAATACCTTGCCATCGGCACCCGGGTGAAAACCTGGACATAGCTGTCGAAATTAAGAAAACTGTCCGGGAAAAGCGCCGGGGGAAGGCGGGAAAACTCCCCCGCCGTCCTGAACGATCCAAGGAACGCGTACAGCACCGGGAACACCACCGGGACGGAAAGGCAAAAGCATACCGCGCACCACAGGGCCGAACGGGCGTTTTTGCGCATTTTTTTCCGATCGTTCATTTTGCGTCCCCCCTATTTCCGTCCGCCCACAGCCCTGCCAGGGTGAAGGCGAGGGTCAAAAGGAACGTCACCGCGGCGACGCACGCCGCCATTGCATAATTGCCGCTTCCGTAACCGGTGGTATACATCAGGTAGATCAGGGTGGTGGTGGACCGGCTGGGGCCCCCCTTGGTGAGGATCATGACGGGGCCGGAGGTCATCAGCGCAAGGATGGTATTGGTGCACACGGCGTAGAGCAGCGTCGGGGATACCAGGGGAAGCTCCACGGAAAAAAACACCCGCACCGCTCCCGCCCCATCCAGCCGGGCCTGATCCGTCACATCCCTGTCCACATTCCTGAAGGCCGCCAGGAACAGGAGGAAATTGAAGCCGATCCCCATCCAGACCGTCAGGAGCAGGATGCCGTACAGCGCGGTGTTCCGGTCCTCATACCAGCGTATGCCGATCCCAAAAACGCTGTTGATCCACCCGACGGTGGGGTTCAGCATCACCCGAAAGGTAAGAGCAGCCGATCCCATGGATACCGCCATGGTGGCGGCGATCAGGGTCTCGAACAGCCCGCCCGGGAAGCGTTTTTCCTTCAGGAGCCTTCCCAGCAGCAGGGTAAAAACCATGGTCAGCGGCACGTTCATCACCGTCAGGCGCAGGGTGTTCGAAAGAGCCGCGCCGAATTCCCTGCGGGAAAAAAGATACCGGTAATTGTCCAGCCCTGCAAAGGACGTGATCTCTCCCATGACATTGACGGTGGAAAAGGAATACAAAAAGGTTTTGAAAAACGGGTAATAAACAAAGCCCACCGCGAATACAAGGATCGGCAGGATGAACAGGTATGGTTTCATAAGCCTGCCGGCGCGCAGCAGGGCTGTTTTTCCATTGTTCTCTCTCGCCTTGACCGTCTGCATCCCGCCGCGTCCCCCCGCACACAAAAAGAATCCCCCCGAAAAAACTTCAGGGGGAAAAATGCGCGTTTCAAACGTCCTTCTTCCATCCAGACTGTACTGTCGGCTCCGGAATCTCACCGGATCAGCCTTTCGGCTCGCGGGCTATACCGCCGGTGGGGACTTGCACCCCGCCCTGAAGAACTGGTATTCGGTTACGGTCATTATATCCGTCCCTTCATGCGATGTCAAGGGATATTCGCCACCGTAACACGGCTCACGCATGAATGGACCTCATGACTTTTTCGAGGTAGTCGTCATCATAGGCACAATGGCGGCGCCTTCGGGCAACAGACATCTTATCATCCATAGATTTGAGGACATTCAGCACGATATGACGGACAA
>JAFWWK010000042.1 GCA_017523615.1 Clostridia bacterium
GCGTCCAAGCGGCACCGCCGGCCGGGTACGAACCCCTCACCGATCCTGCGGGAACGGTTCGGGGTGTCGTTCCGCTTCACCGTACACGCCGCTGAAGCGGATCATAATCGGAGGGAGATCCCTCCGATACCTCCCCTCTGCTGCCATACGTTCGTTCTCCTTCACACACAACTGAGCAGTTACAAGTTTTTATATATTCCCCGCCGCCAGCAGCACTCCGCAGGCCATCAGGACCACCGCCGTGCAGCGGCGGACGGTTTTTTCGCTGAATCTTCCGGCGCTTTTGACGCCGACGAACAACCCCAGCCCCATGGCGGGCACCAGACAGAGCGCCGTCTGCGCCGATCTTAAGGTCAAAAGGCCGGTAACGCCGTACATGATCCCCCGGCCGATATTGTCCGCCACAAAGACCGCCGTCAGGTTAGCCTTCAACTCCCGGCTGTCCCGGACAGTGCGGCCCATGACCGCCGCCAGCAGAAGCCCGATGCCGAACATGCCGCTGACAAGGCCGCTCACCGCCGTAAGCACAAGGCTCACTGCCTTGCCCGGAGCAGGACGGCCGGCCGACCGGGAGCGCAGCATGTCCGCTCCCGCAAGCAGGATCACAAAGCCGAAGATGACCTTCAGGACGCCGCTGTCCGTCTCCTTCAAAAGGATCGCCCCGGGAACGACCGCGGCCGCGGTCACGAGTGCGCCGGGCAGCCATATTTCGCGGCGCAGGTATTTCCGGTATCGGAACAATATGGCGGCATTGGCGGGAAGCGTCAGGATGTAATCCACCGGGGTCAGTTCCGCGTTGGTCCTGAAAAAGGCCATCAGTCCCGTATGGACAGGGGTGTTTCCAAAGCCCGCCAGCCCCTTTACAAAATACGCCGCGAACGCCGCGGCCGACCAGACCAGGAAAATCTTCAGGTCCATCCGTCCCTCCCCTTCCCCGGAAAAAATGCTTTTTCCTCCCTGCCCGTTCGGGAACAGCACCAGTTTACCTCCGGCAGGGGATGGGGTCAAATGGTTTTTTGCGGGGTATCTGTTCAGTCCTACGGACAGAACAGATACCGCGGGGGGTACCCGTACCCCCCGCGAGCCCCCCGGGCGAAGGACGGAGTCTGGGGAAGGGAAACCCCTTCCCCGAGTCCCCAACCCGCCGGCGGCGCCGGTTTCCTGCGTCCAAGCGGCACCGCCGGCTGGGTACGAACCCCTCACCGATCCTGCGGGAACGGTTCGGGGTGTCGTTCCGCTTCACTCCTCGCCGGAGCGGCATCGGGACCGTGTACCCGATAGGCCGTTACACGCCGCTTAAGCGGATCATAATCGAAGGGAGATCCCTCCGATACCTCCCCGCTGCTGCCATACATTCGTACTTCTTTATACACGACAGTTACCTTTTTTCATAAATAAGCTTTTGCCTCCCCGGCTCCCCGCCCGCCGTTCAGCTCAGTTTCCTGTATTCCCGGGGCGACAGGCCCGTCGCTTTCTTAAACGCGTCTCCGAAATAATTGCTGTCGCTGAATCCGCACTTGTCCGCGATCTGCGTCACCGACATGCCGGAATTCAGCAGCATTTCACAGGCCTGCCGGATCCGGTAATGGATCAGGTATTCCCGAATGCCGAAGCCTGTTTCTCGGTGAAAGACCCGGGAAAGATGCGAAGGGCTCACCGCAAAGTGATCCGCCACGTCCGTCAGAGTGATCTGCTCCCCGGCGTGCTCGCACAGATAGGCGGCCACGTCCCGCATGCGGCCATGGACCGGATCCTCGTTTCCGTCGTTTTCCTTTTCTCCGTCGCGGTAGCGCTGCATGGAGATCAGCAGCTCGGCCAGAAGCGCCAGGCACAGGCTTTTTCCGAGAGTCGTCTGATTCTCATACTCGTACAGCATCCGGTTCACCAGAAGAAGGATCGCTTCCTGCCGCTGCACCGGGGCCTTGATCTTCCCCGCCCTGATCCCCGTTCCCGATATATCCGTTTCCAGGAAAGCGTCGATCTGCCTTGCGGTCTTCACGGAAAAAGAAATGACATACTTGGTATTCTGTCCGTGGGAAGTAAAGTCTGTTTTATGCAGCGTTCCGGCGGGGATCACGGCAAAGTCCCCGGCCTGAAGACGGTATGTCCTCTGGCCGATAAACACGCTGCACCTGCCTTCCGCAATATAATACACCTCGTGATAGCGGTGGAATCGTTCCCTTTCTTCCTTTGCCTGCCCCATCCGGCTTTCTTTCAGGATCTTGAGATCCACTGTCCGGCGGCTCTTTTCCTCCACGGAATACCCCCTTTCCTGTCTTCCCGGAAGCGTATTATATCCCACTCACCCGCCGTATGCAACAAAAAATCTGTTGTCTTATCGAAATTTGCAATGTTTTCTGTATCTTTTCATTTATTTTTGATATATCATTTTAATTGTTCCGCGAGGCCTTTATTTTTTCTCGGGAACAGAAAACTTTTCAAGATCAAGGAGTAAAAAAATTATGATGGATAAAAAAAGCAATCTCGAAAAAAATATCAACACCTGGAGCCGGTTCTTTGAAATGGTCCGCAAAACGAATAACCGCCATTCCCGCACCGATCTGGAATTCTACACCCGCAGCGCGATGCCCACGCTCCTGACCATGCTGTCCTGCTTTAAGCCGGAACAGATGTGATTGGGTGACGCTCGGCTCCTTTTGACCGGTCCCGCCTGTTACGGCGGCGGTCGGTAGCAAAAACATCAAAAAACCGGTCCCTCCTCCCGCGAAAACGGGAAGAGGGACTGCTTTTTTATTCGTTCACCTTCAGGAACCCATCATAGAACGCCCCGGGGAAGCCGAACACCTTTTCGTTTTTGCCGAAACGGATATGGATATGGGTGGTCCCGTCCCTGCCCCGGTCCAGCTTGACCACGGTCCCTTCGCCGAACGCCTTGTGAATGACCGCCGTGCCCGGGCCGACATGGCTCAGGTCCGTCTTCGGCTTTTCTTCGGGCTTGTCTGCGGGCGGCTGAGGCTTTGGCGGCACAAAGGCGGGGCGGTAGGTGGGCGTGACGGGCGTCCGTGGCACGATGGGCCTCTCCGCGGCCCTGACGGGGGGCTCCTTTTTCTTTGCCGGATAGAAAACCGGCTCTTCCTCTTCCTCCTCGTCCTCCTGCGCGTTTCGGTTCACAAAATACGGCCTGTCAGGCACGTCCCCCGGGTCCTGCGCAGGCGCGGCCATGGACTGCTGCTGCAGCCCCGCCATGGCGTCGTACTCCACCCTGCTGATGGAGGTGGAATACAGGCCCACCTGGGTGTCGCTTGCGTGGCTGTCAATGCCGGTATAGGTCAGGCTGGCATCCTCGTACCGCTTGAATTTGTACACTGCGTCGTTCATCAGGCTTTCGTTGAACACATTCAGTGACACCAGCAGTTCAAAGTCCTTCACGGTCAGGCCCGTCACCTTGCGGAACAGTTTCGGCTCAAGCGCCGTAATCACGTCCACTAGGCTGTATTCCCGGTAATCCGAAAGATACATGAACACGGGCAGGCGCGTGGCGAATTTGATCAGTTTTTCCTGGATCATCTTGCGCTTGCTCTTGTATTCCTTTTCCTCGTCGGACAGTTCCTTCCTTTCCTTCGGCGTCAGGTTGTCCTTGTCCTTCCTGGCCTCCTTGACGTGCTCGCTCTTGTTGATGATTGTCTGGATATCCTCGTTCAGGCTGCGGAAGCCTTCAATGCTCATCAGGGCATTCATGGCCTCTTCGTTGGCCAGCAGCTTGGCCAGGGTTTCGTTGTCCACGTTCACAAGCAATGCGCTCTCCCACCGCTTGGCAAGCAGCGTCGCGCTGGTACCGGCCATAGCGATATCCAGGATCTCGGCGGCGTTCACCTGCCGCATGGCGCTGCCGTCATAAGCCAGCACCGGCAGGAACTTGATGAACTCGCCCCCCGTCATACCAGCCGGCAAAAACCTGCCGGTCACGTTCCTCCGCCTCGGGCAGCGTCTCCATGGTGCTGCCGTATGCAAAAAGGTACTCCTCGCCGCCGAAGGATACGGTAATCACGCCTTCGGCTTCCCTGAACGTGACGGCTGCGTCGGCAAACACATAAGATGGACCATTTGAAGCACAAGAAGCAGCGCCATAAACATCGCCAGCATTCTCTTCATCGATCCCGCCTCCCTTCGCTTGGGGTCCTGCCAGTTTCTTTCCGGGAAAAGGTCCCCTCAAAATTCAATACTTCGGTCTGTTTTTTTATATTTCCCTCACGGATTTCCCGGCTTCCGGCCGATCTTTCCCGCCGTGGGCGCGCCCTTCGGTCACGGTTGTCATTCAACAGCTGCTTTACATTTTAGACGCAAGTCTGTTTTCTCCCGTTTCAACTGGTTTTTGATACGCATTCGGCCTTGAAGCGCAGGCCTTATCTCCCGGAACGGCATCCCCTGCCGGTCATCTTCGATCACCGGGGGCGTCAAGGGCAGCCAGGCACGCTTGTGTCTTTTGCGCATCAAAAAAGCGCTCTTTTTCATGCCTGACCGTGTTTTCCCTTTTCCACTGCTTCAGGTAGAATACAGCTTCCGTATTATTATATTTTATCATATCTCTTCAAATATTATCAATATTTATATGTTTGTGCCGAACAACTTTACTCAAATATGGCGTGATATACTTATTTCCTCATACGCAAACAGCGGAAGCGCTTTTTTTGAAGCGCTTCCGCTGTTTGCGTCGTTGTTTTTTATAACTTGTTTACATCAGCATCGGTGATCAAGTGATAACCGGCCGCTTCCAGTGTTTGTTCCGCCTGAGCGTTGTCCGCCACCCGCAGGACCATATAGGCATGCTTTACTGTGCGCGTACAGAAGGCGTACAGGTATTCAATGTTGATTCCGGCGTCATTCAGCACCTTCAGCGCTCCGGACAGTTTGCCGGGCGCGTCGCCGATCTTGACGCCGACCACCTCGGTCTCCTGGATCAGGCAGCCCATGCCCCGGACCGCCTCGACGGCTTTCTCGTTGTCGGAAACGATCAGCCGCAGGATCCCGAACCGCTCGGTATCGGCAATGGAAAGGGCGCGGATATTCACACCCTTCTCCGCCAGGGTCTCGGTGATGTCCACCAGAGCGCCCTTCTGGTTGTTCACCAGCACGGTGATCTGCTTCAGTGCCATGCGATCATCATCCTTTCCATTGAGAGTCGGAAACCAGCTTACGTTTGTCTACAACGCGCACCGCTTTGCCTTCGCTGCGGGCAATGGTGTGCGGGCTGACCAGATGAACGGCGGGGTTGATGCCCAGCATGGACTTCATGGCCCCCTGCAGCGCCTTTTCCTGCTCGGTAACGCCGCTGACAGTGTCGGTAAACTTGTCCTCGGTCATTTCCACCAGCACGTCGAAAGTATCGGTATTGTTCACGCGGTCCACGACGATCTGGTAATTGGGGGTATAGCCCTCGTTGAGCAGCACGGTCTCGATCTGGCTCGGGAATACGTTGACGCCGCGGATGATAAGCATATCGTCGCTGCGGCCCATAGGCTTGGTCATGCGGATGAAGGTACGTCCGCAGGAGCATTTTTTTCGGCTCAGCACGCAGATGTCCCTGGTGCGGTAACGAAGGAGCGGGAAAGCTTCCTTGTCCAGGGATGTGAATACCAGCTCGCCCCGGCTGCCCTCGGGCAGCACCTCGCCGGTGTCAGGGTCGATGACTTCCACCACAAAATGGTCCTCATTCACGTGCATGCCCTGCTGCTCCTGGCATTCAAAGGACACGCCGGGGCCGGAGATCTCCGTCAGGCCGTAAATATCGTAGGCCTTGATGCCCAGGCCCTTTTCGATAGCCTGCCGCATCTCCTCGGTCCAGGGCTCGGCACCGAAGATGCCTGCCTTCAGGGGGTTGTCCTCCGGTTTGATCCCCCTTTCGTGCATCGCTTCGGCGATATATGCGGCGTAGCTGGGGGTGCAGCACAGCACCGTAGCGCCCAGGTCCATCATAAACTGGATCTGCCTGTCGGTGTTGCCGGAGGACATGGGCAGCGTCAGGCATCCCAGCTTGTGGGATCCGCCGTTGAGCCCCGCGCCGCCGGTGAACAGGCCATAGCCGTAAGCCACCTGCACCACGTCCTCATTGTCCGCGCCGGCGGCCACCAGGGCCCTGGCGCAGCACTCCTCCCACAGGTCCACGTCATGCTGGGTGTAGAAAGCCACCACGCGGCGCCCGGTGGTGCCGGATGTGGACTGGATGCGCACACAGTCGCCCTTGGGCACGGCCAGCAGGCCGAAGGGATAACAGTCCCTCAGGTCCGCCTTGCTCAGAAACGGCAGCAGGTGCAGATCGTCAACCGAACGGATGTCCTCGGGCTTGACTCCCTTTTCGTCCATCTTGGCCCGGTAGAACGGCACGTGGTCATAAACGTGCTTCACCTGTTTTTTCAGCTTCTCGCTCTGCAGCTCCCGCAGCTTCTCCACGGGCATGGTCTCGACCGATTCGTGGAAATACTTCATACGTTCAGGTTCCATCCCTTCTCGAAGGCGATTTTGTTGACGCCGAGCAGCTTGGGTTTGATCACCTTCTCCATAGCTGCCATCCACTGCTCTTTTGACGCGGTGAACCCTGCTGCGAAACGCCCCATCAGAACGATGTTCACCGCCCTGGCGCTGCCCGCCTCCTCCGCGGGCGTCAGGGCATCGAACGCCTCCACTTTTACGCCCTGGGCTTTCAGGTTTTCCAGGACGTCCCCGGGATATTCCGCGCTTCCGGTGATCACAGGCATCGGGTCGATCTCCTGGGTATTGACGATGACCCTTCCGCCCGGCTTCAGACACGAGGCATACCTTGCCGCCTCCAGCTTTTCAAAGGAGATCATGCAGTCGCATTCTCCTCTGGTCACAATGGGTGAATAAACCTTGTCCCCGAACCGTACATATGTCACGACGCTGCCGCCGCGCTGGCTCATGCCGTGGACCTCGCTCACCTTCACGTCGTATCCCAGATCGGTCAGCAGCGTACCCAGGAGCCTTGATGCCAGCAGGCTCCCCTGGCCGCCAACGCCCACGATCATCATGCTTGTCGTTTCCATTTTATATCTCCCTGTCTTTTTTATCGTCCCTTTATCCGATGGCGTCAAAAGCGCACAGCTGGGCGCACACACCGCAGCCTACGCACAGCGTGGCGTCGATGCGGGCCTTGCCCTTCATGCTGATGGCAGGGCACCCAAGGCCCATGCAGCGCTTGCAGGAACGGCACTTTTCACTGTCCACCTTCAAAGGCGGATTGTGCTTTACGTATTTCAGCAGCACGCAGGGCCGCCTGGAAATGATCACCGAAGGTTCCTCTGCCGCCAGTTCTTCCTTAACGGCATCCTCGCACATCTTCAGGTCGTAGGGGTCCACCACCCGCACACGCCGGATCCCCAGCGCGCGGCACAGCGCCTCCAGGTCCACCTTGGCCGCCGGATCGCCCTTGATGTTGTAGCCCGTGGTCGGGTTCTGCTGGTGGCCCGTCATGCCGGTGATGGAGTTGTCCA
>JAFWWK010000004.1 GCA_017523615.1 Clostridia bacterium
CAGCGTTCATGTAGACCGCCCCGGCGCACAGGAAGGACCACATATCCTCCGCCGCGCTTCCGGTAAGCCTGCCCACGCCGCTGAGTTCCATGGCGCTCACCCTGCCGCCGAGGGTGTCGGAAAGACGCTCGCTGCCCACCGGGCCGCGTCCCGCATAGGACACCCGCTGGAACAGTCGCATCCTGCCGTCCACCTCAGCCGCCGCCAGGCCGGTCGCGCCCCTGACGGCATAGATCACGGTCCCCTCGGGGCAGATATTGGATACCGTTCCGGCGCCGGACAGCGCGGGCTCCTGGGTATAATCGGCCACCGTTCCCAGCTCTTCGCCCAGCAGGCTGCGGGAAACCTCCGAGGGGGACGACAGCAGTCGGTAATACTTTCCCTGCGCCGCCACCAGGGGGAAGTTGGCCCCGTTCCCGCGCGCCCAGATGCTCCTGACTTCCGGGGCAGACGCGTTGGATATGAATACCATGCCCTGGGGCACGTCCATAACGGCGCTTTCCCGCGCGCCGGGGATCGCGGCTTTCTCTCCCTCCGCCATCTTCGCAAGCGGGGCCGTCTCCCCCGCGCTCTGGCTGGTGACCATCGCCGGGGGCTCTTTTTTGACGTTCCCCGGAAGGGTGAACGCGAGGACCGCCGCCGCCGCCGCGCACGCGACGGCCGCCGCGGCCCACCGGACGGGCAGCCGGTGCCCGGCCCTTTTATCCTTCGCGGCCTCCAGGATCCTGCGCCGGAGCGCATCGTCGGCCGTGATCGCTTTCAGCCCGGCGTCTTCAGGCAGCTCGCGAAGTCTGTCTTCAACGCTTTTCAAGAGTCCTCACTCCCCTTTTAGATCTTCCTCCAGCCTTTTCCTCGCCCGGGAAAGCCTGCTGGAGACAGTTCCTTCCGGGACCCCGAGGATCCCGGCGATCTCCGTGATGCCCATGCCCTGGTAATAGTGCAGCAGCACCACATCCCTGAATGCCGGAGGCAGGCCCCTGACGGCTTCCTTCAGTTCCCTTTTTTCGATGTCTTCGTCCATATCATGGGGATCGCGCTTTCTTTCCAGCGCTTCGCTTCCGACGACCACCCGTCGGAACCAGTTTTCCCGCCACAGGTCGCGGCAGCGGTTGAGCGCCACAGTAAGAAGCCACGCTTTCTCCTTGCCGGGGAGCAGATCCGGATTGGAGCGGATGAGGCGGACGAATACGTCCTGCGTCACATCCTCGGCTTTCTGGCGGTCGCCCAGGTAAAAGCAGCTGACACGGAGCACATCCCCCGCATAGGCGCGGTAGAGCTCATTGAAACGCTCCTCGTTCATCGGAGCCTTTCCCCTGTCCTTGTCCGCACTCATTTAACGGCCGTCCCTTTCATTTCGTTCCATGATTTGTGTTTCTTTTTCGCGTATATTTTATTACTTTTATTTCACATCCGCCGCCGGCCCCGGGATGGTTTTTATTTCATACCTGCCGCCGATCACTGAATGTAAGTTCCTCCTCCGCCGCCGCTTCCTCCCGCGCCTTGTCAAGGGCCCGGAAGGCGTCGGCATGGGCGTAGCCGCGGCGGCGCAGGGCCTGGAAAACCCTGTCCGGTTCCTTGCCCCGGGCAAGAAGCCCCCGTGCCAGGCGGACGGCGCTTCGCGCCTCCTCCTCCGGGTCCAGTTCCTCCTCCAGGGCCGCCATGGCGGTCTCCCCATCCACGCCCCGCGCGCGCATCTCCATCATCAGGCCTTCCCTGCCTTTTGCGCGCTTTTTGCGGCGGACCAGGCTTTCACAGCAGCGAAGGTCGCTGACGATCCCGCTTTTTTCCAGCTGGCAAAGAGCTTCGTCCGCCACGTCGGCGGGATAGCCCATCATCGTCAGTTTCCGCTTCATCTCGGCAGCGGCGTGGTCCCGCCGGGACTGCCATTCGATCACCTGCTTCAGGCAGTAAGCCGGCGCCTTTTTTTCGGCGAGGGCCATGATGCCCTCCGGGTCGGCGCTTTTGCCCGCGGCCAGGGGGATCTCCTCCAGCATCGCCGACGGGATCACCAGGCTCCTTCCCGATTCGAAGGCGACTCGCGCCGCGCCGTGACTGCGGATCACCCGGATCACCGCTTCTTCCATACGCCCTCCCCCGGCGGAGCCAGGTATTCCGCGATCATCGCGCGGTTCAGGTCCGTCAGGACATACTCCCGGCACAGGGAACAGCCGGAGGTCAGGATCAGCGCCCCCCTTTGGGACACGGGGTCGAAAAACGTGCCGTGGGCCGCGCCGTAGGCCAGCCCCTGGTGCCCATAGATGACCCGTCCCCCGCTTTCGGGATACCTCAAGATAAACATGCCCTTTCCTTCGGTGATCCACGGGTCTCTTTTTCCCATCGGGATCACATCCGTGCGCATTTCGCCGTACTTTTCCTCCGTCATCAGGGCCCGGACGATCCCGGCCAGGTCCTCCGCCCTCAGGCACAGGCCGCCGTGGGCCCGGTTCCAGTTTTCGCCCGGGCGCTTCGGTGCGGCCGAAGCCGCGCGGCTGTCCGCGCTTCCGGAAAACAGGGTCTTTCTGCGGGGCAGGATGCGGATGCCGTCGCTGAGCTGCGCGTCCATAGGAAGACGCGAGGGAAAATACGTCCCGTCGGGGCCGAATTCCTTATGCAGGATGGCGTCCAGGTCCTCCCCCGCGGCTTTTTCCAGCACCGCGCCCAGGAGGGCCGCCCCCTCGTTGGAATAATTAAAAGCCTTTCCGGGTTCCTCCCCGGTGAAGGACAGGCGCTCCGCCGCTTCCTCCGGGCTGTATTCCGGGTGGAAGAGCAGGTCCGTGTCCCGGACCGAGGCGGTATGGCTGAGGAGCATCGCCGCCGTGATGGGCACATGGGGCCATTTGGGGGCGCGCAGGGGGAAGCCCAGCAGGTCCGATACGTCCGCGTCCATGTCCAGAAGCCCCCGGCGTGTCAGTCCCACCGCCAGGGCGGCAGTCACCATTTTGGATATCGAGGCCGTCCTGAACCATGTGGAGGGCAGCACGTTCCGCCCGCCCCCCGCGCTTCCCAAGGTCAGGACGCCCACGGTACCCTGGCCGTCAAAAAGGCAAAGGACCGCGCCGACCGCCCTCCCGCGGCGGATCAGGCGGCAAGCCCGCTTCCGGGCTTCCCTGTCCGACGCGAAAACGCCCATGGCGCTGCCCGCGGACGCGTCGGTGCGCACGAAGCCCGCCATGAAACGGTAGATCCCGCGGTACCTCATCGCGCCTTCCTTTCCCTCACGGCGAGCACCGCGAGCCCGGCCGCGGCCAGGGCCAGGCTGAGCACCTGGCTCACCCTGAAAGGGCCCCACCACAGGCTGTCGGAACGCAATCCCTCGATAAACGCCCGGCCCAGGCCATAGAAAACAAAGTACAGAAAAAGAAGGTCCCCGTCCGCCCGCATTTTTTTGCGCGCCAGGTGCAGGATAAGGAATCCGAGAAGATCCCACACTGACTCATAAAAGAAGGTGGCCTGGTACCACTTTCCGTCCACCTGCACCCCGTAGGGGAAAAAGCACCACCTGGGATCGGTGATCAGCCTTCCGTAGGCCTCGCCGTTGAAAAAATTTCCCCAGCGTCCGATGGCCTGGCCCAGGATGACCGCCGGAGCGGCCATATCCAAAAGCTTCAGCAGGGGCAGCTTTTTCACGCGGGAAAGAAAAAGCAGGCCGAGAAAGCCGCCGATGATCCCGCCGTAGATGGCCAGGCCCCCGTTCCATATCTTCAGGATCGACAGGGGATCGGGGGCATACTGGTCCCAGGTGAAGGCGACGTAATAAAGCCGTGCGCCGATGATGCCGGCGGGTATCGCCCACAGCGCCATATCCAGCGCCGTGTCCTTCGCAAGGCCCAGCCGCTTTTCCTGGCTCCGCATATACAAGACCGCCAGGACCATGCCGGTCACGATGAGGATGGCGTACATCCTCACCGTGACCACGCCGAAAAGGTCAAAGCTCATACGCTGACTTGAAAACCGCCGCTTTCCGTTTTTTTAAGGAGTTCGATGATCCCCAGGCCCTGGGGACAGACACTTTCACACTTGCCGCACTTTACGCACCGGGAAGGACCGGCTTCCTCGTTCCTGAAGTTCTCCAGTCTCCGGCCAAGCTCCTCCGTGCGGTCAAACATGACGGCGCGGTTCACCGCTTCAAATATCTCCGGGATCTTCACGCCCCGGGGGCAGGGCTGGCAGTAGCGGCAGCCGGTGCACAGGATGGGCTGCCGGGCCAGGAAGGCTTTCTTGATCTCCCTGACGAACCGCAGGTCCTCTTCGGTCAGGCTGTGGGGCGGGATGCCGTCGAAAATGCGCAGGTTGTCCTCCAGCTGCTCCTCGCTGCTCATGCCGCTCAGGACCACCTTGACCTCCTCATGGTCCGCCGCGAAACGGAAAGCCCATTCCGCGGGACTGCGCCTGACGGGATAGCCGGCCATCCTTTCGGCGATCTCCCGGGGCACCCGGGCCAGGTTGCCGCCCCTCAGGGGTTCCATGATGACCACCGGCACGTTCTTTTTACCGGCGTACAGGAGGCCCTGCTCGGTGGCCTGGCTGTCGTCGTCCAGGTAATTATACTGGATCTGGCACATTTCCCACCCGTCGTAATCGTCCAGGATCTCCCGGAACGCGTCGGCGCCGTCGTGGAAGGAGAAGCCCACGTGCCTGATCCGCCCGTCCTTCAGGGCCCTGCGGAAGAAATCCTTGAAGCCCAGCTCCTTCATCTTCGCGTACCGGTCCCGGTTGAGGGCGTGAAGAAGGTACATATCGATGTAAGGCAGGTCCAGCCTGCGAAGCTGCTCGTCCAGGAGGGCGTCCATATCCCCGCTCTCCTTTACCGCCCAGCAGGGCAGCTTGTCGGTGACGGTGACCTTTTCACGGTAGCCGTCCTTCAGCGCCTTGCCAGCCACCACCTCGCTCTGCCCCCCGTGATAGGGATAGGCGGTGTCCAGGTAGGTGATGCCCGCGTCGATGCCGCGGCGGATCAGCCTGATGGCCCTTTCCTCTTCCACCTGCCCGTCCCTGACCGGCAGGCGCATCAGCCCGTAGCCCAGGCGGCTCGCCCGGCCCATGCCCCTGAAATCGTTGTACTGCATACTTTTTCCTCCTCGTCAGGGCCGGCCTCCGTGCCCTTTTTGATATTATACAATCATTTCCCGTCCTCGTGCAAGTATCATTCCCGGCGGGGATATTGCATCCCCGTATTTTAAGTGGTATGCTCTCATCAAACCGCTCCCGGCTCTGCCGGCAGGCTGTTTCCGGAGGTATGTATGCCCACTGTCGCTTTTCACACCCTGGGGTGCAAGGTGAACCAATACGATTCCCAGGCCATGCTCGAAAAATTCCTTGCCCGCGGCTATATCCAGGTTTCCTTTGACTTATCCGCCGACGTATACGTCGTCAACACCTGCACCGTCACCGGCACCGGGGACAAAAAAAGCATGCAGGCGGTCCGCCGGGCCATCAAAACCAACCCCGGCGCCGACGTGATCGTCGCCGGGTGTCTGGCCCAAAGGGACGGGGAAAAGCTGCTTTCAAGCGGCGCCCGGCTGGTCATCGGCGCCCGGGACCGGGACAGGATCGTTGAATTATACGAGGAAGCGGTCCGGCAGGGCGAAAGGGTCTGCCATGTGGACAGGAACATCCTGCGCATCCCCTTTGAAAGCCTTTCCATCTCCGGCTTTTCGGAGCGCACCCGCGCCGTGATGAAGATCCAGGAGGGCTGCGACCGCTACTGCTCCTACTGCATCATTCCCTACGTCCGGGGCGGCATCCGTTCCCGGCCCCTGGAGGACATCCGCGCGGAAGCTGCGCGCCTCGGGGAAGCCGGATTCGGCGAACTGGTTTTGACCGGCATCCACCTGACCAGCTACGGCCGGGACCTGGGGGACATGGACCTGGCCGACGCCGTCCGCGCCGCGCGCGCCCCGGGTATCAGCCGCATCCGCTTAGGATCCCTGGAGCCGGTGGTCGTGACCCCGGCCTTCACCCGGGCCCTCCGGGAAGTCCCGGAGATCTGTCCGCAGTTCCATTTGGCCCTGCAGAGCGGCAGCGACGCCGTCCTTAAACGGATGAAACGCAGGTACACCTGCGGCGAATTCCGCTCCGCCGCCGCCCTTTTGCGCGATTTCATGCCCGGCTGCGCCCTGACCACCGACGTGATCTGCGGTTTCCCCGGCGAGACCGACGATGAATTTTCCGAAACGATGGCCTTTTGCCGGGAGATCGGCTTTTCCCGGATGCACGTATTCCCCTTCTCGCCCCGGGAAGGCACCCCGGCGGCGTCCATGCCCGGACAGGTGCCCCGCCGTATTCGGGAGGAGCGGACGCGAAAGCTGATCGCCCTCGGGCACGAGATGGCCGCGGAATACCACAACGGCATGGTCGGCTCCGTCCGGGAGATCCTGTGCGAGGACGTGTCCCCGGAAGGCGTTTCCGGCTACACCCGGGAATACGTTTCCTGCTTCTGCCCGCCCCTGGAGGGGATCAGTGAGGGGCAGACCGCGCGGGTCAGGATCACCGGCTCCGATCCGGACGGCGTCACCGGGCAGTGGGAGGACTCTTCCTTATCGCCCGGCGCCCTGAAGCGATAATGGGGAACTCTGTATGGGGGAATAAGCCATGATGAGCATTCGCGAAGAAAAAGGCGTCCTGATCCGCGCCGCGTCCCCAAATGACGCCGGGGCGCTGCTGGACATCTACAGGCCCTATGTCACCGATACCTGCGTTACCTTCGAGACCGAAGTCCCCGACAGGGAGGAATTTGCCCGACGGATCCGGGGCACGCTCATGCGCTATCCATACCTTTGCGCCGAGGAAGACGGGAAGATCGTCGGCTACTGCTACGCGTCGGCCTTTCATGTACGCAGCGCCTACCGGTGGACCTGCGAAAACTCCATCTACCTCCGTATGGACGCCCGGGGCCGGGGGATCGGAAGCCTGCTTGAAAACCGCCTGGAGGAGATCCTCGTCCGCCAGGGCTTCACCGGATTGAACGCCTGCATCACTTACCCCAATCCCGAAAGCGTCGCTTTCCACGAAAGGCACGGTTTCAGGACCTGCGCCCATTTCCACAGATGCGGGTACAAAATGGGCCGCTGGCTGGACGTGGTATGGATGGAGAAGGAACTGGCTCCCCGCGGAGACGCGCCATGCGAACTCGTCCCGTTTCCGGAGGCGGACCTTAAAGGGATCCTGTGAAACCGGCGAGGCGGCGAAGGGCGGAATTGACGACGGACGGCATATCAGCCGCCCGTTTTTTTTTGCGGATCCGGGAATGAACGCCGCCGTTATCTGAAGGTATCGCGCACCGCCGGGGCCTGCGCGGCCCCGGACCCCGCGGCAAAGGCTGCGCCCCTGCACCCCGGATCGGCGATCAGGTCCGTCGCCGCCTGCAGGCATTCTGCGCCTGTTTGCGGCGCGGAGTCCGGGAAAATATTTATTTAAAAAACAGTTGACAAATATATCGTGGCCCGATATAATCGAATCACGATATATCGGATGTCGATATATCGGGTCACGATGGAGGTGAGTCTTATGCCGAACGCTCCCGCGCTGACGGAAGCGACCTATTACATCCTGCTGTCCCTGTACAGGCCGCGGCACGGATACGGGATCATGCAGCAGACGGAGGAGATGTCCCGCGGCCGGGTGAGGCTGGCCGCAGGCACCCTGTACGGCGCGCTGAACGCCCTGTGCGACAAGGGATGGATCGTATTGAAATCCATGGGCGACGACACCCGCCGAAAGGAATACGTCCTGACGGAAAAGGGCAGGGAGGTCCTTGTCCGCGAGGTGGAAAGGCTGAAGGAACTGGTACAAAACGGCGAAGCGGTGCTTCGGGAGGAAATGTAAAATGGAGAGCAAGACCGTATCCAAATGGTTCTGGGTCTGGGATTTCGAAAAGGAAGAAGCCTGGCTGAACGAAATGGCCGCAAACGGCTGGGCGCTGGACCGCGTGGGCATCTGCAAATACCGCTTCGTCCGCTGCGCCCCCGGCGAATACACTGTCCGGACGGAAATGCACCCCTTTGACGAAAGCTATGTCCGTTTCATGCAAGAGACCGGCGCGGAATACGTTGGGCGGATGATGGCATGGATCTATTTCCGCAAAAAAACGGACAACGGGGTATTCGACCTTTATTCCGACATCGACTCCCGTATCTCCCACCTGGAAAGGATCGGGAGGGTACTCACCGCGGTAGGCGGGGCCAACCTTCTTATCGGCGTGATCAATTCGGCCGGCGTCCGTACCGGCCTGGGCTGGATCAACCTGCTCTGCGCCACGTTTCTCATGTATTCCCTGGGCCGCATCCACGGCAAAAAAGAAGCGCTGGAAAAAGAACGGGAACTGCACGAATGACGCTTTGACGGTATACGAAAGGATCATCGCCATGAAGAAACTGCAAACGCTCAACCTGCTCCTTATCATTTTCGCCGTCGTTTTCGCGGCGGCGGGCCTTATACTTGTGCTGCTCTCGATCTTCAAGGGCAGCGACACCCTGATCCCCGCTCTCGCCTGCGTGGCGCTGGGAAACATGTTCAACCTGATCCGCATGCGGACAGGCCGAATGACCGGCGCGCGGCGTGACGCGTGATCCCCCTCCGGCCGATCTGCCAAATATATCAGCGAAGCCGACGGTGTGCGCCGCGCATGGCGCGCCCTTCCGCTCCCGCTGTTCCCACTCCATAAAAAAGGAAGGCCTTTGGTTCCCTCCCCTGTCACGGTTCGATCTACGCCGTGCTCCGGTACGGACCAAAGGCCTTCCCCGTTTAGTCGCAAACCATTTCCATCTCAACTCTCAACTCTTCTTAACCATGCAGTCCCCTGGACTGGCGGAACATGTCCTCCACCACGATGTCGTAGATCTCCCCCAGGGTGGAGCAGTACTCCAGCACCTTCCAGGGCTCGTTGGTGTGGTAATGGATCTTGATCAGCTCGTCGTCGCCCACCGCCAGGAGGCAGTTGCCCTGGAAATTCTCCGTGAAGTAATCGCGGATCTTATCCTCGTCCAGGTTCTCCCCCTCGATCAGCAGCTGCGTATCATACCGGTATTCCGAATATTCTTCGTCGTTGTCGAATTCAGTCATTTTCCTTCTCCTTTCCCGGTTTCTCCGCCCTGATTATACCACAATCACCCTCCCGTGACCATACCCCTTTTTATCCCCATATCCCGCGCATGTCGTCCCAGCCGGAGGGACCGTTTTCCGGCGAGGGAAAATAAGCCTCTGTGAAGCAATACCGGTCGTGATCACGGAAAAATACGCCCATGGTCCCTTCCCGGTGGATGTGCAGCAAAACGCTCCGGCAAAATCTTCCGCGGATATTTTCAAAGCTGGAAACGTCGATCTGCGGCACGTCGTGCCAGTCCACCCAGCTGATCCGGCGCCAGGCATCCTTCTTCGCCCACGCCCAGTCCCCGATGTGCGAATGCCCGTAAAAATGGATCCGCGCACTCCGGGGCAGCGGCAGGAGCCGGTCCATCAGATCATGTTCTCGATTGCAGCCCGAAAAACCGTAATGCCCGCAGGTAATTACCGGCCCGCTTTCCATGGCCATCCTTTCCCGCAGCGCCCGGTAGCTTTCGTCGGTATATGGATACTTTTCCTGTCCCCAGCGGACGCGGGAATGGGTCGAGCACCACTCGCTTTTTCCGGAGATATGGTCGCAGAAAAAATAGACGGCATATTTCCCGACCTCGGCGCGGAACCAGAAATCCTCACAGCTGTCCGCGGTCTTCCAGCCGGGATGGTTCCGGACCATTTCGTAAAAAGGCAGCCAGGGCGCCTCTTCCCGGTGGGAACGGGCGTAATCGTAATCATGGTTCCCGGTCGCGTAGCAAAGCGGGAGGGAAAGGGAGGAAAAGGCCTCTTCCTGCAGGCGGCACATGTCTTTGAGCCTTTCCTTTTCCTCTCCCTCCACCGCGTCGCCCAGGTACCAGATCTGATCCGCAGGCAGCCCCATGGATCTAAAATCGGATATCCCTGTGTCAAGGCAGCGTCGGGTATTTTCCGGCAGCGCCTGCTGGAGATCCGAAAGTATCCATATCCTGTGTTCCGCGCGGGAAAGAGATTCTCTGTACAGGCGGTCGAACATGTCCTCGTCCCCATTCTTTTTTGTCTTCCGCGGACTATCCAAAAAAACCGCCTCCGGGGGGAGGCGGTCTTGAATGAACTGTTTTGCGATCAGTTCTGCAGGAAGCCCTTGTAGTGGCGCATGGTCAGCTGGGCCTCGATCTGCTGCATGGATTCCAGAGCCACCGAAACGGCGATCAGGATGGAAGACGCGCCGAAGGGGATGGATACGGAACGCCAGACGGTCAGGACCGAAGGCACAGTGGACAGCACAGCCAGGAAGATGGCCGCGAACAGCGTCAGACGATTGGAAGTCCTGGACAGGAAATCGATCGTGGGCTGGCCGGACCGGATACCGGGGATGTGGCCGCCCTGCTGCTGCAGGTTCTTGGCGATGTCCTGCGGGTTGAAGGTGATCGCGGTATAGAAGTAGGAGAACGCGACGATGAGCAGCGCGCACAGGAGCATATAGCCCCAGGTGAACTGGTTCATGTTGGCGCTCCACCACTTATACGCGCCGGAGTTGGTCCCGAACATGGCCATGATGGTGCCGGGGAAGGCCATGAAGGAGTAGGCGAAGATCAGAGGAAGAACGCCCACGGCAAGGACCTTCATCGGGATGTGGGTGTTCTGTCCGCCGTACATCTTGCGACCGACCACGCGCTTGGCGTACTGCACCGGGATGCGGCGTTCGCCGCGGTCCACGAAGGTAACGACAGCCACGATGATGACGGTGGTCACAAGGATGATCAGCAGGCTGCCGATGGCGCCGGGAATGTTGGAAAACACATTCGACACGGCGGCGACGATGCCGTTGAACAGGTTGGAGATGATGCCGGCGAAGATCAGAAGGCTGATGCCGTTGCCGATGCCGTTCTTGGTGATCCTCTCGCCGATCCACATGGCCAGGGCGGTGCCGCCTGCCATGATGATACCCACGGAGCAATAGCCCCAGAAATTCTTGTAGTCAGCCTTCAGGCCGTTGAGGCCGGCGATGATGCCGATGGCCTGCAGGGCGGCCAGCACGACGGTGGAATACCGGGTGATCTTGTTGATCTTCTTGCGGCCTTCCTCACCGCCGTCCTTCTGCAGCCTCTCCAGGGCGGGGATCGCCACGCAGAGAAGCTGCATGATGATGCTGGCGTTGATGTAGGGGGTGATGCCCATGGCC
>JAFWWK010000043.1 GCA_017523615.1 Clostridia bacterium
ATCCACGAGCACACGGACGTGCGGGTGCTGCTGACGGGGGAGATTTCCGACGAGCTGTTCGGCTATAAATATACCGATTTCGCCCCCAGCGCCGCCGCCTTCCAGGAGGAGGCGGAAAAGCGCATCCGGGAACTGCATGTATATGACGTGCTGCGGGCGGACCGCTGCATTTCCGTGAACAGCCTGGAAGCGCGGGTGCCCTTCGGGGACTTGAAATTCGTCCGCTACGCCATGAGCATCGATCCCGAACTGAAAATGAACACCCACAACATGGGCAAATACCTGATCCGGAAGGCCTTCGCCGAGGACCGTATCCTGCCCGACGAGATCCTGTGGCGGCAGAAGGCGGCCTTTTCCGACGCGGTGGGGCATTCCATGGTAAACGACCTGAAGGCCCTGGCGGAAAGGACGTATACGGACGAGGAATTCAGGGAAAAGGCGTCGAAATACGATTACCGTCCGCCCTTCACCAAGGAGAGCCTGCTTTACCGGGAGCTGTTTGAAAGTTTCTATCCCGGCCAGGCGCGGTTGATCCCGGATTACTGGATGCCGAACAAAACCTGGCCCGGCTGCGACGTGGACGACCCCTCGGCGAGGGTCCTGAGCAACTACGGGGCCAGCGGGGAGTAAAAAAATGGAGCGTATCACATACCGGCGGACAAACGGGGAGGATCCGGTGTTCCTGCGGTTTTATGCCGTGACCGAGGAATATTACAGCCGCGTCGCGGGAGGCTTGGACAAACGGCGGGGATTTGTTCCCTTCAGCGCCTCCGACCGGATCCCCTTCGTGGTCCTGGCCTTCTTTGGCGGCGTGCCGGCGGGCTGCGCCGGGCTGAAAAAATATTCGGATACCGACGCCGAGGTCAAGCGGGTGTGGGTGGAGCCGGCCTTCCGCGGAAAGCGTATCGCCACAGGTCTCATGGACCGGGTGGAGGAAAAGGCCCGGGAGGCGGGTTTCCGCCGCGTCATATTGCAGACCCGGCCGGTCATGGCGGATGCGGTCAGGCTGTACGAAGGGCGGGGATACAGGCTGATCCCCAATTACCCGCCCTACGACCGCCTGGAAGGGGCCGTATGCTATGCCAAAGAGCTTTAATGTTTTTTGACTGTATTCCCATTGACAAACAGCATTCGACAGCATAAAATGCCATCATTCCGGCAAGGCGCAAGGGTGTGCTTTCAACACCCCTGCGTCTTTTTTTGCCGGAAATTCTTAATGAAACGGAAGTGAGCGGTATGACGTACTCCCCCGCAAACACCATCTGGGTCCTGCTGGGCGCGGCCCTGGTCTTCTTTATGCAGGCGGGCTTCGCCATGTGCGAAGCCGGCTTTACCCGCGCCAAGAACACCGGCAACATCCTGATGAAGAACCTGATGGATTTCTGCATCGGCACGCCGCTGTACTGGCTGTTCGGCTTTGGCATCATGTTCGGCGCCGGCACGGCGCTTTTCGGGCGGATCGACCCCTTCATCATGGGGGACTACAGCGCCGTGCTGCCCGCGGGGGTGCCGCTGTGGGCCTACGCCATCTTCCAGACCGTGTTCTGCGCCACCTCCGCCACCATCGTTTCCGGCGCCATGGCGGAGCGCACCAAGTTTTCGGCCTACTGCGTTTATTCCGCAGCCATCTCCCTGTTCATCTACCCGGTATCCGGCCACTGGATCTGGGGCGGCGGCTGGCTGGCGGAAATGGGCTTCCACGATTTTGCCGGCTCCACCGCCGTGCACATGGTGGGCGGCGTGTGCGCGCTGATCGGCGCGAAGATCCTGGGGCCCCGCGTCGGCAAGTACGGCAGCGACGGCAAGCCGAAAGCCATCCTGGGCCACAACCTGTCCATCGCCGCCCTGGGGGTGTTCATCCTGTGGTTCTGCTGGTTCGGCTTTAACGGCGCCTCCACCGTCGGCATGGACAGCGACGATCTGATCACTTCCGCCGGCCTGGTCTTTTCAACACCAACCTGGCCGCCGCCCTGGCGACGCTCGTCACCATGATCTTCACCTGGGTGCGTTACGGAAAGCCCGATGTGTCCATGACGTTCAACGCTGCCCTGGCCGGTTTGGTCGGCATCACCGCCGGATG
>JAFWWK010000044.1 GCA_017523615.1 Clostridia bacterium
CCGGCTCCAAAATATATATTTGTTTTTATTTATCCTATCACATTCCCCTGAAATGTGCTATATTAATTGCAATAATATATATTTGTTTTTATCTTGGGGGGGATCCATGGAAGACAGGCTAAAAAATTTGATTACGGAGCTTCTTTTCGGAAGAAAGGTACAGATGGACGGAGAAGAGGGACTGTATACGTATGCCAATACCGCGAACGCACACTCCATCGAGGACGACTGGCGTGACTTTGCCAAATACGGTAAGGATTCCTTTATAGCAGGCATCTGTTTTTCAGTTATGCTTCTCCATATCCTCCTTATGTCAGTGCTCTATCTATACTCTGTTTTCAGCCTGACTCCCAGGCTCCTGCCTTCCAATCCTTTTTACATCATCCTCTGGACCGCAGGGCCCGCAGCAGTATGGACTTGGTCCACGAGCCTTAAATTCTGGCAGTTCTACAACCGCAAGATGTTTACCCTTTATGAATCATTCGCAGCTGTCATGGTCATGGTCCTCATGCAGCTTCTCCGGTTTTTATTCCGTCCGGTCCTGTCCCTTTGCTTCCTTATCCCGGTCACAGGAGAAGTCACTGAGAATATGCTGGTCGGCCTCGCACGGGGAACGCTCCTCCTGACATCGGCAGTCCCCACGCTGTTCCTTTCCGTCATGTTCGGGAAGCATTTCCTTGACAAGTACACAAAGCAGGAGATCGAGCACTTCGTCGTGACAAGGGATATGGATCTCCGCAAGAACAAGCAGTTTAAATATGACCTGAAAGTCATAAAGGAGATGGATACAGGCGAGGTCTTCACCATTACGGAGGACTCACGGTTCCTTCACACGTTTGCCGACGGCACAACAGGTACGGCAAAGACATCTTCCGTCCTTACCGTGGCAGTCGCCGACGATCTTGATCAGAAGGCGTTCAACACCGACTATCAGAAAAAAGAGACCGTAAAAAGGCTTAACAGCGGTGAATTTGAGATCGCCGAGCCGTTTGACGACAGTACATTTTCGATCGAAAAAATACGCCCCCGCTTCACACCCGATCCGCGCGAGATGGCAAAAAGGCAGGAAGCATATGATTTCCTGCGGTTTGAAGTGCCGTCCGCAGGCATCACCGTCGTCGCGCCCAACGCCTCCTGGTCTGACGAGGTATACAGCCTCGCGGTCTCCCGCGGATTCAAGGTAAACCGCATCGATCCCATGCCGGATGCGCATGGCAACCCGAAGGAAGGTTTTAAAGGTTTCAACCCGCTCTTCGTATCCCCTCGGCTCCGCGGAGAGGAGAGGGAAGTCGACATCACAAACAAGGCAAATATCTTTGCCGACGTCCTCGCCGGCATCTTCGAGAGGGGCGGCGGCGGAGACGTCTATTTCAAGAACCTGAACTCCACATGGACCATCGCGACCTGCATGCTTGTCATGCTTGCCTATGATCCTGACGAAGATCCGCGGCGGAACGTAAACCAGCCTAACCCGTCAGACATCCAGAAGATCCTCAACAACCCTGATCTTGCCCGGACTTATCTGGAGCGTTTCGCTTACCGTTTTGGCCGTACACAGTCCCTCTATGATGAAAATGGTGTCCATCTCGGGGATTTTGGCGGATATTCCTTCGCAGGGCATGACGAAGAATTCAAGCATTACAGCGACATGATCCTTGCGAACGGCGGCGCCCAGGCCCTGCAGGGGATCAACTGCGGCATTTACCAGTATGTCTGGGACACCTTTTTCCGGGACATACTCGGCGCAAGAAGAGAGGACCTATATGACCAGGCAAACGGCCTCCGCATGCAGGTCAACAAGCTGCTCGGTCACCGCTATATCCGCTCCGTGTTCTGCGTCCCGGACAGCCTCGCGGTCGACCTTGACGAGATCCTTTCGGAAGGACAGATCACCTGCGTCAATTACGCCCTCGAGCTCGGGAAATCCGTGTCCATGGCCTTCGGCCAGAGCTGGATCCTGTGCTACGGCAAGGCGGTCACCAGGCGTCCTGGGAACGAAAAGACAAGGCTCCTCCATTTTAATTACATCGATGAGTTCTCATCCATCGTCCACCCCGACATCGACGAGTTCTTTACCCTGCACAGGCAGTACCGCTGCGCGAACCTTGTAGCCCTCCAGACCCTTGACCAGATGTCCAAAAGCCGCGACACGGAATATATGCGCGGCATCCTCCTCGGGAACTGCGCGACACAGATCGTATACGGCAGACTGTCAACAACGGAAATGGAGATCTACGAGAAGATGGCCGGCAAAGCGCCCGGGAGCCTGGAGCAGGATACCGTCTCTGAAACAGCCCTCTCATCGGAAAACCCGTCCTACAGCTGGTCCAGGAGGACCACGATGCAGCAGGAAAACCGGATGGAAGGAAGCCAGCTCCGCTACAGGGATTTCCAGACCGTCACGGTATTCACTGTGAAAAAGAACACGCCGGTCCCGCCTTTTGTCGGAAAAGTGGACTTCCTGCCCGGCGCAAGAAGGAAAGGAAAGCCCAGGGTCAAGGTTTACTGGGACAGGTTCATTCCTGAGCCGGCCGTCCGGGAGAAAAAAGAAACAGTCCTCCATAAATACGGCATCGGTAACTTTGACGGAAACGACGGCGTCCTTGTGCGTTCAGGCGAGATCAATGATAAGGCGCCGGCCGTAACGCGGCCTTCCCGCAGGCGGTTTTCTGCAGGCGGCGCAGGGCGCCAGGAACGGGCAAGGCCCGTGATCGCGGAATGCCGGGATGAGTCGTCCCGGATCTATGTGTCCGTTAAGGAAATGCAGGATGACGTCCCGGCCCGGGAAGCCTCCCCCTCAAGGATGGTCCCGCAGCCATCCGAGGATGCCCCTCAGGCCGCCGGGAAAGCCCCCAGAACAGATCTTCCTGATGGTGTCGGGAAGATCAGTGCCGGAACGGCAGGACCGCCTGAAAAGGCTTCCAGGGCCCCTGACAGCGGCCGCGCTGCAGGAAGCCCGCAGGAAGCCCCGGAAACCCTCGGATATCTTTTCAACATGGAATACTGTCCGCCCGCAAGGCAGCCGGAAGCACCCTTCAGGCCGCTGCCACCCGGCACCGCCGTGGAAAA
>JAFWWK010000045.1 GCA_017523615.1 Clostridia bacterium
AGGCCAAATTGCGTAGCAATTTGTTCCTTACGGATTTGCCGCCCGGGAACCCCGCAGGGGTGACAGGCAAATCCGCCGGGGGGTTCCGCAGGGGGGTCGTTGAGACCCCCCTGCGAGCTCACGCTTCATGCGTGAGCCGTGTCCCGGCGGGCTGTTGACATCGCCTTTTCAGGCGCATATAATTCAAACTGAAGCAATAACCCGATTTTTTGAAAGGATGCGGCGACATGGGACCGAAAATGACAATGAGAAAGCCGGACCGCAACGCGCCCTGCTGGTGCGGGAGCGGCGTCAAGTATAAGCACTGCCACCAGGAATTCGATGAAAAGATCATGCGCTTCCAGATGCGGGGGTGCGAGGTGCCTTCCCGGAAGCTGATCAAAACTAAAGAAGACATCGAAGGCATCAAAAAAAGCGCGGTCATCAACATGGCCTGCCTGGACGAGGTGGGCAAACGCATCCGCCCGGGCATGACCACCCTGGAGATCGACGAGATCATCAACGAAGTCACCTACGGCATGGGCGGCATTCCGGCGGACCTGGGCTACCAGGGCTTTCCTAAATCGGTGTGCACCTCCGTCAACGAGGAAGTATGCCACGGCATTCCTTCCCCCGACGTGGTGCTCCGGGACGGGGACATCGTCAACGTGGACTGCTCCACCATCCTGAACGGTTATTTCAGCGACTCCAGCCGCATGTTCATGATCGGCGAGGTCAGCGAGGACAAGCGCCTCCTGGTGGAAGTGACCAGGGAGTGCGTGGAAGAGGGGCTCAAAAAAGTGATCCCCTGGACCCTGATGGGCGATATGAGCGACGCGGTGCATCGGCACGCCATGAGGAACGGCTACACCGTGGTCCGGGAGATCGGCGGCCACGGCTGCGGGAACGCTTTCCATGAGGATCCCTGGGTCAGCTTCGTGGCCGCCCCGGGCACCGGCATGCTGATGGTGCCCGGCATGGTATTCACCATCGAGCCGATGGTCAACATGGGAGGCGCCGCCATTTACGAGGACCGCAAAAACGGCTGGACCATCTATACCAAGGACGGCAAACCCTCGGCCCAGTGGGAGGTCGAGGTCCTGGTAACGGAGGACGGCGCCGAGGTACTGTGCCGCTGACACCTTTTTCCCCCTCCCCGCAGCCGGAAAGGAAATTGCCATGGATCGCGACCGCGTTTTCAAGTTCCCGTATTACCTGAAGATCCTTCTTCTGGCCATCCCCATCGCCATGGTCCTCAACTGGCAGGCCGCGTCGTCCCTGGTGAGCACCGTGACCAGTGCGGTCATGCCCGTTTTTTACGGCGTCGCCATTGCCCTCATCCTCAACGCCCCCGTCCGGCGGTTCGAGATGATCATTGCCGGATGCGACCGCAGGCACCTGATCGGCGAAGGCGCCCGCACGGTGATCGCCCTGGTTTTCGTACTGCTGATCATCGCGGGGGTGGTATATACGGCGGTGACATCCCTCGTCCCCCAGATCATCAAAATGTTCGAGGGCGTGATGGACTACCTGCGAACCAACGACCTGCAGGAAAAGATCCGCATCGCCCTGCACATATCTCCCGAAGACTGGAAGATCACTTCGGAAAACTGGCTTGGCAACGCCACCAGTCAGATCGGCACCTATATCACCCAGGGCCTGAACAGCGTGGTCTCGGTCACTTCCTCCTTCCTGAGGCTGCTGATCTCCCTGACCATCGCCATCTATATCCTCTCCTGCCGCCACAGCCTGCACCGGCAGTTCCGGCGGATCGCCTCCGCGCTGCTTCCCGAAAAGACCGCCGCGCTCATCACCCACACGGCCTCCCTGACAGTCACGACGGTCTCCACCTGGTTCGGGCGCCAGATGCTTGAGGGCCTCATCTTCGGCTGCGTCATGGCGGTGGTGATGCTCGTCCTGGGTCTGCCCTACGTGGTCCCCATCTCCTTCCTGTCCGCCTGCCTGTATATGCTGCCCTATGTGGGCAGCTGGCTCACTTTTTTCCAGGGCTTTCTGATCATGCTGTCGGTCGACCTGAACACCGCCGTCATATTTGCCGTGATGGTGCTGGTGCTTCAGACCCTGGACGGCAATCTGCTCAACCCCCATCTGGTGGGAGGCAGCATCGGCCTACCGCCCTGGCTGGCCCTGGCCTCCATCAGCTTCTTCGGCGTTCTCTTCGGCATTCCCGGCATGTTCCTTGGCGTCCCCACAGCCGCGGTGATCGTGGCGCTGCTAAAGGACCTGATACATACCCGGGAAAAGAAAAAAAAGGAGGCCGGGGAAACGCCGGCTGCGGTATCCGGCGCAGAAGACGGCCATACAGACACGGAATAGGTCCCGCATACGCAGGTATTCCCCCCCCCGTTTTTTTCATACGGCAGGGTCCCCGGAGGAGGGCTTCTCCTCCGGGGACCCTGTTTTTTGGGGTATCCGCGCCGTATTTTGATCCCTTTATATGGAAATGTTAAATCTGTTACGGACTCTTGACGAACCCGGCCGTTTCGCATATAATAAGTGTCGCACGGAGTTGCAGCCACAACATATAGTTGTCAAGATTTGTGCAAACACACAATATGTGCTGTTTTTGTTTCGCATGCTTTCGCGCTTTCAAATCACAAAATTACCTTAATTTACCATAATTGTTAAAGACGCAGAACAGGAGAATGTGCCATGCTGATCATCAAGCGCAACGGCTCCGAAGAAACCTTTGATATCAACAAGATCCTGAACGCCGTTTCAAAGGCCAACGTGACGGTGGACGAACAAGATCGTCTTTCCGATGTCCAGATCCATACCATCGCCGGGTCGGTCACGGAATCCTGCCGCCGGATGCCCCGCACCCCCACCGTCGAGGAGATCCAGGACCTGGTGGAGGACCAGATCATGGCAATGGGCGCCTTCGAGGTGGCCAAGCACTATATCACCTACCGCTACACCCGGTCCCTGGTGCGCAAAAGCAACACCACCGACGAAAGGATCCTGTCCCTGATCGAGTGCAGCAACGAAGAAGCCAAACAGGAAAACAGCAACAAAAATCCGGTGGTCAATTCCACCCAGCGGGATTATATCGCCGGCGAGGTCTCCCGCGACCTCACCGACCGCATCCTCCTGCCGCCGGATATCGTGGAAGCCCACAACGAGGGCATCATCCACTTCCATGACAGCGATTACTTTGCCCAGCACATGCATAACTGCGACCTGGTGGACCTGGAGGATATGCTCCAGAATGGAACGGTGATCACCGGCACCATGATCGAGCGCCCCCATTCCTTTTCCACCGCCTGTTCCATCGCCACCCAGATCATCGCCCAGGTGGCCAGCAACCAGTACGGCGGCCAGTCCATCTCCCTGACCCACCTGGCTCCCTTCGTGCAGGTGAGCCGTGAAAAGATCACAAAAAGCGTCCGGGAGGAGATGCTGGCCGTCGGCGCTTCGCCCTCCGCAGGGAAGATCGCCGAGATCGCCGAAAATCGCCTTCGGGAGGAGATCAGCCGCGGCATCCAGACCATCCAGTACCAGGTGGTCACCCTTTTGACCACCAACGGCCAGGCTCCCTTCGTGACCGTGTTCATGTACTTGGGCGAAACGAAGGACCCCCAGGTGAAGCACGACCTGGCCATGATCATCGAGGAGACCCTGCGGCAGCGGATCCAGGGCGTCAAAAACGAGAAGGGCGTCTGGGTGACCCCCGCCTTCCCCAAGCTGATCTACGTATTGGAGGAGGACAACATCCGCGAGGACAGTCCCTACTGGTACCTGACAAAGCTGGCCGCCAAATGCACGGCCCGCCGCATGGTGCCGGACTACATCAGCGAAAAGAAAATGCTGGAACTGAAGGTGGACAAAACCGGCCGGGGCAACTGTTACCCCTGTATGGGATGCCGCTCCTTCCTGACCCCCTATGTGGACGAAAACGGGGATCCCAAATACTACGGCCGTTTCAACCAGGGGGTGGTCACCATCAACCTGGCGGACGCCGCCCTGTCTTCAGGCGGCGATATGGACCGGTTCTGGGAGATCTTCGACGAGAGGCTCGAACTGTGCCACCGGGCCCTGATGTGCCGCCACGAGCGCCTGAAGGGCACCCTCAGCGACGCTGCGCCGATCCTTTGGCAGTACGGCGCCTGCGCGAGGCTCAAAAAAGGCGAGACCATCGACAGGCTGCTTTACGGCGGTTATTCCACCATTTCACTGGGCTACGCCGGGCTTTACGAATGCGTAAAAGCCATGACCGGCAAAAGCCACACGGACCCGGAAGCCACCCCCTTCGCCCTTCACGTCATGCGGCACATGAACGACGCCTGCCGGAAATGGAAGGAAAAGCACAACATCGATTTTTCCCTGTACGGCACGCCGCTGGAATCCACCACCTATAAATTCGCCAAATGCCTGCAGCGCCGATTCGGCGTCATTCCCGGCATCACCGACAAGGGCTACATCACAAACAGCTACCACGTTCACGTGACCGAAAAGATCAACGCCTTCGACAAGCTCCTCTTCGAAGCCCAGTTCCAGCAGCTCTCCCCCGGCGGCGCCATCAGCTATGTGGAAGTGCCCGACATGCAGAACAACCTGGACGCCGTCCTGGAGGTCATGAAGTTCATCTACGACCATATCATCTACGCAGAGCTGAACACAAAATCCGATTACTGCCAGGAATGCGGCTTTGACGGCGAGATCGGCATCGAGGAAAAAGACGGCAAGCTGGTCTGGGTCTGTCCCAGGTGCGGCAATTCCGACCAGAACAAAATGAACGTGGCCAGGCGGACCTGCGGCTATATCGGCACCCAGTTCTGGAATCAGGGCCGCACCCAGGAGATCCGGGACCGCGTGCTCCACTTATGACCGGCTCCGTCTTCGGGGGATCTGTGCCATGAATTATTGTGGGATCAAAGACTGCGACATTGCCGACGGGCCCGGCGTCCGCGTATCCCTGTTCGTTTCCGGCTGCCGCAACCGCTGTCCGGGCTGCTTTCAGAAAGAGACCTGGGATTTTTCCTACGGCAGGCTTTTTGACCGCGAAGCCCGGGAAAAAGTGTTCTCCCTGCTGTCCCCTTCCTATATCCGCGGGCTTACGGTGCTGGGCGGCGAGCCGATGGAGCCCGAGAACCAGCGCGCCCTTCTGCCCTTCCTCAGGGAATTCCGCGAAAGGTTCCCTTTAAAGGACCTGTGGATCTACTCGGGCTGCACGCTGGAAGAAATGCTGACCCCCGGCTCGCGTCCGAACACCGAATGCACCCTCGCTATCCTGTCCCTGGCGGACATCCTGGTGGACGGTCCCTTCGTACAGGATGAACGGGACCCGATGCTTCGCTTTCGCGGCAGCCGCAACCAGCGCATCCTGGACCTGCCCCTTTCCCTCCGGGAAGGCAGGGCCCTGCGCTGGGTCCATGAAAACGACCGTTAATTGACACGGCTGCCCCGGGATGCTATACTTGGCGAAGCAGATCCCTTCGCCCGGTTTTCCTTTTTGGGGGAAAAACTGGCCATGGAAGCGCACTGTCACGATATCCCTGTGAACAGGAGGTCAACAGAAAAGATGAATTCGGCAAGGATCCAGCGCACCGTTCAGGAAATGCGCGCCGCGGGCCTGAAGCAGCTGATCGTTTCATCCCCCTCGTCCATTTTCTACTACACCGGCAAATGGGTGCATCCCGGCGAAAGGATGCTGGCCCTCCTGATCAGGGACAGCGGGGAGGCGTCCCTGTACGCCAACCGACTGTTTTCCCTCTCTTCCGCCTTTTCCGGGGGCCTTGTGGAATATGACGACACCGACGACTGCGTTTCCGTGCTGGCCCAGGGCTTGGGAGACGGCGTCCTGGGCATCGACAAGACCTGGCCCAGCCAGTTCACCCTGCGGCTTCAGGAAGCCCGGCCGGATATAAAAATGCGCGTCGGCAGCGCCTGCGTGGACGCGGTCCGGATGATCAAGGACGAGGAAGAGCTGCGGGCCATGCGGGAAAGCAGCCTTAGAAACGACGAGACCATCCTTTCCGTCATTTCCCGCCTGCGCGTGGGCATGACCGAAAAAGAAGGCTCGGCCCTGTACCTGAGCGAAAGTGAAGCCCGTGGTTCCTCCGTCCCCGCGTTCGATCCCCTGATCTGCTTTGGTGCCAACTGCGCCGAGCCCCATCACATCAGCGACGGCACCGTTTCCCGGAAGGGAGACATGGTGATCATCGACGTGGGGCTTACCTGGCGGGATTACTGCAGCGACATGACCCGCACCGTCTGCCTGGGCAAAGCCAGCGACGAAATGAAGCGTGTGTACGACCTGGTGAAAGCCGCAAACAAGGCGGTCCGGGACGCGGTGCGGCCCGGAGTTCGGGCATGCGATGTGGACCGCGCCGCCCGAAAAGTCATTGAGGACGGCGGCTACGGCAAATACTTCATCCACCGCCTGGGCCACGGCATCGGCCTGGAATGCCACGAATATCCCGACATCTCCTCTGCATGCGCGCAGGAAGAGCGGGTGGGCATGGTCCATTCCGTGGAGCCCGGGATCTATCTGCCCGGCAAATTCGGCGTCCGCATCGAGGACCTGGTGGCTGTCACCGAAGACGGCTGCGAGGTGCTGAACCACGTGGACAGGGAACTGATGGAGATCCGCCTGTAATACTATATAATTACAATCGCATCATCATGCCGGCCCCGCGGAAGTACGCGGGGCTTTTGTTTATGTGCTTATCCGCGTCCTTCCGCGCCGTCCCCGGTCCGCGGAGGGTGCAAAAGGCCCCCGGTTTCCCGGGGGCCTTGCCTGTTTGTTATTCAGCTGCGGACCTTAGGTCAGTTGGTGCGGCGCTTTTTCCTTTCGGAGATCGCGACCGCGCCGATGCCCATGGCACTCACGAGGGCCAGGACCATCCACACCGCAACGTTGCGGCTGTCGCCCGTCTTCGGGATCTTGTGGTTGGTGATGGTGCCTCCATCGTAGACCCTGTCGATCTTTTCGGCTTCGGTCCCGACATTGGTGTACTTGATGGTGTAACCCTTGATCGTCTCTTCCACCACATAGTAGGTATGACCCTTCAGCAGGCCGCCGATGACGATCGTCCCCTTCTTCTTGGCGATCTCAGCAGCAGTGCGGGTGACCGTCTTGACCAGCGTGCCGTCCTCACGGTAGACCTTCAGGGTGATGTCGGGCAGCACGGTGTCCGCGCTGACTCCGGTCCAGATCTTGTGGATGGTGATGCTGACGTATTCCACCACAGGACCGTCGAAGGTGTTGACGATCACGCCCTGGTCAAAGGCATAGGTGTAAGCACGGGCAAATTCATCCACATTGATGTAGCTGACGGCGTAGTACTCGGGGATATTGTATTCCTGAGCCGCATAGACCAGGGCATTGCCGTCTTCATCCACCGCGGGCAGGTCGGCCACGATGTAGGTGTTGCCTTTACGGGTGATCGTGGGCTGCGGATCCATCTTGTGCATGGCGCTCAGGTTCAGCGTACCATCCTCACGAATGACCTCGCTGCGCAGGCCGCAGTAGATGTACAGGTTGATCGCACCCTTGTCCTTGCCGATCCATTTCTTGTTGACAGTAAGTGTGGTGTAAGTGATCGCGGTGTTCTCGAAGACGATCAGCGTGTCGCCCGCATCGTCGGTATCCAGCGTAACGGTGCCGGTCACCTCGCCGTTCTCGTCAATGGTAAAGGTCTTGTCCTTAGCCAGGATATATCCTTCGGGGGCTTCGGATTCATGCAGCGTATAGACGACGCCGGTCTTCAGGCCTTCGATGGTGTGGACGCTGTCGCCCGTCGTGATCCATTCGTCGACCACATTGCCTTCCTCGTCGAGGATCTGCATTACGACACCGGCCAGCTTCTCACCGGACTCGCTGTCCACCTTGGTGATCTTCACCTTCGTCTTGGCATCCTCGATCAGGATGACGCCGTCCTCGGTGATGGAGCCCGTGGTGGTCACGTTGCCGGTTTCGTCGATGGTGAAGGTGGTGTCCGTCGCGATGGTGTACCCTTCGGGGGCCACGGTCTCGCGCAGGATGTATTCCTCGCCGGTCTTCAGACCTTCGATGGTGTGGACCTCATCGGTGCTGACCCATTCGTCGACCACGTTGCCGTCCTTGTCGATGATCTGGATCGTCGCGCCTTCCAGTTCCTCACCGGTGCCCATATCCACCTTGCTGACCTTCACCTTGGTCTTCGCGTCTTCGATCAGGATGACGCCATCCTCGGTGATGGTGCC
>JAFWWK010000046.1 GCA_017523615.1 Clostridia bacterium
ACCAGGATGGGCAGCGGGAAGCCGATGATGAAGCCGATGATGCACAGCAGGAAGGTGTTCTTCATCAGGGGCCAGAACTGCACGTCGTTGAAGAACCGGGTGAAATTCTGGAAGCCGACCCAGATCGTGTCGCCGGACAGGATGGGGTCGCCGGGCATGAAGTCCTGGAAAGCGATCAGGACGCCGTAGATGGGCAGATAGTTGAACAGGAACACCACCAGGACAGCCGGAAGGATCATGACGAGGTAGGGGGAATTCTCCCTGAAATCCCGCAGCCTTTTTTCCATATCCGGCTTTTGCTTCTTTTGCCGCGCGTTAGCGGCAGGAAGCTGCTTTGCGCTTTGCATGTTTTCCCTCCTTTTTCACAGTCGAAGGTGCCGGTCGCGCAGGTTATGTGTTTTGCCCGATATGCCTCCCTTCTTTGCGGATTGCTTTACATTGAGAGCGTTTTAGTTTACAAGGCCGAAAAAGAATTAATATTCCGGCCTTCGGGCACTGTTTCTGAGTTCACACAAAGTTTACATTAAAATTTACGTTATGTCAATAGTTATTTCGGATATTTGTGCAAAATGTCGATAAAATATCGAATAAAGCACAGAAATCCTCTTTGAGAGCACGGAAACGTGGACAAATTGTTTTACATTATGTAAACTTGTTTTCCGTTCGTGAAATATGTTAGAATATCAGTACCTGATCACAGAAAGGAATCCGACCATGCCGACCAAACGCGTCACCATGCAGGACATCGCCGATGCCAGCGGACTGTCAAGGAACACGGTCTCCAAGGTATTCAACGGCCGGGGCACGGTTCCCCAAAGCACCCGGGAACTGATATTGCGGAAAGCGGCTGAACTGGGCTACGGCACGCCGGCGGAGGCGCAGCCTTCCGCGGTCCGGAGCGGCGGGAGCATCGCGCTCCTGACCAGCGATATGCCCCGGGATTTTCATTTTGGTACGATCTTCATGACCTCATTTACGGACCAGATCAGCCGGTCCGGATATACGCTGAAGATCTTCGAGGTCTCGCCGGAGGAGCTTAAGCAAAAAAAACTGCCCCCCCATTTTTATGCTGACCAGATCTCCGGCATGGTGGGGATCGAATTGTTCGATCCGGCCTACCTGGACATGATCTGCTCCCTGGGCCTGCCCGTCATGATGATCGACGGCCCGGCCCATGCGTTCGCGGAGCCGATGGCCTGCGATTTCGTGACCATGGAGAACGTTTCCGGCATTGTCTCCGTCGTACGACGCCTTTACGGAAAAGGCGCGAGGCGCATCGGCTTTGTGGGTGACAGGGAACACTGCGCCAGCTTTTTCGAGCGCTGGGTGGGCTACACTTCCGCGCTGAACATCCTTGGGATCCCCCTGGACGAAGAAATATGCCTCCTTATGCCCGATGGTTCGCCGGTGGACGATCCGGACTGGCTGATTAGGGAGCTGGACAGGATGCCTGGCCTGCCGGACGCCTTCGCCTGCGTCAACGATTACCAGGCCATCCACCTGATGAACGCCCTCAAGAAAAAGGGCCTCCGCATACCGGAAGATATCATGGTCGCGGGCTTTGACGGCACCTCCCAGGCAGCCCTGGTGGATCCGCCCCTTTCCACCGTACGGATCCCCAGCACGGAGATGGGCCGCATGGCTGCGGACGTGCTGCTGTTCCGCATCAACAGCCGGGATATGCCGTATGCGTGGATCCGCGTCCGGACCGAGCCGGTGTGGCGCAGGAGCACGAGGGACTGATACTCAAATTGGTTTAGCCAATTTGAGATGCCGCGTGCTTCGCACGTTCATGCCGCGCAAAGCGCGTCATTCCGTCTCATGCGATCTCAGACGCGCCTTTGGCGCTATAAAAATGATATGTCATTTTTATCTGAAATCTGTATGAAAAAAGAAACACATTCAGGGCCGGCCCCGAATGTGTTTCTTTGTGTCCGCGGAAAGGCGGATCCCCTTTCCGGTTTTTATCCCAGCGCCTTTTTCGCGATGTCCGCCGCGGCCTTGGCGTCCCGGGCGTAAAAATCGGCGCCGATGCGTTTGGCGTGGTCCGCGGTCAGCACCGCGCCGCCCACCATCACAAGGCAGCCGGGACAGGTTTCCCGGACGAGGCGGATGGTCCGTTCCATGGCGGGGACGGTGGTGGTCATCAGGGCGGAGAGGCCCAGCAGGCGGCAGCCGGTCTCCCGGACCGCCTTTGCGACAGCCTCCGCGGGCACGTCCTTGCCCAGGTCCCGCACCGCGTAGCCGTAGTTTTCCAATACCGCCTTCACGATGTTTTTGCCGATGTCGTGGACGTCGCCCTCCACGGTGGCGATCAGGATGGGACCCTTGCGCTTTTCCTCGCCGCCCCGGGCGGCGATGGCCTCCCGGACCGCGGCGAAGCCCCTCTGGGCCGCCGAGGACGCGCTGATGAGCTGGGGCAGGAAGAGGCGGCCCTTATCATACCTTTCGCCCACCTCGTCCAGGGCGGGGATCAGGTGCTTTTCCACCACCTCCATGGGCTCCGATGTCTGGAGCAGGCCCCTTACCAGGGCTTCCGTTTCACCCCCCAGGCCCCGGATGACCGCCTCGGCCACCGGGTCCGAAGCGGGGCCCGGGGCCCGGGCCGGCGAAGTGTTCGCATTCGCCGCGGGGGCGGGGGATATACGGTCCGCGAAGCGGGAGGTGTAAGCCCCAAGGCCTTGGTCCTCGCCGCTCAGGGCGCGGAAGCAGTACACCGCGTCCATGATGGCCTGCTGGTTGGGGTTCAGGATGGGCATGTCGAGTCCCGCGTACAGCGCCTGGGTCAGGAAGGAGGAGGTGATAAGCTCCCGGCAGGGGAGGCCGAAGGAGATGTTGCTGATACCGAGGCACGCGTGGGTCTTGAGTTCACCGCGGACCCGTGCCACGGCTTTCAGGGTCTCCATGGCCTGGTCCTGCATGCTGGCGGCTGTCAGCGTCAGACAGTCCAGGAGGATATCCTGCGGTGGGATGCCGTATCCCGCCGCCGCCTCCACGATGCGCCTGCCGACGGAAACGCGCTTTTCGGCGGAATCCGGGATGCCGCTTTCGTCCATGCACAGGCCTACGACCATGGCGCCGTATTTTTTGACCAGGGGCAGGATGGAACGCAGCTTTTTTTCGTCCCCGCTGACGGAATTGACCACGGCCCGGCCGCAGGTCTCGCGCAGGGCGGCCTCGATCACCTCGGGTGAAGAGGAGTCGATCATCAGCGGCAGGTCCGTCACGGCCTGCACCGCGCGGATGACCTTCAGCATGGTCTCCTTTTCGTCGATGCCGGGAAGTCCCACGTTGATGTCCAGCACGTCGGCCCCGGCTTCCTCCTGTTCGATGGCCCGGGCGGCGATATAGTCCATGTCCCCCTCCCTGAGGGCCTGTTGGAAACGCTTTTTGCCGGTGGGATTGATCCTTTCGCCGATGACGCGAACGCCGGAAAGGTCGATTACGTGCCCGGCGGAGCACAGGGCGTCCGCCCTGCGCTTATCCCTGGGCGTGGCGTGGGGCAGCGAGGCCAGGGCGCGGATATATTCGCTGCCCGTGCCGCAGCATCCGCCCAGCATCCGAACGCCCATGGGGGGATAGACCGCCATTTCCCGGGCGAAATCCGCGCTTCCAAGGGCGTAGGCGCCGGTCTCCGGGTCCGGCAGGCCGGCGTTGGGCTTGACGATGACGGGCAGGTCGGTGTACCTGAGGATCTTTTCGACGATCTCCTTCAGTTCCCCGGGCCCCAGGGAGCAATTGACCCCCAGGGCGTCCACGCCAAGGCGGTCCAGGGTCAGGGCCATGGCGCCTGCGTCGGTGCCGGCGAAGGTGCGGCCGTTTTTTTCGAAGGTCATCGTGACCCAGATCTCCATATGGGTGTTTTCCCGCGCCGCCAGGACCCCGGCGCGGACCTCCTTCAGGTCGGTCATGGTCTCGAACACGCACAGATCGGCCCCGGCCTCCTCGCCGGCCTTCAGCATCCGGGCGAAGGAATCATAGGCTTCCTCAAAGGCCATGTCCCCCAGCGGTGCCATCATCGCCCCCAGGGGCCCCACGTCCATGGCCACCCGGGCCCTGTTCCCGGCGGCCCTCTTTGCCGTCAGGATATTGCTTCTGATGACCTCCTCGGGGGAATAGGGGCTGTTTTTCAGCTTCCGCGGGTTGGCGCAGAAGGTATCGGCGTAGATCACGCGCGACCCGGCGTCCACATATTCCCGGTGGATCCCTTCCAGGATCTCCGGGTGGAGCATGCCCCACACCTCGGGCAGTTCTCCGGCGCCCATGCCGCGCTCAATCAGCCTTGTGCCCATGGCGCCGTCCAGGATCAGGTTATCCATGACAGGTCCTCCCTTGCAGGCGAAATACGCAGTTTTCAAAGGCCGCGCACCTTGCGCAGCCGCTTTTTTCCGTTGCGGCCCGGTGCTTCTGCGCCGCCGGGCAGATCCCCATGACGGCGGTGACCGATTTTTCGGGGATCAAAAGCATGCTTTCGTTTACGGTGAGCCCCAGGGCCCTGGGCGTGTCCAGGAGGGCGCACAGGTCCTTCTGAACGGACAGGGGCAGGTCCCCGTAGCCGGGGGAAAAACGGTCCGTCAGGTAAAGCCCCCGGGCAAAGTACGCGCGGGCCTGCTCCTTTTCAAAACGGTCCATTTCCTCCTCGACGATGGCGGACAGGCAGGCGTCCGCCATCACGCCCCGGGCCATATCCTTCAGGAAGGCGCGCCTGACGGCGCGGGAGGCGGCTTCGCCCAGGGTGCAGGCGGCGATGATCACCTGCTCCGCGTCCCCGAGGAGGGCGCGGATGTCCCCGCCCGGGAGGCAAAGCCCTTCGCAGCCCTCCGGTGTGCGTGGAAGGACGCGCCATACAAGGCGCGGCGGGGCTGCCGCCTCCAGTTCCCTTCCCATGTCTTCAAGCTGTCTGAGGACGTCCCCGGTCACGGCGTCTTCGGGCCAGCGCAGGTATCTTGCCGCTTCGGCCGCGTCCATGGCGTTCCCTCCGATCTCACGGTCGTTTCCCGCGGTTTCTTCTTCTTTTATGGCACTTTCAGCGCGCCCATGGCCTCGGCCACGTTTTCCCGGACCACCAGGGACGCTTTGCTTTCAGCCGGGAGGGGGGTCCGGTTGATGACTATCAGTTCCTTCCCATCAAAACGGTCGATGAAGGAAGCCGCCGGCTCCACCTGCAGGCTGGTGCCGGCCACGATCAGGGTGTCCGCGCCGCTGATCTCCCTGAGCGCGCCCATGACCACGTATTTGTCCAGGGGCTCCCCGTAGAGCACCACATCCGGTTTCACTGCGCCGCCGCAGGGGCAGCGGGGCACGCCTTCGGCTTCCATGACGAAGGACAGGGGAAATCGCCTTCCGCATTCCATGCAGGCATTGTCCCGGATGCAGCCGTGGAGCTCGTACAGCCTTTTGCTGCCGGCGTCCCGGTGCAGCCCGTCGATGTTCTGGGTCACCACGGCCCTGAGGATGTCCGCCTTTTCCAGTTCGTACAATTTCAGGTGCGCCGCGTTGGGCCTGGCCTCCGGGTGGACCATATATTTCCTGTAAAACCGGAAAAACGCTTCCGTATGCAGGCAGAAATACTCAAGGGACAGGATGCTTTCCGGGTCCGTCCCCTCGAATTCGCCCGCGTACAGCCCGTCCGCGGACCTGAAATCCGGGATCCCGCTGGCGGTGGACACCCCCGCGCCGCCGAAAAAGCAGAGGCGGCGGGTATGATCGAGGATCGTCTGCAGGTCCTTCATTATCGCCCTCCATTTTCCATCCCCCGGCGGAGGAAAGTTTTTCGCCCGGTTCGCCTCCCAAACGCTGTTTCCATCGTATCATACACCACGTCTGCCGCATCTGTCCAATAAAAACCGTCAGGGCCGGGCGATACGGGGAAAGCCGGCGGTCATCTTCTTAAGATGCGGCCGCGTCCGGCTGGAAAAGCCTCCGGGAATAGTGTATAATCATAAAAAAGCGCGGAGGTGGCCCCATGTCCTTTGGCGTCAGCGAAAACGATGTCAAGAAGGTAAGCGATTATATTTCCATGTTTTCCAGTCTGACCTTTCAGAACGTGGCCAAGGGGCTTGCGATCCTGGTGCTGGGCCTGATCGTCGTGCGGCTGATTGTCCGCGCCCTGGGCAAGGTGCTGGAGCGCGCCAAGGCGGTGCCTCCCACGATCCAAAGGCCCATCAAAAGTACGGTGCGCGTGCTGCTGGACGTCGTCGTGATCCTGACGGCGACGAACGCCATGGGCATTCCCATCACGTCCTTCGTGGCCGTATTGTCCGTGATCGCCCTGGCGGTGACCCTGGCCGTCCAGAACATCCTGAACAATGTGGTGGGCGGGTTCATCATCGCGGTGTCCCATCCCTTCAGCATGGGGGATTTCGTGCAGATGGACGACGTGACGGGGACCGTGGAGGAGGTCAAGCTCATGTACACCCGTTTCCTGGCCCCCGACGGCAGGATCATCTATGTTCCCAACAAGAACATCTATACCGCCAACCTGATCAATTACACCCGCAACGGCCGCCGCAGGGTGGAGCTGTCGGTCTCCGCCTCCTACGACGCGGAGCCGGACAAGGTCGCGGCGGCCATCCGGGACGCCCTGTCCCGCATTCCCGGCGTGCTGGCGGAGCCGGAGCCCGTGATCCACCTGGAAAACTACGGGGACAGCGCCATCGCCTATACGTTTTATTTCTGGGTCGCCGCCAAGGATTTCTGGGGCGTCAAGTATGCCGTCAACGAGGAGCTGTACGGCGCTTTCAGGCGGGGCGGGGTGGAGATGACCTATCCCCATCTGAACGTGCACATGAAAAACTGAGATCCCCGATAAGTGAGCCGGGTTCGAAAAAAGACTTGTGCCCATGGCGCCTGAGCACCGGCGAAAACATAAAAATCCATGTCGATTCCGGTGGAAAATCGGCCGATGGTACAGAAAAAGCAAATAAGACGCCTGATAATATAGTTTTAAGCTATGGCTCCGGATTTGTTTTGCGTATTTGACATCTCCCTGGGAAAAGGATATCATGACGATGTTGTTTCCGAAAGGAACCCGAAAGGAGACATGGCATATGAAAAGGTTTTATCCGGCCGGCGCGAAGGACCGAATGTGATATAAGGACATGTTTCCCTTCGCACGCGCGGTCAAATAAAATGATAAAAGGAGAATGAAAAAATGTTCCGTAAGATCTCTGCCCTGATCCTGGCCCTGGCCCTGGTCCTTTCCTCCGCGGCCCTGGCGGACACCCTGCTGGTGCTCGTTCCCAACGACCCCACCAACGAAGGCCGCGCCCTTCTGCTGCTTGAGGCCATCGGCGCCATCGAACTGAAGGAAGGCGCCGGCATTGAAGCCACCGTCAACGACATTGCCGCAAAGAACGGCGATTTTGAGATCAAGGAAGCCGAGGCTGCGATCCTCCCCAACCTGCTGCCCGACGCGTCCTTTGCCATCATCAACAACAACTACGCCCTGGACGCCGGCCTGAACCCCTCCTCGGACGGTCTGTACATGGAATCCGCCGACAGCCCCTACAGCAACGTGATCTGCGTGCGTGAGGGCAACGAGAACAGCGACGCTACCAAAGCCCTGGTCGCCGCTTTCTCCTCCCAGGCGGTCGTGGACTTTATCGCCGCCACCTGGCCCAACGGCGATGTGGTCGCCGTCATCGCCGAGCCCACCGACGGCTTCGATCCCACCGTGAATTATGAAGCTCTGAAGGGCACCACCATCTCCATCGCCGTGACCCCCGTTCCCCACAAGCAGGTGGCCGAAGTCGCGGCGAAGCTCCTGGCCGAAAAAGGCATTACCCTGGAGATCATCGAAGTGACCGATTACGTGACCCCCAACGAGTTTGTCGAGAGCGGCGACGTGTATGCCAACTACTTCGCCCACATCCCCTATCAGGAGAACTTCAACAAGGAAAACGGCACCCATCTGGTGATCGTGGCCCCCATCCACGTGGAGCCCATGGCCATCTACGGCGGCCAGCAGAGCGACCTGAGCCTGCTGACCGGGAAGTGATCTCCT
>JAFWWK010000047.1 GCA_017523615.1 Clostridia bacterium
ATGGTCCCGGTGCGTCCGCGGCCCCATCGCGCTGATCTGTGCGATCGGTGTGGTCAGCACCCTGCTTTCCCTTACGCTGACCTTGGTCACCAAGGCACTGATCGACGGGGCGACCTCCGGGAAGGTTTCGGCGCTGTGGACCTTCGGGGCATTGCTGGTGGCAATCATTGTGGTGGAACGCTTGCTGGGCATATGGAGCGCGTATACAAGGATTCGGGCTTCTGCCCGGCTGCAAAGGGAAATTCAGGGTAGGGTCACCGAGGCCATCCTGGGCAAGGATTACGCCGCGCTGAAGGGTTTCCACAGCGGGGAACTGGTCAGCCGGGTGTTTTCGGACGTCGACGTGGTACGGAGCGGGGTCATGAGCCTGCTGCCGTCCCTGCTGACCACGTTTGTAAGCTTTGTCGGCGCGGCGGCGATCCTGATATCCATGGATTGGCGCTTCGTGCCGCTTTTGATCGTTGCCGGCATCGTAGGGACTGCCATCACCCTGGCGTTCCGTGGGCCGATGAAGCGCCGCCACAAGCGTATGCAGGAGGCGGAGGCAAAACTGCATGCCGGCACCCAGGAGACCCTGGAGAACATCCGGGTGGTGAAGGCCAGCGTCAGCGAGGAGCGGGCCCTGAGCGACCTGGAGGGACAGCGGGAAAACCTGGTAAACGAACAAATGCGCAACGGACGGCTTTCCATCCTGATGAACAACGGCCTGGGCTCCATGTTCGACCTGTCCTGGCTGGTATGCAACCTGTGGGGGTGCGTCAAGATCTATCAGGGGACCTTCACTTACGGCTCCCTTGCCGCCCTGATCCAATTGGTGGGCCGCATCCAGGCGCCCATCGCCAACGCGGTCAGCCTGCTGAGCCAGACTTACGGCGTCGTCGCCTCGGCGGAACGTCTGCAGGAGGTGGTGGGCCTGCCGGACGAAAGAGAAGGCGTCAAGCTGACCCGCTTTGACGAGATCCGCCTGGAGAATGTCAGTTTCCAGTATGACGACGGGGTGGACGACGTGCTGAACGACGTGAACGCCGTCATCCGCAAAGGGGACTTTGTGGCACTGACCGGCATGTCCGGCGGGGGCAAGACCAGTTTGTTCCAACTGCTTCTGGGCATCTACAGGCCCACGGGCGGACAGGTGCTTTTTGTCGACGGGGACACGACCGTTCCGGCGGCCCGGGGCACCCGGGGGCTGTTCGCCTATGTGCCGCAGGGCAACATGCTGTTTTCCGGCACCCTCAGGGAAAACCTGATGCGCTTTACAGACAGCGCCACGGAGGAGCAATTGAACGGGGCGATCAAAGCGGCGTGCCTGGAGGAACTGGTGAAGGAGATCGGGCTGGAGGCAAGGCTTGGCGAAAGGGGAGTGGGCCTTTCAGAGGGTCAGGCCCAGAGGGTGGCCGTGGCCCGGGCGCTGCTTTCCGACGCGCCGATCCTTCTCCTGGACGAGGCCACCAGCGCCCTGGACGAAAGCACCGAGGCGAAAATGCTTGCGAACATCTCCGCCATGCGGGACAAGACCTGCGTCATCGTGACCCATCGCCGGGCGGCCCTCAATATCTGCGATTACTGCCTGAACATTTCCGAGGGACGCGTGACCCGCACCGAGCCAAGGGTGATCTGAGGGCGATCAAGCCGGAACACAGAGGAACGCCCCTGCGTTCACACAGTAATCCTTGCTTTATTTCCCGTTTCGTGGGATAATCAGTCCGATGGGTAGAATAGACCCGTTGGACTGTTTTTTGTATATCTGACCCCGGGGGGACAGGCAATGTACCAGATTTTTGTTGTGGAGGACGAACTGCTGATCCGCCAGAACATCCGCCAGATGATCGAAAAGATGGCGGGGCCCTATGTGTTCTGCGGCGAAGCCTCGGACGGGGAGATGGCGCTGTCCATCATGCAGGAGCTGATGCCCGATATCCTGCTGACGGACATCCGCATGCCCTTCCTGGATGGCTTCGGGCTCATCAGGCACGCCAAGGCGATGATGCCCTGGCTGAAGGTGGCCATCATCAGCGGATACGGAGATTTTGAATACGCTCAGAAGGCCATCGGCCTGGGGGTGAACCATTACCTGCTCAAGCCCGTACGGCAGGCCGACCTGGTGCATGTGATCGAGGAGATGGCACAGCAGATCGACAGGGAAAAGGCGGCCGGGAGCACGGCATCCGCCGGGCTGAAGGACGAGGAGGTCCTGGGCGCGCTGAGAAGGGAATTCCTTTCGGGCCTTCTCTATGACGAGCCGGACCTTGGCAGGATGCTCGAAAAGGCGCAGTCGCTGAAAATGGATATCGTCAAAAGTCATTACCTGGTGGTCATCTTTTCCTTCGATTCCTCCGGAGCCGATCTCCATGCGCTGAAAAGGACCGTCCAAAAGACTTTGGACGGGGGCGACTGGGGACTTTATCTCTTCAATACCGCCGATCAGATGACCCTGATGGCCTGCGACAGCGACAAGGAAAACCTGAACGAGAGGGTCTACCAGCTGATCTCGATCCTCCGGCACGAGCTTCAGGAGATCTGCCCGGTGGTCACGGTGGTGATCGGGCAGGAGGCCTCGCGCCTTGGGGCCATCAGCAAAACATATCACGCGGCCGCGTCCCTGATGCGGGCCGTAAGGAACATCTGCGCCGGCAAGGTCATCAATATGAACGACGCGTCGCCCGAACCGGTCTGGCCCCTGCGTATCGCCAGTCCTTTTGACGACAGTTTCCGGCAGAAGCTGCAATACGCCGTCCCCGGGGACGTGGACAAGCTGGTGGACGAGGTGATGTGTTCGCCGGAAGGTGAAAAATTCGACAGCATGCTGGTCAGGTATCACGCCCTGTATTCCCTGATCGACATCGCCCTCTCCATTGCGTCGGGGAACGACGCGGAAAAGCCGGGCGAGGGAATAATGGAGCGGCTGGGCGGCCGGTTCGACCTGATCGCCGCCACCGGCAGCCGGGAAGGCTTCCGCGACGCGGCGGGCAAAATACTGGATTTCGCCCTGCGCGCCAGGGACGAGGGAGCCAAAGAAACGGACGGTTATCGCCATGTGATCGCCCGGGCCGAAAAATACGCCCGGGAGAACTGCTGCGATCCGAATATCTCCCTGAACAGCACCGCCAGGCATGTGGGGATGAGCGCGGCGTATTTCAGCACCATTTTTTCGCAGACCACGGGACAGTCGTTCATCGCTTTCCTGACGGGCCTCAGGATCGAGCGGGCCAAGGAATTGCTGACGGGTACGGACCGGAAGCTTTCGGAGATCGCGATGGATATCGGATACAATGAGCCCAACTATTTCAGCCATGTGTTCCGCAAAGCGGTGGGAGTGACGCCCAAGGAGTACCGCGCTCGCCATTCGGGGCAATAAAACGCCGGGGACGGTGTGTGTGCTAAGAAAGCACGACCGTCCCCGGCTTTTTACTTGAACAGGCTTCCAAACAGGCCGCTGACCGTATTCACGGCATTCGACGCGATGCTTTCGACGGCGCTTTGCAGGTCCTTGCCATGCGGGTCCTGCGTGCGGCAGGCGAAGACGATCCGGGCGTCGTGGGGGATCCAGTTCCCCTTTTTTATGGGCTTCTCCCCGTCCAGGAAAGCGGAGACGATCTGTGCGTCCGGCGAGGCGTCCGGCGGCACAAATTCCATTCCCGTAAACCCGGCCTCCGAGAACAGCCTTTCGGCTTCGCTGCGCTTCAGACGGGCGCATTCCGCGCCGGACAGGGGCGCGGGGATATCGCACCCGGCGGAATCCGTCAGGCGATACCGCATCAGGGACTGTATCCTTGAAAACTGCCCGGAAGCGGCCCATTCCCTGCATTCCAGCGCCCGGACGGCGTTCAGGGGATGGTCTTTTCCGCTCAGGAGCAGGAATTCCAGCGCCTTGTTCCATTTGCTCCCGGCGACCATCTGCCGGTATTCCGCAGCCTGGGCGAGGAAAGCCTCCACGTTGGCCGAGGACAGATGATCCTTCCCGCAGCCCGCGAAGGCGAAGCACACCCTGACCATGGATTCAGGCCCGCCTTCGCAAAGGACGGCGGCCCGGTCGGCGGAAAATTCGCTGCAGCGCATCCAGTAGGCGAAAGCCACCTGGAGGGGAACGGTCAGAAGGCTCGCCAGGCCCGTCACGAACTGGCCGAAGCCCTGCATGATCAGGCTGCCGATGGTCCGGTAAAGGGTGTGGTGGCAGGCGATATGGCCGCATTCGTGGGCCAGCACCGCGGAAAGCAGATCCTTGGGCAGGTTATCCAGCAGCCCGGATGTGATCACGATGAAAGGGTCTGTGTCGCCGTAGGTATAGGCGTTGGGGACCACGTTCATCTCCAGGTACAATTCGGGCACGTCGATGCCCAGCTTTTCACAGATCGGGTACAGCAGGCGGTACACTTCCGGCATTTGGTCCTCGCCCAGGCGAAGATTGGAGGACATGTTGATGATGCGCATCTGCCGCTCGTTGAGGATCCCCATGTATCCCTTGACCAATTGGGAAAAACCGGGGATCGCCTTCAGCGCCCGGAGGGCGTCCTTATCAGACGGATGAAGCAAAAGTTCATGATCGATAGCCATGGGGGGCCTCCTTTTTTGTCACAGCGGTTTTGCCGGGCCGCGCCGGGATCTCCGCTTTCAGTTTTCCGGTCCTGGATCCGGCCGGATCATGAAGGGCGGAGTCCTGAGTTTTTCGCCGCCTCTATGCAAAAACAGCATAGCATGAGTCTTTTTTGTCTTTGCGGGGCGTTTCCGGAGAACAAATTCTGTCGATCCTGACGATGAAAAACAGTTGCCGCTCCCCTGCGTTTGCGGGCGCAGGGGAGCGGCAATTGTTGTTTTCAGCCGAGAGCGGTCCGGCGGATCCCTGGAGGGAGGACCGCCGTATGACGGAGGACGGGGCCCGTTCTTTCAAAAAAGCAGGGTACGTTACTCTGATGATTTCGTATTATGCCGCAAACTTCTTCAAGCGCCAGAGAAGACCCCGTACGCCTTCCCCGCGCACGGGGAAGGTGGATCCGAGCTCAGCGAGGAGACGGATGAGGTTCCCTTCACTTTCGTGCGGGAGCGGGTGGCATGGAAGACGATGGCATGTCCCTGAGAAGAAAGGCGGCGCGCCAAGGGACGGGGAGGGAACCTCATCCGACGGCTTCGCCGCCACCTTCCCCGTGCGCGGGGAAGGCATCACGGGCTGCCGCCCGCCTTGCGCAGAAAGCAGTGCGTGCGCTTTTTTACCGGGCGATCCGGGTCTCCGTGCGCGGGGAAGGCATCACGGGCTGCCGGCCGCTTTTTTTGACTTCAGCCCGCCTTGCGCTGTCCGGTTTGCATCAGTAACCCCGCTGGGCGACCGTTTCCTCAGTCAGGGTCCCGGAGGTAAAATAGGTTTCTTCCACATAGGTATATTTCGGCGGGACCTCGCCCCGCTGCAGCTGCTCGATGATCGCCCGGACCCGGGGACCGTGCATCGGGTTGCATTCCACGTCCAGGCTGATCGATCCGTCCAGCACCAAACGCAAAGCCTTGCTGCCGGCGTCGAAGGAAACGATGGCCACGTCCTTTCCCGGGCGGATGCCGGCGGCTTTCAGCGCGTCCACAGCCCCGAAAGCCATGTTGTCGTTTTCGGAATAGATCACGTCAAAGCCGGTCCCGTTTTCGACCAGAGCCTCCACCAGCTCCTGACCCTTGGCCTGGATAAAATCCCCGGGCGCTTCGAACACCACCGTCCAGCCCGGCTGTCTTTCAAGGGCGGCGGCCAGCCCCCCGGATCGTCCGATCTGCGCGGAGGAGCCGATGTTCCCCTGCAGGTGGACGATGCACAGTTTTTCCGGGAGGTTCTCCTCCATCCAGGCGGCGGCCGTATCGCCTTCCCTTCGGAAATCGCTGCCCACCCAGCAGGTGAACAGGCTTTCGTCGGCCACGTTGATCCGCCGGTCCACCAGGATCACGGGGATGCCCGCCGCTTTGGCCTCCTGGAGGACCGTATCCCAACCCTCCTCGGTGGTGGGGGCCAGCACGATGTAGTCCACGCCCTGGTTGATGAAGTTGCGTATGGCGGTGATCTGCTTTTCCTGCTTGTTCTGGGCGTCGTCCAGGATCAGCCGGTATCCGTTTTCGGCGGAGAAGGCCTCAAGCATGCTGCTGGTATTGCCGATGCGCCAGTCGGATTCCGCGCCGACCTGGGAAAAACCGACGACGATCAGCCTGCCGCCGGAGGGCTCGGGTTCCGGAGTTCGAGCCGAACAGGCTGAAAGCAGGGCAAGCGTAAAAGCGAGCAGCAGGGTCAACAGCGCTTTTTTCATTGGTATGCCTCCCGCTGGGCTGGGTCCACGCCGCCGGGGGGAAGGAGGACCGTGACGGCGGATCCCTCGCCCGGGGCGCTTTCAAAGGTGAGTCCGTAGGGTTCGCCGCAATACAGGCGGATGCGTTGGTGCACGTTTTTAAGCCCCAGTCCACTGTGATTGTCCTGGTAAGCGCCGTCCCGCAGTTGCCGGAGCTTATCTTCGGGCATGCCGGCGCCGTTGTCCTTTACCACCAGGCGGATGCCGTTTTCGCCGGCGGTCCCGGTAATGGAGATCATGCCGCGCCCGCGGCGGTTTTTGATGCCGTGGTAAAGGGCGTTTTCGATCAGGGGCTGGAGGATCAGCTTGGGCACCAGGCAGTCCTGGATCTCTTCCGGCACGTCGATCGCGTAGGACAGGATATCGCTGTAACGGACCTGCTGGATCTCCAGGTAGCTGGTGGCCTGCGCCAGCTCGGCCCGGAGGGGGATCACGTCCGCGCCGGAGCTTAGGGAATTGCGGAAGAATGTGCTGAGGCTGGTGACCATGTTCACCACGTCGTCCTCACGGTGGTTTTCCGCCAGGATGGCGATGGAATCCAGCGTATTATAAAGGAAATGGGGATTGATCTGGGCCTGCAGGAGCTCCAGCTGGGCCCGGTGCAATGACCGTTCGCTCCGGATCTGCCTCTCCATCAGCTCCGTGATATGGCCGGCCATGCTGTCAAAGCTGCTGTCCAGGATCCTCAATTCCGGGATATCCGTTTCTATGGGCAGGGCGGAGTAATCGCTTTCGCCGAATTGCTTGGCCTTTTGCGTCAGCGCGGCAATGGGGGAGGTGATCCGGCGGGCGGTCTTCATGGAATACAGGACCAAGGCCAGGAACAGGCCCGCCATACCGGTGACCGAAACGCCGATCAGAATGTTGCAGTTGCGGCTGAGGGAGGCGCTGAGTCGGGAAAGCTCACGCACCTCGTCGTCGATGAAATCGTGCATGTACTGCTCGATCAGGCTGGTGAGGCCCGTTTCGCCCCGGATATTCCGGTCCAGCAGGTCCATCCGCATGTCGTAGGATTCCGTTTCGGCGATCTCGATCATATAGGAACGAAGCAGTTCCGACATGGCCAGCATACTTTGCGCCCGCCAGTGGTTGTCCGGCAGGGAAGTGGCGTTGTCCAGGCGGCGGAAGACTTCCTCCGCCTTGTCCAGGTCCTCCATGGGAAGGTCGTCCGCCGGGAAATCGCTTCGGGGGCGGATGACGTGGTGGTACATTTTCAGATCGACGCTGTCCTTGAATTCCTTGTTGAAGTCCGCCGCCGTATTGGCGCAAAGGAGCGCGTTTTCGTACTGGCGGTTGATCGAGAGCAGCATCAGGCTCATGACCAGCAGGATGATGGCCGTGCCCGACGCGAAAAAGATCATCAGGCGGTTGATCTTCCCCCGAATGCTGTGCCGGGACAAAGAGGGATCACGGTCGTTTGCCATCTGCACCCCTCCTGCTAGAATATTTTGTATGACAGGCATTATATCATACCCTTTTCCAGCCTTGAAGGGATGGAAAAGGGCGTTTCTAAAGAAAACGTAGGTTTCGAAAAATTTTGTCATATACGGGACCGGGCGGGTGTTTTTTTAAAAAAAATTGCTATGCGCTTCAAAAAAAAATGGATGTTTTCCTTCCGGTCCGGCGGGTATAATAAATGCAACGATGATCCTGTAGGGATCGAAAATATTTGGGAGGTATCGCCATGAAGAAGTTTGCAGCGCTTATCCTTTCCCTGATGCTGATCCTCTGTTCCGCGGCCGTTGTGGCCGACGACCCCATCAAGGTCGGCATCGTCAACAATCCCCCCTCCGAGTCCGGCTACCGTGAAGCCAACGTGAAGGACTTCGAGACCGTCTTCTCCGCCGAGAACGGCTACGAAGCCAAGACCTTCTACAGCATCAAGAACGACGAGCAGCTGAGCGCCGCCCGCCAGTTCATCACCGACGGCGTGGATTACCTGCTGATCTCCGCCGCTGAGACCACCGGCTGGGACAGCGTTCTGGCCGACGCCAAGGAGCAGGGCGTGACCGTGTTCCTGTTCGACCGCATGATCGACTGCGATCCCGAACTGTTCGAGGCCGCTGTGGTTTCCAACATGGCTGACGAAGGCGCGACTGCCGTGAACTGGCTGCTGAGCCTGAACCTGCCCGAGTACAAGGTCATCCATATCCAGGGCGCCATGGGCAGCGAC
>JAFWWK010000005.1 GCA_017523615.1 Clostridia bacterium
ATGTGGGATAAAACCGACAGCAGGGACCCCGCCGGGGGGATATCTCCCGCTGGTAGAAAAGGATCCCTTTAAGCAACAGTTTTTTCATGTCTGCCCCGGACTGTCCTTGTACAGTCCGCATTTTTTCAGGACGAAGACCATCGTCTCTTCAAGACGGCGGTAATCGGCCTGAGCGGCCATGTCCCGTGCCGTGAACACATACATGCCGCGCCGGAGAAACGGGATCTGTTTTTTGAAGGCCTCCCGCAGCCTTCGTTTGACGCGGTTCCTGACAACGGCGTTGCCGACGCGCTTGGATACGGCAAACCCCGCCATCAGGCGCGGTCCCCGGACAAACGCCACGGCCAATTCGCGTCCCGCCGTGCCTTTGCCCTTCCGGTAGACATACCGGAACTGACTGTTTTTGCGAAGCCGGTATTGTTTCTGCACGGCTTTTCTTTCTTTGCCGGGCATACCCGGCGGTCGAAGGTGGAATGGGTCGAGGCCCGTTTCCGTCCCGGAAGCCATAGACATAAAGCAAGCCCGCCCCGGTGTCATCGGACGCGCCGGAAGGCAGCGGGTGCGGGCAAAGCCATGCGGACTGCGCTTATGGAAACGGGCGTCAGGGTCAGACGGTCAGTTCCTTGCGGCCGCGGCGGCGGCGGGCGGCGAGCACTCTGCGGCCGTTTTTGGTGGACATGCGGGCACGGAACCCATGGACCTTGTTGCGCTGGCGTTTCTTGGGCTGATAGGTACGCTTCATTGTAACAACTCCTTTAACTTGAAAGCCCTTTGGGGGCCTTGGATTGCTGCAGTGTTAAAGCACCACAAAAAAGCTATTATAGTATAGCCGCGCATGTCAAATGTGTCAAGCCGAAAATAAAATGCCGTGCGCATGTTTTCCATATCTTTTTTTACTTTTTACCGCGCTTTTCCGCCGTCTTCCACCCTTACGGAAGGCAAACGCGGGCCGCAAGCGCACATAAAGGAAACGGCGGACCTGAGCCGCCGTTCCTTCCCTGCCCTGATGGGATAAAACGTCAGGCGTTGTTCATCTGCTGCCTGTAATCGCGCAGGCTGTTAAGCTGGGCTTCAAGGCCTGCGTCCGCGGCTTCGATCAGCTTCATCATGTTCTGCCGGACCTCCTGGGAATAGGCCTGGCAGTCCTGCCTGGTGGCGTTGAGCAGCTGATCCGCCTGGTCCCGGGCGTTCTGCATTATGGTGCTCTCATCCGTCATCTGCCGGGCGCGGAGCTCCGCGTCAGCCACGATCGCCTGGCTCTTCTGGGTGGCTTCGGCCACAGCGGCGTTGGCGCGGCTGGAAGCATCCTGGAGCATCTGGGCCGAACGGGTCTGGGCGTCGTTGAGCTGGGCTGCGGTGGATTCCTCGGCGTCGCGGACCATCTTTTCGGCGTTGGTCCTGGCTTCGTCCAGGGTCTTGGTCGCTTCCTCACGGGCTTCGCGAAGGGTCCTTTCCGCTTCTTCGCGGCTGTCGCCGAGGATCTTTTCCTGCGCTTCCAGGACATCCTTGGCGTTCTTGATGTCCTCCGGCAGAGAGCTGTCCAGATTTCCCAGGAGGGAGGCCAGCTCGTTCCTTTCGATCATCAGCTTGCTGGTAAAGGGCACCGTCTTCGCATTGTCCACCAGCAGGCGGATCTGGTCCAGGACTTTCAGGGTCTGCATCTTTACTTCTGACATGATGATACCTCCTTGCATATTGATCGCAAATAAGACAGACATCTCAAACGGCGCCCAGGCGCCGGTGAAATCAGGAGATCCCCTTTCGGAATCTGTTCCTCACCGTTTCAAGGCAGGCAGCGGGCACCAAAGCGCTGATGTCCCCGCCAAAGGAGGCGACCTGGCGCACCACGCTGGATGAGACCGCCTCCAGATGGGGCTCGCACGGGATCAGCAGCGTTTCCATCCCCGGCAGAAGGAGCGCGTTGATCCGTAGCATGGCCTCCTCCGCTTCCACGTCCGATATGTTTCTGAAACCCCGGATCACCACCCGGACGCCTGTTTTTTTCATCAGGTCCACCAGGAGTCCGTCCCAGGAAAGGATCTCCACATGTTCAAGACCCGCCAGACAGCTTTCCAGCATGCCGATCCTCTCCGGCACGGAAAAGCAGCCGGCCTTGTCGGGGTTATGGAGCACCCCGACGATCACACGGTCGAACATCCGGTCCAGGCGGCGGATCACGTTTTCGTGCCCCACGGTCACCGGATCAAACGACCCCGGGTAAACGCATTCCATATCACCCCTCCGTTTCCTCTTTCCGGTACATCCTGACGGATACCGATCCGATGCGCCTGTCCTTCCAGAGGGCAAACCCCTCCGGCGTCCCGGGCTTGTTTTCCCGGTATTCCGCCACGATCACGCCCCGGGGCTTCACCAGCCCCCGCGCGGCGATCTCACCCATGACGGGAGTGGTATCCATCCGGTAAGGCGGGTCCAGAAAAACCAGGTCGAAGCTTTCCCCGCGCCCCTGGATCCCCTCAAGCGCGGCCATATCCTTCATGTGCAGGATCTCGCACTTATCCTTCAGGCCCAGGCTTTCGGCATTCCACGAGGCCGTCCGCACGGCTTCGGCGTCCGCGTCGCACATCACGGCCCTTAACGCTCCCCGGCTGAGGCTTTCCAGCGCCATGGCGCCGCTGCCCGCATACAGATCCAGCACTTCGGCACCGTTCACTTCAAACTGCGGGATATCGAAGATCGTTTCCCTCACCCGGTCATAGGTGGGCCTGGTATCCATGCCCCTGGGGGCCCGCAGCATCCTGGAACGGCACACCCCCGCGATGATGCGCATCAGACCAGCTCCCTCGGGCCCCTGGCACGGCGGCGGCGGGCCGCCTTTTCCCTGCGGATCCGGCGCCGGTCGTTGGACGCGATGCTCCCATGGATCATGGCCCTGCGGCGTGGCCCGGTCAGGTATCCGACCCCGTAGGCCAGGACGGGCATCAGGATCGTCAGGGGGATCATCCTGTCCAGGGTCAGGAGCCGGTCCGCGTCGTTCGCGGTCACGATGTTCACATAGGGGATGCTGATCAACCGACTGATGATCCTGAGGATATCCACGGCGCCAAGGGTGACCTGGCGATTATAATAGGAAAGTGCGCCGCCGATCTCCTCCACGCCGCTCAGCCCCGACACCCAGGACGGCAGCGTCTGCAGGGTATAGACCTGCTTGACAGCGCAGAAGGCGTAAGCCGCCGTCACCAAAATGAAGGGCAGCATGGCAAGCAGGCCCACCGCAAAACCCCTGGCAGGGCAATATGCCTTGTCCGCATCCTCTTTAGGCAGGCTGCGGCCCTGTTCCCTGCGGCCCAGGACCGTTTCGCCCAGGGCGACGTCCATCTCGCCGTCCCCGGCCCCCTCGTTAAAGACCAGGTACCAGAGGACCAGGATCAGGCTGCCGTTGATAAGCAGGCGCAGGAATATGCCTCCCTCCCCCACGGCGGTCCCGAAGATCAGGGAAACGAAGACGAACGCCGCGAAGGTGCCCATCACCTTCAGGATCCGTTTCCATATCCCGCGGCAGAAAAGGGTCCCCCGGTCGTAGGGTTTGAATACCGGATTGACCTTTTCCTTTTTCTTTTTATTCCCCACGGCGGGTAGCGCATTCTTTTTCTGCTCGGCCGCTGGCATGGCAAACATCCTCCGTAAAAAAAATTCGTTGAACCGCTTTCATCCCGGGATGAACACCCGGGGGACCCTGCGGGAAGGGGACAAAAGGATCTCATAGCTGATGGTTTCCGTGAGGGCGGCAAGCTCGTCGGCGGTGATCCTTTCCCCGCCGCTTTCGCCCATCAGCACGGCCTCGTCACCGGCCGCCACGTCCGGAACAGACGAGACGTCGGCCATCATCACATCCATGCAGATCCGCCCGATGATGGGGCAGCGCACCCCTTTGATCAGCACCTGACCCCGTCCGGAGAGCAGACGGGGATATCCGTCCCCGTAGCCCACGCAGACCACCGCGGCCTTCATGGATTTCTCCGCGGTAAACGTGCAGCCATAGCCCACGTTTTCCCCCGGCGACAGGTCCCTGACGCAGCATACCTCGCTCTTCCACTGCATCACCTGCTTAAGCTCAAGGCCACATCCTTCCCAGGGCGGGCAGCCGTATATCACGATCCCCGCCCGCACCATATCGAACCGGAGATCGGGAAAACGGCACAGGGCGGCCGACGCGGAGGCGTGTACCGTGATCCCCGCCGGCATCAGCGCCCTGATGTCCTCAAAGCGCTTTGCCTGCATACGGGTATAGCTTTCGTCCTTTTCGTCCGCCGCGGCGAAATGGGTGTACAGCCCTTCCAGTTCCACCCGGGGGGCGCGGGAAAGGGCCTTAAGCACCGCCTCCGCCTCCGCCCGGTCCCTGACGCCGATGCGGCCCATACCGGTATCGGCCTTGATGTGCACCCCGATCCGCCGGTTTTCGCGTTCGCAGGCCGCCTCCAGGCATTCGACGCCCGCGGCGTCGAACACCGTCTGGGTCAGCCCCAGGCGGACGTCTGCCCCCGCGCCGGCGGGGTTCACCCCGCTCAGCACCAGGATCGGCGCGCCGATCCCTCTTTCACGCAGCTCCTCTCCCTCCTCGGAGAGGGCCACGCCCAGCATTTTTGCGTCTTCGGACAGGCAGACCTCCGACACCTCCGGCGCGCCGTGCCCGTAGGCGTCCGCCTTGACGACAGCCAGGTACGGCGTTTTTCCCAGGATCTCCTTTACAAGGCGCAGGTTATGCCTCAGCGCGCCCAGGTCCACCTGAACATAATTTGAACGGTACGACAAATTTCCGCCTCCGTGATCTTCAAGCGGGTCTCCAGTCCCCGCTCCGGGGATCGTGCCGCGCGGAACGCGCGGTACGTCAAAGGGGATCGCCCCCGGGCGTTTCCCTGGCGGGAAGGGATATCGTGAAATGAGCCCGGGAGGAGATGATCTTTTCCCCGTCGAACATCGGATATTCCCAAAGGTCGGCTTTAAGCATCGAGATCAGCGTACGGTCCCATTCTCCCAGGCTGCAGGACTCACCTTCGTCCAGCTCCCTGCCGTCCATGGTCAGACAGGGTTCTGCGTCCGGATCGACAGCCACGCCGACGGTTCTTACATCTTCGCAGCGGGCATCATATGCCATGATCACTTTTTCAGCCATTTCCGCGCTCCATGCATATAGCTTTGCTTTTATATTATAAACCAAAGTTGTCCCGATGAAAAGCATAAAGTTTTTTCCCGTCTCCGCCGGTCCCTGAAAAGGAGCAGAGCACGGGGAAAAGATGAAAAAACGGCCCCGAAAGGCCGTCCGTGGAGCGGTAGACGAGGCTCGGACTCGCGACCTCCACCTTGGCAAGGTGGCGCTCTACCAACTGAGCTACTACCGCACGGGCAGATTATAGCACACCCCCGCGGCCCCGTCAATCCCCCCTTCCCTCCGGGGGTGAACCGTGGTATACTTTGTAAAATGAAAACGAAAAGAAAGGGACGCGATATGAAACTGATCTACGAAAACCCGCTGTCGGCAGAGGAGAACATCCGTGATTTCATCCTTGAGGGCCGCGCCCGCATGACTTTTCCCGGCGGCTGCATGCGGATGGAAAACGAACTGTCCCCGGATAAAATGCAGAAGGCCAATTACGTCCTCTGGTGCCCTGTCACCTTTCCCCGGAACGTCCTGATCACCTGGGATTTCCGCCCGGTGCGGGAGCCGGGGCTGTGCATCCTGTTTTTCGCCGCAAAGGGCAGGAACGGGGAAGACCTGTTCGACCCCCGGCTCGCCGCGCGCACGGGAGAATACCCCCAGTACCACCACGGGGATATCAACGCCTTCCACGTATCCTATTTCCGGCGCAAGGAAAAGGACGAGCGCGCCTTCCACACCTGCAACCTGCGCAAAAGCTACGGCTTCCACCTGACAGCCCAGGGCGGCGACCCCATTCCCGACGCGGACGAGGCGGCGGATTTTTATCATCTGTCGGTCCTGAAACAGGACGCCCTTGTGACCTTTTCCGTCAACGGCCTGGAGATCTTCCGCTATCTGGACGACGGCGTGTCCTGCGGGCCGCTGCTTGATGACGGGAAGATCGGCTTCCGGCAGCTGGCCCCCCTGGTCGGTGAATACCGGGATCTGAAGGTCTTTTCCGCGGACGCTTAAACCGCCGGGCACCCGGACACCTTCACTTGGGCCCTTGCGGTTCATTGACAGGCCTTTGTTTTTCGTGCTATAATCGGCGGAAATCCGGCGCCGCCGGCAAAGGCGAAGGGACCGAAGCCGAAAGGGCCGGGTGACCGTGCCGGCGCATCGAAACGCGAAAGCAGGAGGAAAAGGCCATGGATTTCATCAAGACACCGATCAAGGGCATGAGGGACTGTCTGCCCGGCGACATGAAGCTGAGGCAGAGCGTCATCGATATGATCCGCGAGACCTACGCCGGCTACGGCTTCACAGAAATCGAGACTCCCGCCATGGAGCACATCGAAAACCTGACCAACAAACAGGGCGGGGAAAACGAAAAGCTGATCTTCCGCGTCCTCAAACGCGGTCAGAGCCTGGAAGAAGCCCTGGCAGAGGGGAAAAACGAACTTGCCGACTCCGGCCTGCGCTATGATCTCACCGTTCCCCTGGCGCGCTATTACGCCAACAATGTTTCTTCCCTCCCGATGCCCTTCAAATCGCTGCAGATCGGCAGCGTGTGGCGGGCTGACAATCCCCAGAAGGGCCGTTTCCGCCAGTTCACCCAATGCGATATCGACATCATCGGCGAGAATTCCATCCTGGCGGAGATCGAATTGATCGCCGCGACCTCCGATATGCTCACCCGGATCTTTTCCCGGATCGGGGTGTCCGCCTTCACCGTCCATGTCAGCGACCGCAACATCCTCAAGGCCATGGCGGCATATGCGGGTTTCCGGGAGGAGGATTTCGGCACCGTCTTCATCATCCTGGACAAATTTGACAAGATCGGTCTTGACGGCGTCGAAAACGAACTGCGCAAAAACGGTTATCCCGAGGAAGCCATCAGGAAGTACGTCGACATTTTCAAAAAGCCGGCGGAAGACACCGCCAGGGAAACCTGCGGCTTTATGCTGGGCAGCTTCCTGGACGAAAAATATGCCGACGGGCTCGACACCATCATCGGCTGTGTTCGCGGCATGGTCGCGCAGGGCGTGAACGTCGTTTTCGATCCCACCCTGGTCCGTGGCATGTCCTATTATACCGGGACCATTTTCGAATGCACCATCGACGACTATCATTTTGCCATCGCCGGGGGCGGACGGTACGACAAGATGATCGGCAAATACAGCGGGACCGACGTCAGCGCCTGCGGTTTCTCGATCGGTTTTGAGCGCATCATCACCATCCTCAGCGACCACATGGACCCGAACGCCTCCATTCCCAGGGACGGCATCGCCTACCTGGTCCACCAGGACGCGCCCACCGAAACGATCCTCCGGGTGTTTAAAGAGGCGCAGGCTAAGCGCCGGGAGGGAAAAACCGTGACGGTGCAGGGTATGCGGAAAAACCTCAAGCGCCAGATCGACGATCTTGCCTCGGGCGGGTACGGGAATGTCGTCAAGGTATACAAGGATTATTCCGGTTCCTGACGGAAAACAACAGATACATACAATGCCGCGGGCCGCTGTTTTACGCAGCGGCCCGTTTTGCATATGCTTCTTTCGATCAGGACCCGCACGCCTTATTCGTCATACTTGACCCCCCACAGGCTTTCGTTCGCGCCTACGGCGGAAAAGACGAACACGTCGGTGCCGGCATTGTCCTTCATGGCGCAGAAAACGCCGCTGAACTCCCTGTCCCCATAGCTTACGGTCATATGGTATCCGCCCTCTTCGTTTCTCCAGTCGCCGGTGATCCCGTCGCCGTCAACGGTCCCGTCCTCACGGAAATACAGGATAAAGGGCTCTGCGATCCTGGCGCTGATGTCGATCCCCTGGTTGATCACATACCAGCGGCCCACGGCCTTTTCCGTGCCGTAGCCATTTTCGCATACCGTTTCCCCCCAGGCAGCATAGGGCAGCACGCAGGGCCAGCCTTCCGCGTTGAGCAGATATTGCTTCACCATGGGCTGATGGTTTTCGGTGCCGTTATCGAAACGGGTATGGCAGCAGATGTACCTTTTGCCGTCCGCGTCGATCAGGGCGCTGTTGTGCCCGGTGGCCATGTGCTTGAGACGCAGGGAAGGCAGGTCGTAATTGCCGGAAAGCTTCAGGCCGTAGGGCGCGTGGAGACCCCTGCCGTCGGGACGGGTGCCGAACATGTCCGTATATTCGCCGTCCGGCGTTTCGCTGCGGAACACCCGGATCTGGTAGCCGCCCTTGGCCCTCAGCTCGCCATAGGACACAAACAGGTAATAATACCCCGCTTCGGCGTCATACAGGATATACGGGCCCTCGATGGATTTGTGGTTTCCCCCCATCAGGCGCTTGCCGAAGTACGGATCGACGCCGTTTTCCCTGTCCTCCTCCGGATGGATGACCTTCCCTGTGGCCGGGTCCACCTCCAGCAGGAAGATGCCCCCGGACCAGCTGCCGTATACCATCCACAGGCGGTGCTCCGCGTCAAAAAAGACCGCCGGATCCAGGGCGTTGGGCCATTTGTTGTAATTATAGGTCCCAGCCGAGTTCAGGTATGTCTTGCGGGCATAGTCCTCATCCACCACGACGCACACGTCGGTAAACTCGATGGTCCTTTTGTCAAAGCCGGAACAAATGAGGGGGCCCTGCCATTCGTAGGGCCCGGTCACGCGGTCGGAAACGGCCCAGCACAGGTTGGAGGCGTTCCAGGTGGAGGATGTGCAGTAATACATGCAGTACTTTCCCATGACGTCGTTATAGATCACGTCCGGCGCCCAGACGTGATACCCCCTGTCGTCGGTGGGGATCAGGCTGTCGGCGCTGCCCGCGTAGTCGAACACATGGGAGCCCTCCGCGAACAGATTCCCCCACACGGGATTGGACGGCAGGTAGCCGCTGGCGATCAGGTTCCAGCTGCGCAGGTTTTCGGATCTTGCCGCCGCCATATGGGAGCCGAAAATGTAATACACCCCGTCCTCGGCCACAATGGACGGATCGTGCACCGACACCCCGGCATTCACCGACCCCTTCGGAAAAACCGACAGGTCCACGGTGTAATCGGCCTCCCCGGCGATAGCCGCACCTCCGGCGATGAGCGCCGATAGGGCGAGGCATGCACAGGTCTTGGCAGCTTTTTTCATTTTCTTCCCTCCCTCAGTAGCAGTAAATATTCAGCTTGCCGGTACATACAGTTTTCGCCTCCCGGACTTTCGCCCCGGAGGCTGTTTCATATGATGGAAAAGATCCGCGCGGGCCGCGCCGCCGCTCATTCGTTCAGGGAGAATTTCAGGATCGTCAGGCTCCAGGGCGGAAGATCCAGCTGCGCTTCCCCATCCAAACAGCTGCAGTCGAAGGTTTGAGGCGCGATCTTGTCCGTCCGGGCAAAGGAATTGACGTGGTCCTTATCTCCCGTGAGCATCACCCCGTCCGCCGTCTGGTCGCAGACTCCGGGGAGAAGGATCGTTAGGGGCTTTGCCTTGTCTGAAAGATTGACCACCTTGATCTGCAGTTCATTCCCCGTCCGGGTGACAGAGTGGAACAGTTCCCCGTCCGTTTCGCTGACCACCAGCTCCTCTCCGCAGGAAGCGGCAAACATCTGCTGCACATAGTAGCTTGGGGTTTTATACACCGCGGTGTCATTGAACCAGATCAGGTCCGGTGTCCAATCCACTTCTCCTTCCCGGCACAGGAGCGGTGCGTAACAGCTCATCACCACCACGTCGCTGTTCCGTTCGATGCCCGTCATAAAGGCCGCTTCACACAGGGCGGCGTACAGGCTGCCGGGCCTGCGGCTTCCCTGCACCGGTTCATGGGCGGCGTATTCTCCCAAAAAGACTTCGGTGGTGCGGGGATATTTGTCGTACCGGTCCGCATGGGACGGAAACCAGGCGCTGTCCATATAATAATGCTCATCCACCAGATCATCGGCAAACCGGCGGCGAATGGTGTTCCAGCTGTCCCGGATCAGGCTGCCCTCCGCCACCGGCCCGGCGGACACGATGCAGGTGATCTCCGGGTATTTTTCCTTTACCGCCCCGGACAGCACTTCATAGCGGCTGAAATAGGCCGCGCCCCAGTTTTCATTGCCGATAGCGATATAGCGCAGATCGAAAGGCTCCGGGTGACCCATCAGGGCGCGCAGTCCGCCCCATTCCGTATCCGCGCCGCCCAAAGCGAATTCGATCAGATCCAGTATATCCCCGGCGTACTTTTCCGTCTCCTCCATGGTGAGAGGCGGGTCCTTCACATCCCGTGCCTGGCACAGCAGACCCGCGTGCACCACCGGCACCGGCAGTGCGCCGATCTCCTCGCAGAGGCAAAAATATTCGTAGTATCCCACGCCCATGGTGAGCATGCCGCCCCAAGTGTTGGGGATCTCCCGGCGGCTCACCGCATCCGGCGCCGATACGGAGTCCTTCCAGTTGTAGGCGTCGGATCGCACATAAGTGCCCTCCGCGACGCAGCCCCCGGGAAAGCGCAGGAATCCGGGATGCAGATCCTTCAGAGCTTCCACCAGGTCCTTCCGCATGCCGCCTCCGGGCCAATCCCCGCCGACACGGTCCTCCGGCATCAGGGACACCATATCCACATCGACGATCCCTTCCCCGGTCGCCTCCAGCGTAAGATACGCGCCGCCGGATCCCAAAGCGGTCAAAGAAGCCTCATGGCGCTGCCAGGTTCCGCTTTTTTCCGCACTGCCCCGGTATTCCGCCCTGGGGCTCAGTTCATTGCCCGCCGCGTCCGAAAGAAAAACGGAAACACCCGCCACCCGGGACGCCGATTCGTCAAAACGCAGCCACAGGGAAAGATCATAGCGCTTCCCTTCCTCCACAGGTATACCGCCCCGCAGCACATTGCCGCCGAAGCCCTGGTTGCGTATCATGGCAAAGCCGTTTTCTTCCAGCTCCGTCCGCAGGAAGGTGGGGTTGTTTTCGTGCAGGGGATCTTCGTTTTCCAGCGTGACTTTAGCGTTTCCCCAGTTGCGTACGCTCCAGGCTTCCCAGTGATCCGCCCGCCGGGGATTCCAGAGGTTTTCGTTTTCGAAGGAACGGTTTTTGATCAGCTCCGTATACAGTCCCCCATCCACCGCGCAGTTGATATCCTCCAGAAAAATGCCGTACAGCGTGGGACTCACCTGATGCAGGACCCGGGATGGATATACGGTCAGCATATCCGCCCGCGCGGGAGAAAAAAAGGCGGCAAAAAGAACCGCAAGGAGCGACAGGACGCGCAGCCTTTTCATTGAGCCTCCCCCTTCCCCGCATAATGCATGCGCATGCGGATATCCTGGGGATAGTTGCCGAACCCCTTTCCAAACAGTGTGGCACCCCCGACATGATGGGCGTCGTCAGGCACTTCTATCCGGAAGGAAATGGCGCGGCCCGGGCGGATGCGGATATCGCTGATGTTGGTGTCGCTGATGCGGCCGCCGTCCATAAAGGTGCCCTGAGCGTTGATGGAAAGCAGCTTGTTCAGCCCGTGCTGGTTCCAGTTGCGGAACCACCAGGGGGGATTGTAGATGCCCTGGATGCGGCCGAAGTCTCCGGGGCTGGTCCAATAGCCCAGCTTTACGCCGTTGATCTGAAAATAAATATCGCTGGGCCAGTGCTCCTGCACCCCGGGCGCTTCGGAGGATATTTCCATGGATATCTGCAGCTCCAGAGGCTGCTGATCCTCCTTTAAAAAACAGGGCAGCATATATTCCACATACCCGCTGGAGAACCAGAGGATATGCGCGTCGATCCGTTCCATGTCGGAAAAAAAGGCGGGCACATCGACCTGACCGATGATGTGGTCCGGGGTGCAGATACCGCAGGTAGGCCTGACCTCATAATTGGTGTACTGGCCGATGCCGATCTCCGTTTCATACATGTTTTCCGTCATGGACACTTCCGGCGCGGATATGAGGATGCTGTTTTCCGCGGCGGTGCATATTTTCATGGTGCCGTGCCGGCCTTCGATCATGGATACGCTGATCAGCCCGCACTCCTGCAGGGTGCGGATATGAGGCGTGAGCGTTCCCGCAGTCAGGCCCAAACGTTCCGCAATGGCTGTAATGCTCAAGGCTCCCTCCCCCTGCAGCAGCTCCAGGATGGACAGCCGCGTTTCCGAGGACAGGGCCTTGAATATGGGCATTCCGGCCCGGAAGGATGGTATTCTCAGCATGGCGTTCACCTCTTTTTTTCTGACCTTCTGGCGCCTTTGGACCTGATCGCAGCGCGTTTCCTTAAGCGCCGGGCGAAATGCCCGCAGGCACTCCGCCCGGCGTCGTTCCGTCAGGTGTTACCCTGTTATGGTGTTTGTCTGATCGGCTGCGGAATTATTCGCCGTACACACTGTAGAACACCTTCATGGCGTCGGTGTAGTACTGGCGGCCCGCTTCGTTCAGGGCGTCGGTATAGTCGTAGGGATCGATGGCGCCGGCGTTGATGGCGGCTTCGATGCCCACATATCCGTTGTAGTCAGAGTCGTGATAGTAATCGGCGATGAAGGTGTTGAAGCCGGGAATGGTGCGTCCGCCGAAGGTAACGGGG
>JAFWWK010000048.1 GCA_017523615.1 Clostridia bacterium
ACCCGCTGCCTGAAGAGGCGGCGGTTTTCTTATCCCCGCACAGGAGGAACAAAGGATGCACAAGGGAAACCGAAAACACGCGATCCGGCAGCCGACGGACAGGAACCGGCCTCCGCGGACGCAGGCGCAGGACAGGCAAGTATTCGACAGCTTCTCCAATCCCTTCGCCCGCCTGGGTTTCGGGCAACCCAACCTGATGGAGGCTTCGGAATATCCCATCACCCGCATCACCCAGGATTACGCCAAGCTCCAGTCGATGTACCGCAACGACTGGATCGCCAGCCGCGTGATCGACACCATCCCCGAGGACATGACCAAGAACTGGTATTCCATCGTCAGCCAGATCCAGCCGGACCAGATCAAGGCCTACGAGACCACCGAGCGCCGCACGCACTTAAAGCAGCGGATCCTCGAGGGCCTCAAGTGGGGCCGCCTCTTCGGCGGCGCGGCCGGCGTGATCGCCATCGACGGCCAGGAGGACATGCTGGACCAGCCGCTGGACCTCAGGCTTGTGATGCCCGGGTCCTTCAAGGGCCTGATCGTCGCGGACCGCTGGAGCGGCATCTACCCGGACGGCAGACTGGTGACGGACATCAACGACCCGGACTACGGTCTGCCAGAGTATTACACCTTCGCCCTTTCGGACACCGGCCGGGGCTCCGGCGTGCGGGTGCACCACTCGAGGGTGGTGCGCTTCACCGGCCGGGAGCTTCCCTACATCGAGCGGATGAGCGAAAACTACTGGGGCATGAGCGAGATCGAGCACATCTTCACCGAGCTCAACAAGCGCAACACCTCCTCGGAGAACATCGCGCAGCTCATCTTCCAGGCCAACATCCGCACCTACAAAATGGCGGACCTGGGCCAGATGCTGATGACCGCCGACGCCCGCACGCAGCGTGAGCTTTACGCCACGCTGGCCATGCAGAACTTCCTGCAGTCCAACATGGGCATGAACGTGATGGACAAGGAGGACGACCTGCAGACCACCCAGTACGCCTTCACCGGCGTTTCCGACGTTTACGAAATGTTCATGCTGGACATCGCGGGCGCCGCCGAGATCCCGGTGACCAAGCTGTTCGGACGCTCCCCCGCCGGCATGAACGCCACCGGCGAAAGCGACCTGACCAACTACTACGACAAGATCCGGCAGGAGCAGGAAGCGTTCCTCAGGCCGGTCATCGAGAAGCTGATGCCGGTCATCGCGCTGTCCACCTGGGGCGCGATCCCGGACGATATCGACTTCGAGTTCAACCCCGTGGGCAACACCACCGAGCAGGAACGGGCAAGCCTGATCCAGCAGTCCTCGGCGGCCATCGTCAGCGTGTTCCAGTCCGGGATCATCAGCCAGCAGACGGCCCTGCGGGAGCTGAAGCAGTCCGGCGCCCAGTACGGCATGTGGAACGCGATCACCGACGCCGACATCGATAACGCGGACGACGGAACGGGCGCGATGTTCGACGAGCTGGGCATGCCCGGCCCGTACGAACCGGAGGAGCCCAAAGAACCGGACGAACCGGAGGAAGACGGTCCGACCGCCGACACAGCCGACACGCTGGATTATCCCGGCCAGAAACGAAAGAACGGACAGTTTGCGGAAGGGAAGATGCCCGGCGGAGGGAAGCAGAGCGGAAGCGGGAAAAAGGGGCAGAACAGCGAACCCTCCGCGACCGGCGCGAACAAGCTGCAGCGCGGATTTACCCCAAGTCAGAGAAAAGAGCATGAGACTCACAGAAAGGAACAGTACCCGGATCTGTCTCCGAAGCAGTATGAGCAGCGCGGCATAGACCTTTGCCAGCAGCCCGTAGGCGGGGATATCGATGGTTTCCTGGACAGCGACGGCAACATCGTCCGTTATCGCAAAAGCACCAACGAATTTGCGAAAGGGCATCCGCAAAGGGGGCTCATGACTCTATATAAGCCCAAGAGCAGCGCAGAAAATGGATACCAGTATTTTTTGAAACAGAAAGAAAAAGCCAGGAAATCCATCGCAAAAGGGAAAACGCGTTGACTTTACCGGGTATGGCCATATAATGATTCATGGAGGTGACGGTATCATGGTTGTGTACAATGAGGACGGGGAAGAACTGATAAAGAATTGTCCGGTATGCGGAACGCCTGCTTTCCCCTCTTTTTCGGGCAGTTTCAGGCGCTGCAAAAAATGCAACTGGATGGATGACGATTATCAGGAAGATTATCCTGACGAAGGCGAATGCGCCAACCACATGTCCCTGAACCAGGCCCGGCAGGCCTGGAAGGAAGGAAAGCCGATCAGATAAACGCGAACAACATATCACGAGAGGCGATCGCTGCATTTGCGGCGGTCGTTTTCTTTTGCCAGGACAGGAGTTGACTGCATGTCCCCTTACCCTGTAAATCTCCTCCCGGATCCGCTGCCGCCGCTGAACAGCCCCGAATACGTGGAGCTGTCCCGGAAGATCGCGCGGCACACCGGCGCGGCCGCCAAAGCGCCCCGCACCTTTGCCGAGGCCCTGCGCAGGCGGGCCGAGAACCGCTACCGAAACCTGATCAACCGCATCTTCCGGGAGCTGGACCTGGCCATCCGGCAGGCCCCCACCGTGGAGGCGGTGCAGCAGGCGATATCGAAATTCATCGTTTCGCCCCGGTTCGATTCCATGTGCCGCCAGGCGGCCAGCCAGATGGTCACCATGCTGGCGGTCGGGCAGAAAGCCTCCTGGCGGGAGGCGGCCGCCGCGTCCTCCCAGGGCCGCCGGATCTACAAAGCCCTCCAGCAGGAGCTCCGCTCCACAGCCATCGGCCCGGCCGTCCAGTCCGTCATCCAGCAAAACGCCGCGCTCATCAAAACGGTGCCGCGCACCATGGCCCGCAAGTTCACGGCCCTGGCGGAAAAGCGCCGCTTCGAGGGCGTCCGGCCGGAGGACATCACCAAAGAGATCCGGGCGGCCGCCCAGAATCTTCGGGAATTCGAGGCCCGCAGGATCGCCCGCACCGAATCGGCCAAGGCCTCCACGGCCCTCATCAAGGCCCGCAGCGAAAACCTGGGCCTGGATTTTTACACCTGGCTTTCCGTGGGCGACGAGCGGGTGCGCTCCTCCCACCGGAACATGAACGGCATCCTGTGCCGCTGGTCCGATCCGCCGAACCCGGAGGCGCTTTTCCCCGGGGACGACAGCCACAATTCCGGCGGCTGCTACGACCCCGGGTGCATCTACAACTGCAGGTGCAGGGCGCGGCCGGTGCTGGCCCCGGAGGACATCGATTTCCCCGTCAAGGTCCACGTGTCGGGAAGCGTCGAAAGCATCCCGTCCCTCAAGGCATTCCGGCAGCGCTTCGGCCTGCCCGAAGAGAAAGGAGACTAACGCATGAAGCGCACCAAAGAACAGACGGCCCCCGCCGATGCGCAGGAGACCACAGCTCCCGCCGAGGCGAAGGCGGCGAAGCCCGCGGCCCAGGCCGAGGCGAATATTACAGCTCCCGCGGAGGCAAAGCCCGCCGAGGCGAAGCCCGCAAAACCCGCGAGCGCCCAGCAGGCGGTCGAGCTGGATCCCCGGCAGCCCCTGTGCATTTTGAACGGCAACCGCCTCGTCTACTCCGGCACCGGAGTAAGGAGGATCACATTCAACGCGCCGCCCAAGGGCGGCAGGGAGGTGGAAAAATGAGCGATATCCAGCATGCCAACGAACGCATCGCCGCGGCGCTTGAGGAAATGTCAAAGAATCCCGGCGGAGGGAGCGGCCTGCCCGCCGTGACCAGGGCCGACGACGGCAAGGTGCTGATGGTGGTGGACGGGGTGTGGACCGCCGTCGCGCTCCCCGCCGATGAAAGCGACGACGCGGCCCCCTCGGACGATGACGCCGACCCGGTCCCCGCGCCCGGGGGTGACAGCGTGTGAAAGCCTACTACGGCTCCCGCCTTTCCGAAAACCAGACCCTGACCCCGGAAGGATACCTGATCTGCCTCAACGTGCCCATCGCCCGGACGGGCACCCAGCGTTATCTCCGGTACGAGCTGGGCCTGGAGGACGATCCCAACGAGACGGTGGACGTATTCCGCACCGAGGAGGAGGTCTTCTCCCCCGCCACCATCGCGTCGTTTGAGGGCAAGCCCGTCACCGACGAGCATCCGCCGGACAGCGTCACAAGGGACAACATCACCGCCTTCGATTCCGGCCACGCCCAGAACGTCCGGCGCGGGACCGGTGACGAGGCGGACATGCTCCTGGCTGACCTGTTCATCACGTCCCCCCGGCTGATCGAGGCCATCCGGGACGGCAGGAGGGAAGTCTCCTGCGGCTACGACTGCCGGTACGAAGAGTCCGGCGGCCGTATTTTTCAACGGGCAATCCGTGGGAACCACATCGCGGTCGTACCGGCCGGCCGCGCTGGCCACCGCGTTGCTATAAAGGATTCTGCCACTGAGCAGACAGAAAGGGATGATAAGACCATGGCGAACAAACTTAGCAAGCAAAAGTCTCTTCTGGCGCGCCTGTTCTCCCATGCGGTCAAGGACATGGAGCCCGACGAGGTGGCAGACGCCATCGAGGAACTGAACCAGTCCGCCGACGA